>CANJHY010000065.1:0-24477 GCA_947474275.1 Betaproteobacteria bacterium
CCTGTTCTAGCAACGGATAGAGCAAGCGGATCAGGTCATCTTTTTGCGCATGACTTAGACTCGAAAGATCCGGCAACTCATCCATGGCCCTCACTGTACGCTAAACGTACTCGTTGTACAATCCCCTTCATTTGTGCTGAATAGTCACGTTTTTCCTTTATTGTCTTGTCGTCGCTCTTGTTTTCCTTCGCGCCCTTCGCGTACCCCTCAAGGGGGTATTGAAATGAATCCTTTGCGGTTCAAGATCTTAATAAAGTATAAACAATGAGGCTGTTTGACTTGATGGTCGAAGTCATGCTGCCGCTGGCGCTGCTGGTGGGCGCGGGCGCGGTATGGCCGCTGATATTTCGCGACGCCGAGGTGGAAGTACTGCGCACGCAGTTGAACCGGCTCGTGCTCTACGTATTTTATCCGTGCATCCTGTTCGCGGTCGTCTCCAACACGCCGATCACCGCCGACCTCCTGTCGGTGCCGCTGCTGGTCGGCATCGGCACGCTCGCTTCAGGCGCGTTGCTCTATGTGCTGCTGTATATGTCGCCGCTCGGGCGTGGGCTGACAGATCCCACGCGCGCGGTGCTGATGCTGGGTGGCATGTTCGGCAACACGTTCAATATCGGCGCGCCGGTGCTGATGTTTTTTTTCGGCCGCGACGCCGTGCGCTATGCGGTGTTCAACGACATGCTGATGACGATGCCGTTCATCTGGACTCTCGGCGTGTGGATAGCGACGCGGCTGGGTTCGCACGAAAAGCCGGTGTCGTATCCATCGCTATGGCGCATCCTGCTGTCGTTGCCACCGCTGTGGGCGTTCGCGCTCGGCTTTACCCTGCAGTCGCTGGGGCTCACCTACAAACCATTGGTCGCTGCGGCGAACATGATAGGGCAGGCGACCATTCCGGTGACGCTGTTCGTGCTGGGGATGACCATTCCGTGGCGCAACCTGACGCCGCGTCCGGAAATCCTCACGGCGGCGGCGGTCAAATTGTTGTTCGCGCCGCTCGTCGTGGCGTGCGCATCGCACCTGTTCTTTACGCCGCTGGGCGAGGCGCAGTACGCGTCCGCGCTCGAAGCGACCACGCCGGCCATGATGACGGCGCTGCTGCTGGCCGATCGTTTTCGCCTCGACGGCGCGGCGGCGGCCCTGCTGATCGGGTGGAGTACAATCCTGTTCTGGTTCAGCCTGCCGTTGATGCTGACGCTGGGTTTGATCCGTTAATCGTGCCGCAACCGCCGTTCGTCGCGCGCCGCCTGTCCGCACCGGAGTGCAGCCGGTAAACTGCAGAATTTGGGGAGCATGCCATGCTGAAAACCGCTGTCTTTACAATGCTTGGAGCTATTACTCTGAACGCGCAGGCGCAGAGCCCCAAGCCCGCGGATGTCTGGTTTGGCGGCGGCCATATCGTATTGTCGGTCACTGACCCCGCCGGCGCGTTTTCGGCGCAGTGGCAGTTCGACCGCGCGGACAACGGCGACGTGCGCATCATCAAGGAAGAGCGCCGCGGCACGGCGAAAGTCAGCGGCACGCTGATGTCGATGTGCGACGACCAGGCGTTGCTGTTGAAGGACATTGTGCCGGCGCGCCAACTCGAATTACGGGAACTGAACGAACCGGTGCTGAATCTGCAATTGGCGTTGCGCCTGCTTTCGCGCGCGCTGCCGCAGGGACTGCCGGCGGCCGGGGCGCAAACCGCCATCGACGTTGGCGACGATAAAATTACGCTGCGCGTACGTAAGGCCTACAGCGCGCGTAAAGACTTCGGTGCGCCGTGGCACGCGCGCGGCACCGCAATCCGCGGCGCGGCGGGCGAGGTCAGGTTCGACCTGGTTTTGACGTATGCCACGGAAAGTACGCCGGGCAAGCAGTCCGAACTGAAGCTGGCCGGCGTGTGGCAGCAGGAAAGCCGCTTGAAGGCGATCGACAACGGTTTCGCGCTGGCCGGTTGGCGCGTGCATCGCGTCGATACCATAGCCGAGGTGGTTGGCGGCAATACGGTGCTCGATCCCGTTGCGATGACCACACCGCTGCAATTTTCTACCGTTGGCGAATTGCGGGAACGCATAGGCCACTGGTGGCATACCGATGCGAAGGCGCCGAAACGGGCCGAGTGCAAGTTGTGAACGCGGCACTCAAACTCGGGTTTGTCGGCCTCGGCGCGATGGGGCGGCCGATGGCGCTCAATCTCATCAAGGCCGGATACGCAATGACCGTCTACGCGCGGCGCGCGGAAGCCATGGCGCCGCTCGTTGCTGCGGGGGCGAGTACCGCTGAGAGCCCGGCCCAGGTCGCGCGCGCGGCGGATGTTGTTTTTTCGCTGGTTACGGCTTCGGCCGACAGCGAGGAGGTTGCGCTCGGCGCGCAGGGTATCGCTGCCGGCGCGCGCGCGGGTTGCGTCGTCATCGATATGGCGACCATTTCTCCGCTGGTGACGCGCAATATCGCGCAGGCGCTGGAAGCGCGCGGCATCGAACACGTCGATGCGCCGGTGTCGGGTGGTCCCGCAGGCGCGCAGGGCGCGACGCTATCGATTATGGCCGGCGGCAAACCCGAGGTATTTGAGCGGGTTAAACCATTGTTCGCCTGCCTCGGCAAAACGATATTGCATATGGGGGGGCACGGCGCCGGCCAGGTGACCAAAGCGTGCAATCAACTCGCGTTGACCATCACCGCGCAGGCCGCCGCGGAGGCATTGTCGCTCGCGCGTGAGTGCGGGCTCGATCCCGCGCGCGTGCATGAAGCGCTGATGGGCGGGGTCGCCGCCAGCCGCGTGCTCGAACTCTTCGGCAAGCGCATGGTCAGCCGTGATTTCGGCACTGGTATCGATACGCGCCTTTATCACAAGGACCTCGGCATCGTGCTGGAACTTGCGCAGGAAGCGGGGTTGCCGCTGCCCGCCGGCGCGGTCGTCAAGCAGCAGATCAACGCCCTGATGGGCGCGGGCGACGGCGGCGCGGATTTTTCCGTGTTGATACGCGCGCTCGAACGTTCAATGGGAAAAAATTCATGAGCCTGACCTCTTACGAACCTGCCACGCCGCGCCTGCACCGTTCGGAGCTTGCGGTGCCGGCGTCGAATCCGAAAATGATCGACAAGGCGAGTCGCTCGGCCGCCGACGTGGTGTTTCTCGATCTTGAAGATTCGGTGGCGCCGGACGACAAGCCGCGCGCGCGCAAGAACGCGGTGGCGGCGCTGAACGATATTGATTGGGGCGGCAAGACCCTGAGCCTGCGCATCAACGGCCTCGACACCCAATATACATACCGCGACGTGATCGAGGTTGTGGAAGCCTGTCCGCGTCTCGATCTGCTGTTCCTGCCCAAGGTCGGGGTCGCCGCCGATGTTTATGCGCTGGACGTGCTGGTGACGCAGATCGAGCAGACCTGCAAACGTGAAAAACGCATCGGATTTGAAGTCCTGATAGAAACCGCGCTCGGGCTGTGCAATGTCGAGGCGATCGCCCAGGGAAGCAGGCGTCTCGAGGCCATGTGTTTCGGTTCGGGCGATTTCGCGGCATCGACCGGCGCGCGCTCCACCACCATCGGCGGGCTCAATCCGGATTACGGCGTGTTGAGCGACGCGGATGCTGCCGGCAAGCGCGCTTATTACCAGCTCGATCCCTGGCACGCAGCGCAGTCGCGCATCGTTGCGGCGTGCCGTGCCTACGGCCTGCGCCCGATTGACGGACCGTACAGCGATTTCAACGACGCAGAGGGCTTTCGCGTGTCGAGCCTGCGCTCAGCCGCGCTCGGCTTTGAAGGCCGCATGGCCATTCATCCGGCGCAGCTTGAGGGCATCAATAATGCTTTCAGTCCGGCAGCGGAGGAAGTGGCGCGCGCGCGCCGTATCGTCGAGGCCATGGCGCAGGCGGCGCGCGATGGGCGCGGCGCGGTGCAGCTCGATGGACGCATGATAGATATCGCCAATATCCGCATGGCCCGGCGCCTGCTAGCCAAGGCCGACGCTATCGCCGCTGCAAGGCGCTGACCCGCTTACCGGATTTTGCCCGCGCAGGGTTCGTGTCACAATATAGCGACTTCCAGTATTCCCCAGGGGGACACGAGCATGGCGCCCACCTCGCAACCGCTTGAGCTGGTGCCGAACATCAAGCCGGACGCCACGGCCACCGCGGTTTTTGCGGAGCAGGTGCGCTTGTTGTACCGCTTGTCGCTGGCCACCTACGGCGGCACGCTTGCGGTTGCGCTGATCGTCACCTGAGGTTTGTGGAACGTCGCGCCGAACGCCCTGCTGGCCGCCTGGTTTGCCGGCATTGCCGCGATAACGGCCGCGCGTTTTGCCCTTCACCGCCACTACATCGCGCATGAAATCGAGCATGCGGCGCATTACTGGGCCTGCCGGTTCGTGATTGGTGCCGCCGCGATGGGCGCCATGTGGGGTGTGCTGGGCTCGCTCTTGTTGCCAACAACCGACCTCGGCTATCAATTCCTGATCGTGTTCGTGATCGCGGGGATGGTCGGCAGCGCGACGATAGTGCTGACACCGGTCAAGGCCGCATTTATCGCATATATGCTGACGGCGCTGGTGCCGCTGGCCGTGGCCATGTACGCGCATGGCGACCCGATTCATATATTCACCGGCGCGATCCTGACGGCATACGTCGCGACGATGTTCGCGGCATGCCCGATCGTGCACCGTTCGCTTGTCGCCTCGCTGCGCACGCGCTACGAGAACACCGATCTCGTCGAGCGCCTGTCGGCCGCCAACCGGCTTGCGGACGGCGCCATTCACCAACTGAACGCCCAGCTGGAAGAGCAGAAAAAAATCGAGGAAGCATTACAGGAGTCGACCGATCGTATCGAATCGCTGATCGAAGCGTCGCCGCTTGCCATCGTGGAATTCGACGTCAATCTGAATGTGCGGCGCTGGAATCCCGCCGCCGTGCGCATGTTCGGCTGGACACCTGACGAAGTGCGGGGCAGGCCGACGCCGCTGGTGCCACCGCAGCTGATGGCGGAAGCGCACGCGCACCGCACGCGCATATTGAATGGCGAGACGTTCGAGAATGTCGAGACCGTGCGGTTGCGCAAAGACGGCGCGCAGGTCGACGTCAGCGTGTCGGCGGCTGCCATATACACCGGCGCGGGCGATGCGGTGGGCATGGTCGCGATGTTCGCCGACACCGGCGAACGCAAACGCACGCTGGAAGCACTGCAGCAGTCCTCATCGCGCCTGGAAGCGCTGGTTGCCGTGTCGCCGCTCGCGATCATCGTGCAAAACGAGCACGGCATCGTCAAGCGCTGGAATCCGGCCGCCGAGCGGATATTCGGCTGGACCGAGCAAGAGGTGGTCGGACGCCTGTCGCCGACGGTGCCGCCCGACAAGAGCGAGGAACGGTTGCGCTACCGTGCCACCATCCAGCGCGGCGAGCACTTCTCGGACATCGAGACGGTGCGCCTGCGCAAGGACGGCTCGTACATTCCGGTCGCCTTGTCGGCGGCGCCGCTGCGCGACGCCGGGGGCGCAATCACCGGCGCGGTGCTGTACGCCGCGGACATCAGCGAGCGCAAGCGCGCCGAGCGGCGCCAGAACATCCAGACGGCAGTGACGGTGCAACTGGCGGCGGCGCAAAGTGTCGACGAGGCGATCCCGCGTGTCATCCAGACGCTGTGCGAGGGTCTCGACTGGGCGGCGGGCGCGCGGCGGGTCGTTGCGAAAGACGACGGCCTGATGCGGCACACCGAAAACTGGGGCATCGCGGCGCCGGAAATCACGGAGTTCCTGCACCTTTCGGCCACGCGCATCGATACCGGCAGCGAGAACGCGGGCCTGTTGCGCCGTGTTTGGAAAAGCGGCGAACCGGTCTGGCTGCCCGATCTTGCGCTCGAACCGACTTTCATACGCGGCCCCCTGGCGCTGGCAGCGGGGCTGCAGTGCGCGTTTGCCTTTCCGATCGTGGTGAGCGGCGAATTTTACGGCGTTATCGAATTGTTCGGCCGCGGGGTGCGCGCGCGGGACGATGAAGTGGTCAGGATCGCCATCGGCATAGGCAGCCAGATCGGCCAGTTCATCGCGCGCAAGGAAGCGGAACTGCGCCTCACTTTTTTCGCCAACCACGATGCCCTGACCGACCTGCCCAACCGCGCGATGTTCAACCAGCGATTGACGCAGGCGCTGGCGCGCGCGCAGCGCTTCTCCAAAATGGCGGCGGTGCTGTTCATCGACCTCGACCGTTTCAAGGTGATCAACGACACGCTGGGTCATGATGCCGGCGACCGGCTGTTGAAGCAGCTTGCCGAGCGACTGCGCGAATGCCTGCGCGAAGCCGACACCGTAGGACGGCAGGGCGGCGACGAGTTCGTGGTGCTGATCGAGGACGTTGCCGACCCCGCGCAGGTGGCAGACGTGGGACAGAAAATACTCGATACGGTGGCGCGTCCGTTCCTGATCAACGGGCAGGAATTTCACGTGACGGCGAGCATAGGCATCAGTATTTATCCCGACGACGGGCACGACCAGCAGGCGCTGCTGAAGAACGCGGACATTGCGATGTATCGCGCCAAGGAACAGGGCAAGAACAACCAGCAGTTTTATTCGGTGCAGATGAACCAGCATTCGTGCGAGCGGCTGGCGCTCGAAACCAGCTTGAGGCGTGCGGTCGAGCGCAATGAATTTCTGCTGCATTACCAGCCCAAAGTCGACATGCGCAGCGGCCGCATCACCGGCGTGGAAGCGTTGGTGCGCTGGCAGCACCCCGACATCGGCATGGTGCCGCCGGCGCAGTTCATTCCGCTCGCCGAAGAGACCGGGCTGATCGCTTCCATCGGCGAGTGGGTATTGCGCACGGCGTGCGCCGAGGCGCAGAGCTGGGTTGCCCGGGGTCTGCCGCCCATCGGTGTCGCTGTCAATCTGTCGGCGCGGCAGTTCGCGCGCGACGAGCTCGCGGCGGCCATCATGCGGATATTGCGTGAAACCGGCCTCGACCCGCGGCTGCTCGAACTCGAGATCACCGAGAGCACCGTGATGCACAACGCGGACCGCGCGGCCGGCGTGCTGCAGCAATTGAAGCAGCTCGGCGTGCGCGTTGCGATCGACGATTTCGGTACCGGCTATTCGTCGCTGAGCTACCTCAAGCGGTTCCCGATCAGCAGCGTCAAGATCGATCGCTCATTCGTGCTCGATCTGCCGGGCGACAAAGACGATGCAGCGATTACCCAGGCGGTGATCGCGATGGCGCACAGCCTGCGCCTGCGTGTAATCGCCGAAGGGGTTGAGACGAGCGAGCAGTACCGCTTTCTGGAAGAACATCATTGCGACGAAATGCAGGGGCATTACTTCAGCAAGCCGGTGGACACGGCGGCCCTGGTGCGTCTTCTCGCCGGCCGCCACAGCGACGCGCGGCTGGTTTAGACGCTCAATCCGTGCCGCGCGCGGCCGATTTTCACGTCGCCCACTCGAGCGTGCCGGCGCGGGCGCCGTCCGTGCGTATTTCCAGCCGCCGCTGATGGAACTGCCGCAGGTTCGCGCGGTGCCCGATGCTGACTACGGTGGTGCGCGGCAGCCGTTCTTTCAGCAGGTGATAGAGCGCCGCTTCCGTCGTTTCGTCGAGCGCCGAAGTCGCCTCGTCCATGAACAGCCAGCCGGGTTTGTGCAGCAGGGCGCGCGCGAACGCAATGCGTTGCTGCTCGCCGCCCGAGAGCAATTGCGCCCAGTGCTGTTCTTCGTCAAGGCGGCCGGTGAAGTGTTCCAGCCTGCAGTCGGTGAGCGCCGCGCGTAATGTGTCGTCGCTGTAAGCGCCGCTGGCGGCGGGATAGCATAGTTGCTCGCGCAGCGTGCCTATTGTCAGGTAGGGTTTCTGCGGCAGGAACAATATGCGGCCGTCGTGCGGCCGCGCCACGGTGCCGCCGCCAAACGGCCAGATGCCGGCGAGCGCGCGGAACAAAGTGCTTTTGCCCGACCCGGACGGGCCGGTGACGAGCACGCTCTCGCCGGGCTTGAATTCAACGCTGAACGGCGCGAGCAGCGGTTGTCCGCCCGGCAGATCGATTTTGACGTCGCGCGCCGTATAAGTTTCACCGTCATTGGTGGCGGTTGTCACGCCGGCGCTGGTTTGCGCTTCATGCTGGGCGCGGTGAGTCGCGTTGCGGAACGTCGTCAGGCGCTCGACGGTCGCTCGCCATTCCGCTAACTGCGTGTAGGCGTTGACGAACCAAGACAGCGCGTCCTGCACCTGGTTGAATGCGGACGCCGTCTGCATCAGGCCGCCCAGTTGTATGCTGCCCGCGAAATAGCGCGGGGCGGCGACCACGAACGGAAAGATGATCGCTATCTGGTTGTAGCCGGAGCGGAACCACGTCAGCAACTTCTGGCGTTTCATGATGGCCCACCAGTTCGCCACGACGTCGGCAAAGCGATGATTGAGGCCGCGTATCTCGCCGGGTTCGCCGGCGTAGAGCGCGATCGATTCCGCGTTCTCGCGGAACCTGATCAGTGAAAAGCGGAAGTTGGCCTCGAACTTCTGTTGGTTGAAGTTCAGGCCGATCAGCGGCCAGCCGATCACATGTATCAATACGGTGCCGACGATGGCGTACACCAGCGCGACCCACACCATGTAACCGGGAATGCTGATTTCGCTGCCGTTGAGCGGAAAGGTCAGCGTGCCCGACAGCCCCCACAGGATGGTGACGAATGAAATCAGCGTGACCACCGACGACATCAGCCCGAGCGTCAGGTTCAGTGTCTTGTCGCAGAATGCCGCCAGGTCGTCGGCTATCCGCTGGTCGGGGTTGTCGGTGCCGCGGTCGGTGAGTTGCAGCCGGTAGTAGGTGCGCTCGCCAATCCAGTCGGCGAGGTAGCGGCCGGTCAGCCAGCGGCGCCAGCGGATCTGCAGCATCTGGTTCAAATACAGTTGGTAGACGGCAACGATGATGTACGCAGTGGCAATCACGCCGAACTTTGCAATCTGGTGAAAAAAGCCGTCCTTGTCCATGTTTTGCAGCGTGTTGTAGAAATCGTTGTTCCACTGGTTGAGCAGGACGCTGATATAGACCAGCCCGAGATTGAGCGCGACGATGACCGCCAGCAGGCCGCGCGCGGCCCAGCGCTCCTCGGAGAACCAGTAGGGTTTGGTCAGCGCCCACAAATCGGGCAGGAAACTATTGTTCGATTTTCGCATGTTAAGAGTCCGGACTCAGGGGAAGCGCGGCAGGTGCCGGCGACCGACAAACTATAAACCGCCACAGGCGTTTGCGCCCGCGCATTATTGGATTACACTGGAAACCAAACCGCCAACGGAGGATGCGATGAAAACGGTCAAGCAGTTGCTGCAGGGCAAGACCAAGGCGCTGTGCACCATCAGCCCCGACACGCGCGTTTTCGAGGCGCTCAAGCAGATGGCGGAAAAAGACATCGGCGCGCTGCTCGTGGTCGAGAACGGCAGGCTCGCGGGCATCCTGTCCGAGCGTGATTACGCGCGCAAGGTGATCCTGCAGGGCAAGTCGTCGCACGACACCCCGGTCAAGGAAATCATGACTGAACGCGTAGTCTGCGTGCAGCCAAAGAACACGGTGAAAGAATGCATGGCGCTGATGACCGACAAGCGCATACGCCATCTGCCGGTGCTCGAGAACGACCAGCTGATCGGCGTGCTGTCGATCGGCGACCTCGTGAAGGAAACGATTTCCGAGCAGCAGGTCATGATCCAGCAGCTCGAGACTTATATTCACAGTTAGTAAGACATTGAACCGCGAAGGACGCGGAGGACGCGAAGGACGCAAAGGAGGGCAAAAAAACGACAGGCGATCCTGCGCCAGGAAATCGCGTCCTACGGTTTACGGTTCACAGTTTGTGTTTTCTTGTTTCCTTCGCGTATCCCTCAAGGGGGTATTGAAATGAATCCTTGGCGGCTCAAGAGTTTTTAAAGGTTATCCATGCAATTTGGCGCAATCATCATCGGCGATGAAATCATGTCCGGCAAACGCCAGGACAAGCATATGGCGCAGGTCATCTCCACGCTCGGCGAGCGCGGCCTGGAACTCGCCTGGTGCCAGTATCTGGCCGACGAACCCCCGCTGATCACCGCGACGCTCAAGCGTACGTTCGCCACCGACGATGTCGTCTTCAGTTTCGGCGGCATCGGCGCCACTCCCGATGACCACACGCGGCAATGCGCGGCCGATGCAGCCGGCGTCGAACTCCACCTGCATCCCGACGCCGAAGCCGAGATCCGCGCGCGCTTCGTTACCGACATCACGCCGCAGCGCTTGAAGATGGGCGAATTCCCGCGCGGCAGCCGCATCGTTCCCAATCCGTACAACCGGATCCCGGGATTCAGCATGCGGCACCATCATTTCGTGCCGGGTTTTCCGCAGATGGCGTGGCCGATGATGGCGTGGGTGCTCGACAACTGGTATGCGGACCAGCACGCCGCCGGCAGCGTCGCCGAAAGCGCGATCGTCGTGCGCGGGGCGGGGGAGAGCCAGCTGATCGACTTGATGAACGCAACGCTCGCGCGGTTTCCGGGTCTGAAAGTATTCAGCCTGCCGCACATGAGCGAAACCGACCGCTATATCGAGCTCGGCGTGCGTGGCGAAGCGCAGAGCATACCGGCGGCGATCGCAGAACTCAAAAGCGGGGTCGTCAGCCTCGGTTTCGGGTGGGCAGAAACGCCTTAACCCTATCAAGCTCGATAGGGTTAAGGCGTGAAAATCCCATTTTACGAACAAGGGGCACGCCCCTTGTCCCCCAAGGGGACTTCCTGCCGGGCGTAAATCCCCGAATAGGTTTCCGTGAACGAAAAAAACCCGGGCATCGCCCGGGTTTTTTATTTGCTGCTGGAGCCGGAATTAAGCGGCTTTTTTCTTCGTCGCGTGCACAGCCTGGGTCGTCGCGGCTTCGACATTCGCCTGCGTCATGTCGGCGAACTGCTTGGCCGATTTGGACATGTTGTCGTAGGCCGAATTGACCGCCGTGATCGCCGATTTGACGGCGGCAACGGCGACTTCGGAACCGGCCGGGGCCGATTTCACGACTTTGTCGAGGCTCGTCACCATTTTCTTGTTGAACTCGGCGACTTGCTCTTCGACCAGTTTGTTAATTTCCGACTGGGTCGCGGCGGCGACGTCGTAAATGCTCTTGACGTAGCTGGTGGCTTTTTCCAGGGTCGGCTGGGCCACCGTGTTCTTCAGGTGCGCGAATTCCTGCACGTCCTTCATTTCGGTCACTACCTTGGCTTGCTGCACGCCGTCGGCAAACGCGCTTTTCGCGGTTTTCAGTTGCAGTTCGAGCATGCGCTCGGCGCCTTCCAGAGCGATACCGGCAAAGCGGACCGCGGCTTCCAGGTTGGCTTTATTGAGTGCCATAATCTGTTCGGGAGTTTGGAACATTTGAATCTCCTTATAAAAAAAGACATTAAAATCATCTGTTTGCTTCGCGGAACCACTGCGCTGCGAATTTGAAATCGCGGAATTGCCGCATCGCACAAAGCAAATTATATGGGTTGGGAGCCGCAAGTCAAGACTTTTTTATTGCACCGCACCAAATTCCTGCCAAGCGACTGAAGTTTTGACTTGTTGCGCCCATACGGATAAGATAAAAACGTTTCTTAATCAGGTAGCTACAGCGGGTAAACCCGTCCTGTTCCCGAAGAAAATAAGCACTCACTTATGCCGAATTCCGCGTCCGAGGCTGGCCTGGAGCCTGAAATCAGGTTAGTTACGGCAGCCGGCCGCGCGCGCTGCCTGGTGTTGAGCGGGGCGTGGAATTTACGCGGGCTGGAACTGCGCCTGGCCGAGCTCGTGCCACGGTTGGGCGAATACGCGACGGACCGGAATTCGCAGTGGGATCTGCGCGAGGTCGCGGTGATAGACCATGCGGGAGCGATGCTGTTGTGGCGCGCCTGGGGCCGGCAGCGCGCCGCCCACCTCACGCTTAAACCCGAGCACGAGGCGATTTTCAGGCATCTCGAGATACCGGCCGATCCGGCGGTTGCGGCAGCGCCCCGCGACCCGTTGTGGATCATTGTGGCAATCGGCAGCAAGGTGCTGCGGGTGGTCGACCACTTCACGACCATGGTCATGGTATTGGGCCAGGTCGTGCTGGATGCCGGCAATATGGTGCGGCGGCCGGCCCTCATTCCGTGGCGCGAGATCTCGTCCAACATCTACCGCACCGGTACCCAGGCGCTCGGCATTACGGCATTGGTCGGTTTCCTGGTCGGCGTCGTGCTTTCTTATCTGTCGGCGCAGCAGCTGAAGCTGTTCGGCGCCGACGCATTCATCATCAACATTCTCGGCATCAGTGTCGTGCGCGAACTCGGTCCGGTGCTGGCGGCTATCCTGATTGCCGGGCGCTCAGGGTCGGCGATTACCGCCCAACTGGGCGTCATGCGCGTCACGCAGGAACTCGATGCGATGGCGGTCATGGGGATTCCGCAGACGCTGCGCCTGATATTGCCGAAAATGCTGGCACTGGCCATCTCCATGCCGTTGATCGTGTTGTGGACAAATTCCATCGCCATGATCGGCGGCATGGTGTCGGCGCAGGCCGAGCTCGGCATCGGCTATGCCTACTTTCTGTCGAGCCTGCCCGATGCGGTGCCGATCGCCAACCTGTGGCTGGGCCTCGGCAAGGGCGCGGTGTTCGGCCTCCTGATCGCGCTCGTCGCCTGCCATTTTGGCCTGCGTATCGAGCCCAATACCGAAAGCCTCGGCATCGGCACCACCAATTCGGTAGTGACGTCGATCACCGTCGTCATCATCGTCGATGCGATCTTCGCCATCATGTTCAAAGACATCGGCATCAGCTGATGGAAGATTGCATCATCGAGGTGAAGGGCCTGTGGACGCAGTTCGGCGACAACGTCGTGCATCGCAATATCGATTTGTGCGTGCGGCGCGGCGAAATCATGTCGCTGGTGGGCGGTTCTGGCAGCGGCAAGACCACGATGCTGCGCCAGATGCTGGGCCTGGAGCGGCCGTCGCGCGGCGAGGTGCGCGTGTTCGGCGTCTCATTGCACGGCAGCAATGCCAGCCAGTTGCGCAAGCTGCGCGACCGCTGGGGCATGTTGTTCCAGGAGGGCGCCCTCTTCAGCGCGCTGACAGTGTATGACAACGTCGCGTTGCCGCTGCGCGAACTGCGCGCGCTCGACGAGGGGTTGATCCACGATCTCGTCGTGATGAAACTCGACATGGTGGGCATAGAGCCGCGTCACGCGTCCAAGATGCCGGCCGAGCTGTCGGGCGGCATGATCAAGCGCATCGCGCTGGCGCGCGCACTCGCGCTAGAGCCGGAACTGCTGTTTCTCGACGAGCCGACGGCCGGCCTCGATCCCGACCGCAGCGAGAGTTTCGTGACGCTGATCAAGGAATTGCATCGCGAGCTGAAGCTGACGGTGGTAATGGTGACGCACGACCTCGACACGCTGGTGGCGCTCTCTGACCGGGTCGCGGTATTGTGCGATCAGCGCCTGGAAATCGTCGGCACGCTGGATGAAGTGGTGGCCAACCCGCATCCTTTTATCTGCAATTTTTTCATGGGCGAGCGCGGGCGGCGCGCGCTCGAAGCAGTGCGGGCGGTCAATGCCATCGTGTCGATGACCTGACGGTTGCTTCAAGCCTGGCGCACCAGCGCCCGGCGGCAGTTTTAAAGGGAGTAAGCAAGCATGGAAAACAGGGCTTATGCACTGGCGGCGGGATTGTTCACCATCCTGCTCGGCATTGGCGTGGTCGTGGCCGCGCTGTGGTTCAGCGGCGATACGGTGGAAAACAACGAATACCTGCTGGTTTCGCACCACCCGGTGTCGGGACTCAACGCGCAGGCGCCGGTGCGCTACCGCGGCGTGACGGTCGGCAAGGTGGTGGACATCAAGTTCGACAAGGACGACGCGCGCGCCATTCTGATCCGGGTCCTGGTGCAGACCGGCACGCCGTTGAGCCAGGGCACTTACGCGCAGTTGGGCTCGCAGGGCGTGACCGGTCTTGCTTACGTGATTCTGGACGACGACGGCAAAAAGCCGGCGCCGCTCAAAGCCGAAGGCGATCAACTCGCGCGCATCGAGGTCAGGCAGTCGTTCATGGACAACGTGAGCGAAGCGGGCCAGGAGATGATCGTAAGTTTCAACAAGGCCGCCAAGCGCGTTGAAGAGCTGTTGAGCGACGACAACCAGAAACAACTGGTAAGCACATTGCGCAATCTCGACCAGGCGACCGGCAAATTCGCCACCATTGCAGCTGCCATGGAGCCGACCGTTAAGGCGTTGCCGGCGCTGGTGAATGACACCGGGGTGGTGCTGAAGAGGGCCGACACGCTGCTCGCCAATATGAACCAGCGCGTCGAAGCGTTCGAGCGCGCCGCGCAAGGCGCCGAACGCTTGACCAACAGCGGCGCCGCGCTGTCCGATATCATGCTCAATGAGTCGGTGCCGCGGCTCAACGTGCTGCTGGACGACGTGCAGCGCTCGTCGCGCGGGCTCGAGCGCTTGCTTAATGAAATTAACGAACAACCAGCCAGCTTTATTTTCGGCCGTAACCCGCTGCCGCCGGGCCCCGGCGAAGCGGGCTTCGCGGCGCCGCGGGGGAGTAAATGAAAAATATCATCGGAATGCTGATGGCTTTGACGCTGGCCGCGTGCTCGGTGGGGCCGGAGAAGAAGGACGCGGCCGCGACCTATGATCTGGGTGCGTCGCCGGCTGCGGCGGCCAATCAGCCGCGCATCAAGGCAAGCGTGCTGGTGCATGCGGTCGCCGCGCCGAGCTGGCTCGAATCCAATTTCATCGTGTATCGGCTGAACTACCACGACGGCGCGCGGCAGCTGACTTATGCGAACAGCCGCTGGGCGGCGGCGCCGCCGGCATTGCTGACGCAACGGCTGCGCGCGCAACTGGCGGCTGCCAGCGACAGCGGCATCCTTGGTATCGCCGACAGTGCGACCGCGGATTACGCATTGCGCATTGAGCTTGAGGAATTCAGCCAGGTCTTCGATACCACCGCGGCCAGCCGCGCGATGGTCGTCGCACGCGCGAGCCTGGTCAACGTGGCCAAGCGGACGCTGCAGGCGCAGAAGACTTTTACGGTCGAGAAGCCGGCGTCCAGCGCCAACGCCGAGGGCGGCGTGCGCGCGCTGGCGGGGGCAAGCGGCGAACTCATCGATGCGATCGTGGCGTGGAGCGCGGCGAACGCAGTTGCGGTGAAAAAGTAGCGCGCAGCAGGATTAACGGGAAATCACGGAGCAAGGCGTTGGACACCATCTTCAGCAAAATCATCAACCGGCAGATTGCGGCCGATATCGTTTACGAAGACGAGTTGTGCCTGGCGTTCAGGGACGTGAACCCGCAGGCGCCGGTGCACATACTGCTGATACCCAAGAAGCCGGTCGACATGCTGTCGAACGCGGCGGCCGAAGACCAGGCGCTGCTAGGACACATGCTGCTGGCGGCCGGCAAGATCACGCGCGACCTCAAAATAGACGGCGCTTTCCGGCTCGTCATCAACAACGGCAAGGAAGGCGGCCAGGCGGTGTTCCACCTCCACATGCACATACTGGCAGGCCGCAAGTTCCGCTGGCCGCCGGGCTGAAAAATTTACGCCACGCGAAGCATCTCGCGTGGCGCAATGAACAATCCTGGTTTTTCGCTTAACGGTCGATGCCGGCGTCGTTCTTCTCGTGCATGGCCATGATATCCATGCCCTCGATCCACACGTTCGGGCACAGGAAACCGGCGCTGAATATAAAAACCAGCAGGCGGCCGAAACGGGGCGCGTCCCATTTGGCGCCTTTACTTGCTGCGGAAATATTGGAACCTTGCATCGCGAACTCCTTGAATGGACCACGATGACCGCCTCGTGGAAAAGCGAGACAGGAGTTTGTGCGAGTAAGCTTACGCGAAACTTACGGGCGTGCTGCCCCAGCCGAATGGCGACTATACACTGGATGCGCTGACACCCGTCGCAATGTTCCAAATAAAGGCGTGTTGCATCAGCCGGCGACCTTGAGATGCTTGATTTCGGCGGTGCCGCCCTGCGCTTCGTCGAGCAAGCGGAAAATCTCGGTCGCTTCTTTGGCGATGGCATCCGCAATATCGTTGAGCATTTTGATGCCTTTGGCCACCGTGGCGTGCTCGGGCGCGCCGTACCAGCCGGTTTCCGCGATGGTGCGGATGTCGGTCAGCACCGGCTGGTAACTGCGCGTGCGGCGCAGCTTGTCCCATTTGCGGCCATGCGAGTGGTCGGACGAGTAATCAATACGGTCGAGATGCACCAAATCAGGGCGGTAAGCGAGTACCGCCAGCGCTTCGATTTCGCCGCCGTGCGTGAGGCCGCCGCAATCGTGGCCGTAGAGTTCGGCCGCAACATAGCACGCCTGCACGGTGAGTACCGTCATGCCGTGTTCGCGATGCAGCGCTTCGGAGGCGATCGCCAGCGACGGGATGTTGCCTTCATGCCAGTTGATGATGAGCAGGTACTTGGCGCCGTGCTGCGCGGTGGACTGGCAGGTTTCGGTGACCACGCGCATATAAGTATCAGGCGACAGTGTGATGGTGCCTTCGAACGGCATGTGCATGGGCGTCACGCCGAACGGCGTCGCCGGCAGCAGCAGCCCGTCCATGCGCTCGGCGACCGCGTTGCCTATGACCTGGCTCGCGTAGATGTCGGTGCCGGTCGGCAGGTGCGGGCCATGCTGCTCGACGCTGCCGGCGGGCAGGATGACGAGCGGATTCTTCTTCAGCTGCTGCGCGATCTCGGGTTGCGTGAGGTCGCTGAAGTGGCGGGTGGGTAGCATAGTGGCTGACCTTTAGATTTTAGCTTTCGTTTCGCTGATGATATCGGCGATCTTCACCGCCTGCCCGTTGCGCTCAATCGAGCGCAAGGCCGCGTAAACAACCGCAACCGCAACGTTGCCGTTGTGGGCCGACAATTCGCGCACTTTGCCGCTCACGCAGCTCTCGGCGAACATCTCGAGCTCGGCGCAGAACATGTCGCTCGCCGGCAGCGTGATTTCCTCGCGCTTGCCGTAGCCGTTCTTGCCACGCTGAATATACAGCGTGGAAGTTTTATGCAGCTGGTCGGGAGTGTCCCAGGCGCCGAAATCGATTTCGTAATGCATGAGGGCCTTGGCGCCGAACACGCGCACTGCGAAGATGCCGGGCGAAGTCCAGCATGAACCGACGTAAGCTATCTTGCCGTCGGCGAATTTCATCAACGTCATCGACTGGTCGTCGACTTCGGCGCCGACCGGCGAGAGTTTTGAAGCCATCGACGTGACTTCGCTGATTTCACCGCCCAGATAATGCAGCACGTCGAACTGGTGGATCGCCAGCTGCGACAGCGGGCCGCCGGGCGCGCGGTCCTTGTACCAGCGCCACGTCTGCGGCGTGAGTTCGAGCGCGCGCTCGTTCGAGAAATTCGCCTCCATGAACGCGACGCGCCCGAGTTCGCCGTCGTCTATTTTCTCCTTGATCATGCGGATGCCTGCCATCAGGCGCGCGCTGTGGCCGACCGTCACGCTGACGCCGTATTTTTCTTCCAGCGCCGCGATGCGCAGTCCGTCGGCGAGCGTATTCGCAATCGGCTTTTCGGTGTACACATGCTTGCCGGCTTTAGCGACCGCTTCGGCGAGCGGCAGATGCTGTTCGTTGGGTACCGTGAGTATCACGCCCTTGATTTCCGGGTCGGCGAGCAGGGCCTGCAGGTCGGGCGCCGCGGGCACACCCATTTCCTGCGCGAATGCGCTGCGGTTTTCTGCCGAGCGGCTGAAGCCGGCGACGATTTTGATCTTGTCCGATTTGGCGGCGGCGCGCGTCAGCACGGTGGCCCAGCGGCCGAGGCCGACGATGCCGACTTTGACGGGGTAATTGCTCATGCGGTGTATTTTCCTGGAAATGTTGCGATTGATTGAATCAGGTGACTCGTGCGTGGCTACTCGACCTTGAGCCCCGCGGCGCGGACAACTTTGCCGGTAGTCTGGATTTCATCGCGCACGAACTTGCGGAATTCTTCGGGCGTATTGGTGACCACCTGCGCGCCCTGGGCAGCGAATTGCTCTTTGAGTTGCGGTTTATTGGCGACTTCGAGCAGCGTCGCGCGTAATTTGGCGAGGATCGCTTTCGGCGTGCCTTTGGGCGCGAGCAGGCCGTTCCAGCCGCTGTAGTCGAACGTGGGTACCGTTTCCTTGATCGACGGCACGTCCGGCAACAGTGCAGTGCGCTGCGGCAAACTCTGGCCGAGCGCGCGCAATCGGCCGCCCTTGATCAGCGACATGACGGCCGGCGCCGGCGTGATCGTCCACTGTGATTCGCCGCCCACTACCGACGCCACCGACGCGCCGCCGCCCTTATAAGGTACGTGGGTCGATTGCAGGCCGGTATCAGTCAATAAAGCAACGCCAGTCAGGTGGCTTTGCGAGCCGGCCCCGGCTGACGCCATGTTGAGCGAGTTGCCGCTGGCCTTGACCCAGTCGAGCCACTCCTTCATGTTTTTCGCCGGCACGTTGGGGTTGACCACCAGCACATTGGGCGTGGCTGCGTAGAGCGATATGAACTCGAAATCGTTGAGTGGATCATACGGCAGCTTCTTGTAGATATGCGGCGCGATGGACATCGCCGCGGTGGAGGCCGCCACCAGCGTGTAGCCGTCGGGCGCGCCGTTCTTGCCGATTTCCATGCCCAGCAGTCCGCCGGCGCCGGCGCGGTTGTCCAGCACGATCTGCTGGCCCAGCGCTTCGCCCATATGGATGGCCACTATGCGCCCAAGCGTATCGTTCGCGCTGCCGGGGGCGTTTGGCATGATCAGCCGGATCGGCTTGGTCGGGTAGTTTTGCGCTACCGCGGCAGCGGCCAGAGCGACGAGGATTGCGGCGCAAATCCACTGCATGATGCGATTCATCAGTTTCCTCCGGTGAGCGCGGCTCGGTGCGGCCGCTGAAGTGCGTAATTATGCCGCAAGCCGGCGGAGAAACGGAACTCAGCGGAACTCAGCGGAACTTGGGAACAGAACGGTATTGAGGTACTCTAACGCGCATGCTGTACAAGACACTTTCGTTTTCGCTGGCGCTGGCGCTGGCCGGCTGCACGACCGCGCCGCGAGAATATACCGAGCTCGCGCAGCCGCGCGCGGCCGCCATTGCTCCGCTGCGAGCCGCCAGCCCGGTGGTGGCGCTCGTGCTCGGCGCCGGCGGCTCGCGCGGTTTCGCTCACGTTGGCGTCATCAAGGCGCTCGAGGCCGCCGGCATACGTCCCGAAATCGTCGTCGGCAGCAGCTCGGGTTCGGTGGTCGCCGCGCTGTACGCCGGCGGCAACAATGCGCAGGCGCTCGAAGCGATGGCGCTTGGCATTGAAGACCACGATCTGATTGACGTCACCCTGTTTGGCCCGGGCCGCGTACAGGGCGAGGCGTTGCAGTACTACGTCAACAACGCGCTCGGCAACCGCTCGATCGAAGCGCTCGACCGCGCGTTCGCGGTGGTCGCCACCGAGCGGGTAACCAACCGCATGACGGTATTCAATCGCGGCAATACCGGGCTTGCCGTGCGCGCTTCGAGCAGCATCCCGAACGTGTTCTGGCCGGTGTTGATCGACGGGCGGGAGTACATCGACGGCGGTGTGTCGAGCCGGGTGCCGGTGCCGGTCGCGCGCAGCATGGGTGCCGACGTGGTGATCGCGGTCGATGTGTCGTGGCGCGGCAGCAGCGAAGTCGATGCAGCCGATATCGCCATCCGGCCTGCCACACCGCGCACGCGCTCGCTCGATTTCTCGGCAAAGATCGAAGCCATCGCCGCCGGCGAAGCGGCAACGGTTGAAGCTATCCCCGCCATACGCGCGCGTATCGCGGCGGCCGACGCATTGAAGCGCGCCGGCAAGCTCGCTGCCGTGCGCTGATTATTTTTTCTGCAGCGCCTGGTATTGCTTGAGCGCGTCGGCGGCAATTTCGCGCTGCTCGGCTATCCTGCGTTCCATGGCCGGGTTGTTGGTCGCCAGATAGTCGACCACCGCCCGCATGCCGTCGCGGCGCGCCGTCGCATAGCGCAATATCATGTCGTAATCCTTGCGTGCCGGCGCCTTCGCATCAAGCTCCAGGCCGGCGAGGCGCGCCACCGCCTTGTCCCATGCCGGCAGTATGTCCGCGCGCAGTTGCGCAAGCGCCGCGGCAGCATCGATTGTTTTGGCGCGTGATTGCTCAGCGATATCCAGAAAGGCCGCCTGCAGGCGTTTTTCCTCGGCGCTGAAAGTTTCGATTTCTTTTTGCAGTTCGCGCGCCTGGCTGTAAATCCGTGACGTGTCGGGCGTGAACAGCGCCGCGGTGGGTAGTGTCACTGCCACCAGTGCCACGGCGATGACGATGCGGCGCAGTTGTCCGCTGTCCCGCTGCGGTCCCGTCAGCGGCCGCGCCAGCGCCAGTCCCATGATAAAACCTCCGGCCAGCCCGCCCACGTGCGCCGCATTGTCGATCCCGGACTGCACAAAACCGTAGAACAGCGAGTACACGACAAAGGTGGAAGTGCTGATGCGCAGGTGATTGAGCGTTTGCGGCGGTATCGAGCCGCGCTGCGCCGTCATGTAAGCGAGCAGCGCGCCGAACACGCCGAATACTGCGCCCGAAGCGCCGCCGCTGATGACGTTCTGGTTCCACAGCATGCTGAGGCTGCTGCCGCAGAGCCCCGCGAACACGTAGATCACGGCGAACCACGCGTTGCCGAACAGTCTTTCGGTGAGCCGGCCGCTGTCCCACAGAGCCCACATGTTGAAAGCAAGGTGCACGATGCCGAAATGGATGAACGTGCACGTGAACAGCCGCCACCATTCGCCTCCCGTGGTGAGCGGCGCGAAATTGGCGCCAAAGCGCAGGTATTCCTCCGCCCGCCCACCGGCAATGCTGATGCCGAGTACCGCCATCACCGCAAACACGGTCACGTTGATCGCCATGAGCGACGGCGTCACAAAAGCGTGCGGCGTCGCGGCGGTGAGATGCTGCTGGAATTCCTGTTCGGCGTTGCTGTCGGCTGCTGCGGCTGCTGCTGCGGCTGGGTCGTCCATGCGCGACATTATCGTCGTTTTATCGCTTTCGTTCTTGCGAGCGCCGCTTCGGCAATCGGCGCCAGCGCAGAATCAGGAAACGGCGACACGCTGCTGACGTTGATCTCGCAAAGTACGTAAGTGTCCTGGCCCGCTCCGTTCCTGGGACCGAGCAGGAAATCGCAATCCCATAATACGGGCAGCCCGGCATCGTCAATTTCGAGCAGCTTTTGCATTGCGGGCACCCATTGCTGCTCCAGTTGAAATTTGAGTGACTGAAATTCCGGCATTGAAGGCGGGTGGTACAGACGCTTGGTGGTCGGCGGGAACGCATCGCGCGGCGCGCCGGGTGGTGCGGGACAAAGCGCATTGATGGCCTGGTGCCCGAAGCCCGCGACCTCGCCATGCACCAGGTAGCAGCGGACCATGCCTTCCGGCAGACGAGGTTGATATGCCTGGTCGATGATCCTGCCGTCACCGGAAAAATACGGCTCACAAAGCGCCAGAAACTCGTTCAGGTGCATTTCTTCTTCGACGCTCCCGCGCTTTGCATGTCGTGCCCGCACCCGGTTCTCCCCCGGCGCGAGCTCAACTTTCCAGACGCCTTCGCCGCTGCTTCCACGATATTGCTTGAGCACCCGCGTCGCGCCGGCGGCAAGGCGCGCGGGAAGTTCGGCGCGCAACTGCTCGAACGAGCGATAGATGTGAGTGTCGCAGCCCCATCCGATACTGCGGGTCTGATACAGAACTTCCTTGGTCCCCAGCTTCAGAATGACGTCGGGATGCGCGCTGACGAATACACCGGATGCCGCAACTTCGCGCAGCATCGTATCGAGCATAGCCCGGTCGCGTCCCCCTTCATCGGGATTGAACCAGACGAGCACGCCGTCGACGCACATGATCTGGCTGCGTACTTCCGCGCAAAGATCATCGTGATAGAGGGCGGGCTCTGCGTGCATGCCGCGCGTGGCCAACGCTTCGTACACTTTCGCGAAGCGGGTGTTCTGCGGCGCTTGCGCGTCGCGCTCGCGGGGGGAGAGGATTGCGATCCGCGGCCGTGAGTCGGCAGTCATGGCATCACGGATGTATCAGCGGATATACAGCCAGCCCGATCAACGCCGCCTTGATGTGAAATCCGCCGTCGGGCGCGTGCTGCGCGAACGCGTTTTCCACCGCGGCAATGCATTCGTCGAACGTCAGCAGGCGTTCGACGTCGCTGCGGTTGAAAACGAGGGTCTCGTTGCTCATCTGCCTTGCTCAGCGGTAAGCAGCCGGGTTCCACGTATGTGTTTCGTCCTGCCCGTCCCGGCACCACGCGTAGAGCGCGTCATACATCACCATGCCGTGCTTCAGCATCTCGTGGTCGTCGGTGAAGTTGCGCGACAAGCCGAGAGAAGCGGCGAGCAGTCCCGCTGCCTGCGGCGCCAGTTCGAGGTGCCCGGTGTCGGCGCCGCGTACGATCAGCGCGAGCCGCTGCAGCGCGGGGTCGGCAAGATGGTAGGTTTTCAGAAATGCGTCGAAGCTGCATAGATCCCCATCGTGCGTGAACGCCACGTCGGGAACGTCGTAGGGAACGGCTTCCTTTTCTTTTGCCGCGCTCAGCACGTTGCCGGACGGCACGTAAAGAAATTCCGCTGCAGGATCGACGAAGCGGGCGATCAGCCACGGGCAGGCGATGCGGTCGATTTTCGGGCGTTCGCGCGTGACCCAGCGTGTGGAAGCGTTGACTGCTTTGCGCAGGAGTTCGCCGCCGGCCTGCTTCCAGCCTTCTTCAATGCCGTCAGCAAGATAGCGCGCGGAAATTCCGGCGTCCCGCAGTTTCTGCGCGACACCCTGGCTGACTTCGTGGCCGTGCACGCAATACACCACGACGGCACTGGCCGACGGCAGTTCTTTGGCCCAGCTGGATACGCCGGCAGGATCGCGGCGCAAGGCCCCCGCAATCATGTCGGGGGCCGCATGAAATGCGGGGGTTTTACGTACGTCGATCACCAGCGGTGCGCGCGCACCGGCGAGATCGGACTGCAAAGTGCTGGATTTGATTGCTGCGTCCATGGCTCCTCACTCCTTGAATAACGAGTAGAAGCAGAATTTGGACGCGAGGCGTCTTGCCGACGGCGGGGAATCTGCGTTGCCCCCACTCGGCAAAGACTACACCTGTTAAAACATTTCAGTCAAGACGCTCACTTGTCAGGCTTCCGGAATTGGCGCGCTGCGCATGCGCGGCACGCGGTTGATGCGCCAGTTCGCGATGGCCCAGTCCCAGAAGTCGATGATGCTTGCTGTGGTCAGCGCATGCGGTGGTTGTTGGCCTAGGAAGCGCAACACCGGCAGCAGCGCACTCAATGGCCGCGCGTAGTCCACGGGTTGCGCGCGAGTCTGCTTGCTGAGCTTTTCGCCGGCGGCGTTGACCGCGACGGGCACATGGCAGTAGTGCGGTGTGGCGAATTTCAATAACTGCTGCAGATAGATCTGGCGCGGTGTGGAGTCGAGCAGGTCGGCGCCGCGCACGACGTCGGTGATGCCTTGTTCAGCGTCGTCAACCACCACCGCCAGCTGGTACGCGTAAATATGGTCGGCGCGCAGCAGCACGAAATCGCCGATAGCGGTTTCGAGAGTGTGCTGCACGCGGCCTTGCACGGCATCGTCAAACCCGATTTCGGCACCGCGCGTATTAATGCGCCAGGCGCGCACTGTTTTTCCGGGGGCAAGGCCGTTGCGGCAGGTGCCGGGATAGACCGGGCCTTCGATGCCGTTCAACGCGGAGTCGGCAATTTCGCGCCTGCTGCACGCGCACGGATAGACGAGGCCGGATGCGCGCAGGCGATGCAGCTCCGCGTGGTAAGCATCGGTGCGCTTACTCTGGCTGACGATCGAGCCGTCCCACTGCATACCGCAGGCTTCTAGCGCGCGCAGGATTTCGTCAGCAGCGCCCGGCACGACGCGTGGAGTGTCGAGGTCTTCCATGCGCACCAGCCATTCGCCGGCGTGGCTTTTCGCTTCGAGGTAACTCGCAACGGCCGCGACCAGCGAGCCGAAATGCAGCGGGCCGGTCGGACTGGGGGCGAACCTGCCGCGGTAGATGGGGATCATTTCATTTTAGTGATGCGTAATGGGTAATGGGCGATGGGTAATGGGGAATGTGCGATGGGTGTGGGTAAATTACAGACGCCATTTATTGTTCACTGCTGCGGGTTTACCCATCGCTCATTACCCATTACCCATCGCCCATCGCCACTTACTGTATTTGTTAGTATAGCGGCCATCATAGGAGTTTAAACCGGAGACAAGCCATGCAAGTCAAAGCCGCGGTCGCGCATAAAGCTGGCGCGCCACTCACGATAGAAACGGTCGATCTCGACGGGCCGAAAGCCGGCGAAGTGCTGGTCGAGATCAAGGCCACGGGAATCTGCCATACCGACGAATTCACGCGCTCGGGCGCCGATCCGGAAGGCTTGTTCCCGGCGATCCTCGGCCATGAAGGCGCGGGCGTGGTGGTGGATGTGGGCAAGGACGTGACA
>CANJHY010000066.1:0-24378 GCA_947474275.1 Betaproteobacteria bacterium
ACGCTACGCCCGCGCGCCCAAGCCTGAAGCTGGAGTGCTTGCTCTTCGGTGATCGTGATAGCAGGTGCAATTCGCATGTCTGTAGCCTCCTCATACTACAGACATCGCAATCACATTTAAGTTTTATCATTTTAGACGCACCACACTAGCGCCCGCGAAACCGGGGTTTGCGCTTCCCGGCGAAAGCGCGCGCCGCTTCGTCGAAGTCTTCGCTGTGGTCCGCGCGCACCATCATCGCTTCGAGTTCCGCGTGCTTTTCCGCCGCCTGTCCGGCGCAGATAGCGTTGAGCTGCGCTTTCGAGCCCGCGATCGAAAGCGGCGCGCCGCTCATTATGGGCGCGCCGAATGCCAGTGCGGCTTCGACCGGATCGCCGTCCGCCAGCGCGTCGAGGAAACCCGCGCGGTGCGCTTCAGCTGCGCCGACGAGTTCACCCGTGTAAATCCAGCGGCGCGCCTCCTGCGCGCCGATGAGCGCAACGAGACGCTGCAGCTGTATGGTCGGGTAAACGAGGCCGAGCTTGGCGACCGGCACGCCGATGCGCGCGGTCGCGTCGGCGATGCGGAAGTCGCAGCACATGGCGAGGCTGCAACCGCCACCCACGCACACGCCGCGAATCGCGGCAACGATGGGGAAGGGCGCGTCCTGCAGGGCCGCGTAGCATTCCTGTATGCGCTTGCGTTGCGCGTCCGCGGCAGCGGCATCGTCCTTGATGGCGCGGAACGCAATGATGTCGTCGCCCGCGCAGAAATCGTTGCCGGCGCCGGTGAGAATCGCCAGCCGCACTCCACTGTCTTTCGAAAGGGCCGCGAACGCATGCAGTAAATCGGTCCATGCCGCCATGTCGCAGGCGTTCTTGCGCTGCGGCCGGTTGATGGTGACCACCGCGATTTGCTCGCGGCTGCGGTCGATCAGGATGTCAGACATCGGGACGTTCCGGCTGCGCGGCCTATTCCATCTTGATGTTCGCTTCGCGGATGACATTGTTCCACTTGTCGAGTTCGGCGCGAATGCGGCGCGCTGATTCCTCGGGCGACATGGCAGCAGGTTCTATGCCGAGCTGCGCGAATCTCGCCTTGACGTCGGGCGTCGCGACGATGTTCGTGAACTCGCGGTTGAGCCGCGCAACGATGGCCGGCGGCGTGCCCGCCGGCGCGAGGATTCCATAAGTCGACGCCACCTCGAAACCGGGCAGCCCGGATTCGCGCCCGGTTTTCACGTCCGGCAGTGTCATGAGCCGCTCGGGCGTGGCGACCATCAGCGGCTTCAGGCGGCCGCCTTTGAGGTTGTTGATGGCCGTCGTGGTCGTTGTAAGGATCGCCTGGATCTGTCCGCCCATCAGATCGACCATCGCGGGCGCGGCGCCGCGATACGGCACATGCAGGATCTTGATTTTCGCCTGGCGGCCGAACATCTCCGCCGCCACGTGCTCGATCGAGCCGTTGCCTGACGAGCCGAATGCCAGCTGGCCGGGCCGGGATTTGGCGAGAACGATCAGTTCGGGCACGGTGTTAGCGGGCAGGTAAGAATTGACCACCAATACGAGCGGCAAGGAGCCGACAATAGAGATCGCCGCGAAATCCCGGTCAAGGTCGTAGTCGAGCTGTCCCTGCATCAGCGTCGCGTTCATGGAGTGGGTGGTGAGCGCCCCCATCAGCAGCGTATGGCCGTCATTGGGCGCTTTCGCGACGAACCGCGCGCCGATATTGCCCGAATCGCCCGGACGGCCGTCGATGACCACCGGCTTGCCGAGGTTCTCGGCGAGCTTTTGCCCGAGTATGCGGGCGGTCGTGTCGATCGCGCCGCCCGCCGCGAACCCTACGATGATGCTCACCGACTTGGTCGGATATTCCTGCGCGGCGGCAGGCGTGGCGATGAGGGTGCAGGCGATGAGCGCGGCACGAAGATGGATCGTCATGTTGTTGGCACTCCTGTGGATGGCGGAAATATGAGAACTATCTCTGGGATATTGTCGTGGGTGCGGCAGCGGCGGACAAGTCGAGCGCATTTTCCACCGTGCGCGCCAGCTGGTTCTTGCGGATGCGCTGCGTGGGGGTGCGGGGAAACTCGGCTATGGTTTCGAGATAGCGCGGAATCTGGAAGCGCGGCAGGCGTGGCTCGCACCACTGCAGGAACTCCGCCGGGTCGAGTTGCTTGCCGGTCACCAGCCGCACTATCAGCTTCAATTCTTCGTCGTCCAGTTCGCCCGGCACGCCGACCAGCGCACATTCTTCGATGGCCGGGTGGTCATTGACGACGCGCTCGACCTCCCACGCCGAGATGTTGATGCCGCGGCGGCGCACGCTGTCTTTCGTGCGCCCGGCATAGTAGAGCCAGCCCTCCGCGTCGCGCTTCACGAGGTCGCCAGTGCGAAACCATTCGTCCGCCATCGTTTCGCGCGTGGCCTGCTCGTTGCGAAAATAGCCGAGGAAATGCAGGCCTGGCTTGCGGGCGCGCACCAGAAGCTCGCCGGGCGCGCCAACCTCAACCTCGGCGCCGGCGGCGTCGACGAGCTTGACGTCGAAATACGACAGCGCCTTGCCGATGGAGCCGATCGGGCCATCGATATTGATAGTGACGAATGTAATCATCTCCGAGAGCCCGTAGCCTTCGCGCATCTGCACGCCGAACCGTGCCGAAAAGGCATTCCATGTTTCAAGCGGGCAGCCGCCGCCCCACGCGATGCGCACTGAATGTTCGCGGTCGTCGGCGCGCGCCGGCTGCTTCAGCAGCATCGGCAGCACGCCGCCGAGATAGTGAATGTGGGTCGCGCGACGACGTCGCACCTCGTTCCAGAATTGCGAAGCGCTGAAATGCTCGACCATCGCAAGCGTGATTTTTTCAAGGATGGCGGCGATGAGGACCGCGACGCCCGCGCCGTGATGCAGCGATTCCCACAGGAAAAACACGTCGCCCGGTTTGGCGCCAGTCAGCCGCAAAGTGCCCATCGGTCCAGCGCGCAGGGTGCGGTCGGACTTCAGCACGCCTTTGGGCGGACCGGTGGTGCCGGAACTCGGCGTCAAAGCGATGATGTCGTCGGCGGCGGGCGCGACCCGCGGCGGTTGATTGTCGGGATAAGCGATGAGTCCGGCAAAGCCGTTTTTTACAGCGGACCCGCGCCAGATGACTTTTTCCGTTTTTCCGCTGGCGAGCACTGCCCTGGTTTGTTCTTCGTACGCGGTGTCGATCAAGAGCGCGCGCGGTTCGAACTGCGTGAAAAAATGGTCGAGTGCGGCGCCGAGCAGACTGGTGTTGACCGAAACCCGCACCAGGCCGGTCTTGGCGAGCGCGAGGATGGCCACGATGTGGTCCGGATGGCTGGGCAGCATCAGCGCGACGCGGTCGCCGGGCACCAGGCCTTGCGCGAGCAGTCCATTGGCGAGGCGGTTCGCGGCGTCGTTGATCTCGCCGAAAGTGTACTGGCGGTCTTCGAACAGCAGAAAAATGTGGCCGGGGTCGTCGCGCGCGCGCTGGTCCATGTGGCTGCGCAGAGTGACGTCGCTGACGGGCGGCATTTCGTTCTTGGCTGGATTGCTCATGAGGCGAAGTGCGGGAATTTTGGTGTGGCGTGGTGTGGCGTGGTGTGGCGTGGCGTGGTGTGGCGGGTGGCCGGCCGCCGGCAGGTGCGATTTTCGTATCATACCTTTCCCGGCGCGCATGCAGTGAAGGCGGACGGCGCTGGTAGACTGCGGTTTGCCGATCCGAGTTTTAACGAACGAAAGAGCTCCTCATGAAAACCTGTGAAATGGCCGTTGCCGTCGCCCTGATATCCGTTTTTCCCCATGCCGGCGCCCAGGCGCCCAAGCCGGACTCCGCGGCCGGTTATCCCAGCCGCCCTGTCCGCATGATCGTGCCGGTGGCGCCGGGCGGCAGCAGCGACGGCATGGCGCGCATCCTCGGGCAAAAGCTCACCGACAGCTGGGGACAGCAGGTGCTGGTGGACAACCGCGCGGGAGCATCCGAAATCATCGGCACCGACCTCGTCGCCAAGGGAGCTCCCGATGGCCAGACCGTGGTGCTCGTTTCCCTGCGCTTCTCGGTGAACCCGAGCCTGCTCACGCAGCCGTATGATTCGGTCAGGGATTTCGAACCCGTCACCATGACGGCGGCGGTCGGCAATGTGCTCGTCGTCAACGTGAAATCGCCGATCACGTCGGTGAAAGACCTGATCGCCGCAGCGAAACAAAAACCGGGCGAACTCATCTTTGCGTCGTCCGGGCTGGGCGGGGCGCCGCATCTCGTTGGCGAGTTTTTCGCGCTGACGACCGGCATCAAACTCACGCACATCGCCTACAAGGGCGGCGGCCCCGCGGTCACCGATCTGCTCGGCGGCAGCGTCAACATGAGCTTCGCCTCCATGACTTCGTCGCTGCAGTTCATCAAGGCCGGGCGCCTGCGCGCGCTTGCAGTGTCGTCGAAAGAGCGCTCGGCGCTGCTGCCCGAAGTGGCGACGATGGCGGAAGCCGGCGTGCCGAACATCGTCGTGCGCGACTGGCAGGGGCTGCTCGCGCCGCGCGGCACGCCCAAGCCCATTGTCGACAAGCTCGCCAACGAAACCCGCCGCATCCTGCGTGACCCGGCGAACCAGGAGCGTTTTGCGTCGCTGGGGCTCGAAGCCATCGCCAGCACGCCCGAGGAGTTCCGCGCGTCCATCGTGTCTGAAATCCAGCGCTGGGCGAAAGTGGTGAAGGATGCGAACATCAAGGCGGAATGAGCATAGATCCCGCCGGCTGCCGCCGGGCGCAAGTTCAATTGAGCTGGATCCCCGTCGCCTTGACGAGTTTCGTCAGGCGCTCGTTGTCCGCGCGTATATCGGCCGCGAGATGTTCGGGCGTGCTCGAAGTCGCGATCAGTCCCTGCGTGAGCAGCTTGGCTTTCACGTCGGGCTGGACGAGAGCGCGCACGGTTTCTGCGTTGAGGCGGTTGATGATTTCGCGCGGCGTGCCCGCCGACGTAAACAGACCGTACCAAGTGAGCGTGACGAAAGCGGGCAGCCCCGTTTGGCTGATCGGCGGTACCGCGGGCAGCGGTGGATAGACCGTATCGCCGGAAACACCGAGCGCTTTGAGGCGGCCCGACAAAATCTGCGGCAGCACCGCGGGATCGAGAAACCCGAGGTCTGCATGGCCGCCCATCAGGTCGGTGATAGCCGGCGCGGTGCCTTTGTAAGGAATATGCGTCATGCGCGTGCCGGCCAGCATGTTGAACAATTCCCCCGCAATGTGTTGTCCGCTGCCGGCGCCGCCGGACACCATGTTGAGCACACCGGGTTTCGCTTTTGCGATGGCGATCAGTTCTTGCGCGTTGCGGGCAGGCACCGACGGATGAGCGGCCAGGATGTACGGCCACGAGACGAGATTGCTGATGGGCGCGAGATCACGCGCGGACACGTAGGGTGGGGGCGGGTTCATCAGATGCGCGGCGGCGATGGGCCCGCGTCCCGCGACGAGCAGCGTATAGCCGTCTGGCGCCGCTTTGGCAACGTAATCGGTGCCCACCGTGCCGGTCGCGCCGGGACGGTTGTCCACGATGACCGATTGCCCGAGTGCTTCGGCGAGTTTTTGCGCGATGGCGCGCCCGGTGATGTCGACGCCGCCGCCGGCGGGATAAGGCACGACGATGCGCAGCGGCTTCGCCGGATAAGTTTGTGCAGCCGACAACGATGCATTGAGCAGCAGCGTGGCCGCGCAAATGCGAAATATGCGGAATTTTTTATGCATGTTCAGCGGTTGCGCAGCAGATAAATGCCGATGAACAGCACCGGTACGCCGCACATCACGAAGCCGACGCTGTAGCTGCCGGTGGTTTCCAGCAACCCTGAGTACATCACCGGCAGGATCAGCGCGCCGATCTGACCGAACGAGAGCACGCCACCGGTGACGCCGCCGCGCATGTCCTCCGGCGACGCATGCGCAGTTTCGGCGAGCAGGATGCCGTGCCACGACAGCGCGGTGGCGCTGATGAGACAGGCGACCAGGCCGACCGCGAGCGCGGGCCAGCCGGCATTGCACATAGCGAGGAGCACGACGCTGGCGGCCATGCCGAGCGAAAGTCCTGCCATGATGAGGCGCGGCGCAACATGGCCGCTGCCGAGCCAGCCCCACAGAATGCGCCCGGGTATTGCGATCGCCACCGCCATCGAAAACACGAAGCCCGCGGCGACCGGCGTGTAGCCGATAGTGGTCAGATAGACGACAAAGTATGCGGTCACCGCGGTCTGCAGACCGTTGAACGCGAGGCAGGCGAACGACAATGCGCGCAGGCGCGGCGTCGCGAGCACCGCAGTCAGGGTCGTGCGGAAATCCGACAGCTTGAACATGCGTGTCGGCACGCGGTCGGTATCGAAAAGTTTTCGCACGGGCTGCAGCATTACGGCGAAGACGGCGCACGCTGCTGCGCAGAGCAGCATGGTGGTGCGCCAGCCAAGCCACTCGGTCATTTGCGGCGCGAGCACGCCGGCGAGCAGCAGGCCGGCCGGCACCGCGGTCTGCTTGAGCGAAAACACCAGCGGCAGGTACTGCGGCGGCGAGCAGCGGCTGAGCAGATGCGAGCTGGCCGGAGTAGACACCGCCGCACCGCCGCCGCCGACAATCGCGGAGAGCACGAGCAGCAGCGGCTCGCCGGTCGTCAGGAAGGCGGTGCCGGCGGCGAGCGCCACCAGCGAGAGCTGACTCATGCGCAATGCGCCATGGCGCACGATGAAGCTGCCGCAGCCGAGCTGCACGAAAAAGGCGGCGACCGCCGTCAACCCGAAATAGATGCCGATCCAGGCGGGCGCCAGTTTGAGGTCCAGGATGATCGCCGGCGCGATCACCGCGGGCAGCGATTTGCCGAGCGAGATGAAAGTCTGTTGCATGAACATCGACCCCAGAGCGAGCATCAGGTGATCTGTGGGACGGGTGGTCAATTCACTCCTTCCATGCGCCGCAAACGGAACTGCCAGAAGCGGTCGCAAAAACCATTTGGAACCGCCGATGAATTCTTTTTAATACCCCCTTGAGGGGTACGCAGATGAACGCAGATAAGCTCAAGGGATTTGACCTTGATGCGTGGAAAGGTCTGGAATTATATCGGCGTCTATCGGCGTAATCGGCGGTTACTTGTCGGTATTGTATTTTTTAAAATGGGTTCTAGTTTTGTTTGGTGGCGGAGTAGCCGTAATGCGTTTTTGCTTCTTCGGGTGTGATGAGTCCGTACTCGACGTCGCGCTGCACTTTGTCGCGCGCGCGTTTTTTCGGGTCGCCGATGCCGCCGCCGCCGGGTGTTTCAACCACGACCCGGTCGCCGGCCGGGATCACCTGGCGGCCGAAACCGCGCATCTTCGCGCCTGACTTCAACGAGAGACGTCCCGCACCGCCGTTGCCGCCGCCCGCGCTGCCGCGCGCCGCGTGTACGATGCGGTCGAAAGTCGCCGAGATGATCATCGGGGCGTCGTCACCGTTGGCGATTTCCATGATCTGGCCCAGGCCACCGCGATGCTCGCCGGCGCCGCCGGAGTCGGGGCGGTATTCTTTTTTCCAGTAGACGACAGGCGACAGCGTTTCCATGATTTCCACCGCGACGTTGCGGATGCCGCTGGGAAAAGAAGTGACCGACAAGCCGTCCTTGCCGGGACGCGCGCCGGTGCCGCCGGTATTGAAGCCGACGACGTTGAAGCGCGCCTTGCCTTTGATCTGTTCCGGATCGATGCCCTTGAACGTTTGTCCGCCGGCGAGGCGCACGTTCCACAGCGATGATGTTCCTTCGGCCGGCACCTGGTCGGGCCGCGCCTGGTGCAGGCAGCCGAACACGACGTCGGGCAGCATCTGGCCTATGGTCGAGCGCGCCGCCACGGCGAGAGGAAAGGGCGCGTTGACGATACAGCCTTCGGGCGCCGTCACGCGCACGACCGACAATGAGCCGGCGTTGTTCGGGATGTGACCGCCGATGATGCAGCGCACGCCGAACGACGTGTACGCATCGGTGTATGACTTCGGCACGTTGATGCCGTTGGCGACGCAGGGGCTGGTGCCAGTGAAATCGATGTCGATGCCGGACTTCGAAATCGTCAGCTTGCCAACGAGAGTGATGGGCGCATCGTAACCGTCGATGGTCATCGAGTACGACCAGCTGCCCTGCGGCCAATCGCGCGCTGCGGCAAGCATCGCCGCACGCGAACGCGCGATCACGTGCTCGCTCAGCTTCTCTATGCCTTGCAATTTGTATTCGTCCATCATCGCCAGCAGCCGGCGGCCGCCGATTTCGTTGCACGCAACCAATGCGTACAAATCGCCTTCGACCTGCACCGGTTCGCGCACGTTGGCGCGCACTACGCGCAGCATGGTGTCGCTTATTATTCCGCGCTCGACAAGTTTCAGCGGCGGCAGGAACAGACCCTCGTGATAGACCTGCGTGCCGTCGGCGGAAAGGCCGAGGCCGCCGATGTCCACCACGTGCACGGTAGACGCAAACAGCGCGACCATGCGCGCTTTTTTTCCATGCGTCTTGAACACGGGCGTGACCATCGTCATGTCGTTGAGATGGCCGGTGCCTTTCCACGGATCGTTCGTGAGATACACGTCGCCGTCCTGCATCGTGTGCGGCGGAAAATCCTGGAGAAAATACTTGACCGATTCGGCCATCGAATTGACGTGGCCCGGCGTGCCGGTCACCGCCTGCGCCACCATGCGGCCGTCGGGCAGGAACACGCCGGCGGAAAGATCGCCCGCTTCGCGCGTCGCTGCGCCGAAGGCGGTGCGCACCAGGGTCTGCGCTTGCTCTTCGACGACGGAGATCAAACGGTTCCACATCACCTGCATCTGGATGTCGGCGAGTTTTCTCATGTCTGCTTCCTTTTGCGTTTATCGAGCACGATGTGGCCGGCGCTGTTGATTGAGGCGTCGAAATCGGCGGTGACAATCACTGTCGTCTGGTCTTCGACGATCAGCGCGGGGCCGGCGACCGATGCGCCCGGCGCCAGCATTGCGCGTTCGTATACGGGTGCCGAGACCCAGCGTGCAAGCTTGGGCTCGAAAATGCGCCGCTTCGCCGACGCTTTGCCAGTCTTGCGCGGCAGGGTGCGCGCCTTGGCGGCGCGTTTCACCTTGGTGGAAACGGTGACCGACCAGCTCATGATTTCGACGTCCATGTTCGGCACGGTGCGTCCATAGAGCACGCGGTAAGCGGCGTCGAAGCTGCGCTTGAGGCGCGCAGTGTATTTCGCGGCGAGTTTGCCGGCCGGCAGGGTAACGGCGATTTCATGGCCTTGGCCGGCGTAGCGCATATAAGCGACGCGCGTTGCAGTCAGCGCCGCGTTGCCCGCGGCAGCGCGTACGACGTCGGTGGCCTGTTTGGTCATTTCGTCGAGCAGGCGGTTGGCGTGCGCGATATCGAGTTTGGCGATGAACTGGTACCAGCTGCGCACCGCCTGGAACGCAACGGGTGCAGTGAGGAATCCAAGCGCCGAGCCCACGCTCGCGCCGACCGGAATGACGACGCGCGCGACGCCGAGCTTGTCCGCAAGTCTTGCGGCATGGAGCGGCGCGGCGCCGCCGAACGCGATCACGGTGTAGTTCTCGACGGTCTTACCGAGTTCCATTGCATGCACGCGCGCGGCATTCGCCATGTTCTCGGTGACGATTTCTGTGATTGCGAGCGCGCCGAGCGCGGTGTCTACTTTGAGCGGCTTCGCGATGTCGCGGGTTACGGCAACTTCCGCACGCGCGGTTTCAAGCGTGACGCGGCCGCCGGCAAAGCGCTGCGGGTCGAGGAGGCCCATCGCGCAGTCCGCATCGGTCACCGTTGCATGCACGCCGCCGCGCGCGTAGCACGCCGGGCCGGGCTCGGAACCTGCGCTGTCGGGGCCGACCTGCACGCGCTCGAGATCGTCGACTCGCGCAATCGAGCCGCCGCCCGCGCCGATCTCCACCATCTCGATGACGGGGATGCGGATAGGCAGCCCGCTGCCTTTCATGAAACGGTACATGCGGCCGAATTCGAAACTGCGCGAGATCTCGGGTTCGAAATCGTCGATAAAGCAGATCTTGGCGGTGGTGCCGCCCATGTCGAACGACAGTGCGCGGTCCGCGCCGCAGCTCTCGGCCACGGTGCGCGCGAGGATGGCGCCGCCGGCCGGGCCCGATTCGACGAGCCGCACCGGCTCCGCCGCGCCCATCGCCAGCGTGCACAGCGCGCCGCCGGAAGTCATGAGATACACGGGACAGACTATGCCCATCGACTTCAGGCGCGCCTGCAGTCGGTTCAGATAACCGGCCATCACCGGCTGCACATATGCATTGGCGCAGGTGGTGGAGATGCGTTCGTACTCGCGGATTTCAGGACACACGTCCGACGACAGCGTGATCCACAAGTCCGGCAACGCGCGTTTGAGTATTTTCTTCACGCGCTGTTCATGCGCGGTATTCGTGAAGCTTTGCAGAAACGCGATGGCAACGCTTTCGATGCCGTGCTTTTTCAATGTCGGCACCAGGGCTTCGACGGCAGCTTCGTCGAGCGGCAACAGGACGCGACCTTTGGCGTCTATGCGCTCCGGCACCGGCAGGCGCAGATGGCGCGGCACCAGCGGCGCCGGCTTGTCCAGAAAAATATCATATTGCGCGAAGCGGTGCTCCCAGCCGATTTCCACGAGATCGCGGAAACCTTCGGTAGTGACGAGCGCGGTCTTCGCGCCCTTGCGCTCGATCAGCGCGTTGGTCGCCAGCGTGGTGCCGAGGATGAAGATGTCCAGCGCGCCGGCTTTGAGCCCGGCTTGCGCGAGGATCTCAGTGACGGCGGTGACCACGGCTTCTTCCGGCGCGCGCGGCGTGGTGAGCACCTTGCCGGTCCAGCGCTGGCCGCGCGCCTCGAGAACGATGTCCGTGAAAGTCCCGCCGATATCGACGGCGAGACGCGCGCCTGCTGATTTTGCTGCTGACATGTGGGAAACCTTGAGGGAAGTCGTGCCGCGCATCGTGGCGATGCGCCGGCCTGTCGGTTGAGCGGGTAAGGGAACGATTATAATCAAACCATCACTCAGCGCATACGCAGGATGGATGCGCCATATAAGGAGAAGCCGTGTCCTCGGTAAAGATGGTCGAAATCTGGCGTGGGCCGCTGGTCGAATGCGTGCATCTCGGCGTGGCGGCGGTCGCTAACGCAGAAGGCGAGATCATCGAAGGCTGGGGCGACATTGGAATGGAAACGTTCCCGCGCTCGGCTTTGAAACCGATTCAGGCAATTGCCCTGGTCGAGACCGGCGCATACAAGGAACGCGGATTGACGTCGCGGCACCTTGCGATGGCATGCGCCTCGCACCGCGGCCAGCCTATACATACCGAACTTGTGAGCGCTTGGCTCGCCGACCTGGGCCTCGACCAGAATGCACTCGCGTGCGGACCGGATCATCCGTCCGACGAAGCGAGCGCTGCCGCTGCGATACGCGAGGGGCATCCCACGCAGCGCATTTATCACAATTGCTCGGGCAAGCATTGCGGGTTTCTCACGGTGGCAAAGCATCGCGGCTGGGCGGTCGAAGGTTACGACGATATCGCGCATCCCGCGCAGCAGCTTTATCTCGATTCGCTTTCCGAGCTCGCGGGGCGCGACGCGCGCGCGATGCCCATAGGCGTCGACGGTTGCGCGTTGCCGGCGCCGGCATTGCCGGTAAAAGACATGGCGGTGATGATGGCGCGGTTCGCCGCCGCCAAGGTGGCGTCGCCATCGCGCCGCGCGGCGATACTCGCGATACACGATGCGATGCGCCAGCATCCAGAGTACATTTCAGGCACCGATCAGCCCGGCGTTGAAATCGCGCGCGTGACCAAGGGCCGCATCATCATGAAGACCGGCGCCGAAGGATTCATGATGGTTTATATGCCGGGCCAGGGCATCTCGGCCGTAGTCAAGATCGCCGACGGCAATGCGCGCGCGCGGGTTCCCGCGCTGATCGCAGTGTTGTCCGCGGTCGGCCTGCTCGATGCTGCGGAGCAGCGCGCGCTCGCGCACCTCGCCACGCCGCCTATCCTGAACAGCGCAGGTGCTGCGGTCGGCCGCATCAACGCCTGCGGCTTCGAGACTGCGGCCCGCCGCGACCCCGTTTCCGCGAAATCCTGAACGTGGAGCGGATGACGACCAGCGATGCGCTGCGCATCGCTTATACGGTAGACGATTACACCGATCCGTGGACTGCGGCGCCGACCGTAGTGTTGCTGCATTCGGCGATGAGCAGTTCACGGCGTTTGTATGCGATGGTGCCGCATCTCGCGCGCAAGTTCCGGGTCGTGCGCATGGATTTGCGCGGGCACGGCGAATCAGGGATTCCGCGCGTCGATCAGCCGCTGACCCTCGCGCGGCTTACGCAGGACGTGCTGGAACTGCTCGACCATCTTGGCGTGGACAAAGCGCATTTGCTCGGCGTGTCCGGCGGCGGCTACCTCGCGCAGCAGCTCGCGATCCATCATCCGGCGCGCGCGACCAGCATCCTGCTGTTCGCGTCCCGACCCGGATTCAAGGACAGCAACGGCGCCAAATGGATCCCCGAGATGGAGCGCATCGGTTTGCGTGCGTTCATCGCGGAGACGCTGGAGGAACGCCTGCCGCTCGCTCAGCTCAGCCAGGCGCAGATCGACTGGTTTCTCGACGAGATCGCGCGCAACGATGAAGGCCTGGTCAAGCGCTTCGTGTTGTACATGACGACGCAGTACTGGATGGCCGATCTCGCCAAAATCCGCTGCCCGACTTTATTGGTGGCGCCGGCGGGCGACTCCATCGGCAATGCGGGCGCTTACGCGGATATGCAGAAACTGATCAAAGGCAGCGAACTCGTCACCTACGATGTCGCGAACCACAACATCTGCGACTACCTGGCGGACCGCTGCGCGCAGGATGCTTTGAATTTTCTGCAGCGGCATTTTCCTTCTTAAAGCAGGGAACCGCAGATTTTTCTGTTTGGACTTGCCTGATGTCGGGTCAAAAGTTAAGGGATGGGAGTTCGCCGCAATCTGAAGCCAAGGCCTCGCCGATTTTATCTGTGTTTATCGGCGTTCATCTGCGGCCGATAGATTTGCTTTAGGATATCTTTTTAGTCCGCATAGTCAGTCGACGGTGACGTTCGCCGTTTTGGCGACCTTGAACCACTTCTCTGATTCCGCTGCATAGTAGGCGGCGAATTGTTCCGGCGTATTGCCGACGGGAACGCCGCCGAGATCGAGCACTCTTTCCCGCAGCGCGGGTGTTTTCAGGGCTTTCGCTATTTCGTCGCTGATCTGCCGGCGTATTTCGGGCGGCACGCCGGCGGGCATGACGATGCCCTGCCATGAGCTCGCGTCGTAACCTTTCAAGCCCGATTCGCTGGCGGTCGGCACGTTCGGCAAGACCGGAAAACGCTCTTTCGTTGAGACAGCTATCGCGCGCAGCCGGCCTTCTTTCACGAAGGGCAATACGCCGACGGCTGGCGCAAACGCCACTTCGACGCGGCCCGCGAGGTGATCGACCATCTGCGCACCCGCGCCTTTGTAGGTGATCAGCGCGATGTCGATGCCGGCCTGCTGCTTCAAAAGCTCCATCGCGAGATGCGGGCTCGCGCCGCCGCCGCTCGATGCGTAATTGAGCGCGCCAGGCCGGCGCTTGGCGAGCGCTATCAGCTCGGCAAGATTCTTCACTGGCAGCGCTGGATGCACGAGCAGCAGCATCGGCACCGTCGCGATCAGCGTCACATGCGAAAAATCCTTGAGCGAGTCGTAGCCGGCATTGGCGGACAGGCGCGAGGCGATGGCCTGCGCAGGCGCCACCATGCACATCGTGTAGCCGTCGGGCGGCGACTTCGCGCACAGGCTGGTGCCGATATTGCCGCTCGCGCCGGGACGGTTGTCGGCGATGACGTTGACGTTCCACGCATCCGACAGCGCCTTCGCCACGATGCGGCCCAGCGTGTCGGTCGCGCCGCCGGGCGGATAGGAGAGAATGAAACGTATGGGTTTTGCAGGATAGGTTTGGGCGTGCGCTGTTGCTGCTAAAAGCAAGAGGGAGCCGCAGATAAACGCAGATGAACGCAGATGATTCAACATTAAAAATACATTTGTGAAAATTTGGAATTTAAATTTCTCATGGCCAATCGCTTCGTCAATCTGAGTTGATGTATATCTGCGTTTATCTGCGGCTAAATACTAGGGCAGTTCCACCAGTTTGCCACGACCGCGCTTGCCGGCTTCGTGCAGAGCATGAATGGCAAAGGCGACGTCGCCGATCGCCATGCCCTGAATGATGGCGACTATGCGGTCAGTCGCGGCCAGCCGGCCGGGCTTTTTTCCGGCGACGACTTCGCAGGCCAGCGCATCGACGCGCGCCGCAAAAACTTCGCGCGTCAGATGGCCCTGCCGGATCCAGGCGCCGCCGTCGCCGACTTCGGACGCGAATTCCGGATCGTCGACGATGAAGCGCTGCGATTCTGCGAGCACGCCATAGTCGACTTCGTTGCTCTCACCCATCGAGCAGACCACCGCGCCGGGTTTGAGCAATCCTGCCGGCACGAGCGGCTGGGTGGCCGCGGTCACTGCAATCACCACGTCCGCGCCGGCTATCATGCGGGCGTGGTCGGTTTCTGCGCGGACCGGAAATTTCACCTTGCTCGCGTGCGCGGCGACAAATGCAGCCATGCTTTCCGCGCGGCGCGAGTTGATGCGCAATTCGGCTATCGGCAGCGCGCTTGCGAGCATGGGCACAAATTCATGCGCGATCTTGCCGGTGCCGAACAGCGCCACCACCAGCGGGCCGGGATTGACCAGCGCTTCGAGAGTCGCGGTACCGAACGCCGCGGTGCGTATGCGGCTGATCCACAGTTCGGGCACGAGGCCCGACAGCGCGAGCCCTGCGTGGTCGTAGACCGCCGTATAGTTGAACGCCTCGGCATCGGTCGGCGAGCGGCGCGATATCAGGCGTATGCCGGATGCGCCGAGATGGCCGACGGTCGCCGCCTTGAACTTGAAGCGTCCCGCGCCGAAGCGCCGCGCGTCGAGCGACATCGAAGACGGCGTGGACAACTCGCTGTTGCCCGCGGCCTGGTCGCGCAGCGTCAGCCGCGCGAGTTCAAGCGCGCGGTCGGTATCGATCGCGGCACGGACATCTTCTTCGCTGAGTATGCGGATGCAGGACATGGTGTGACGGCTATCTCACCACAAAGGCGCGGCGAAAGAAAGCCGCGCACCGCTGTGGTGCCGCCCGGTTCGATTCAGCGCGCGCGATTTTCTCGCGGCGCTGCTTGGCGCCGCAGCGCGCCCAATTCTTTAAATATTGAACCGCAAAGGACGCGAAGGACGCCAAGGAAATCAAAGAATAACTTTGAAATGCTGCGGGTTTTCGCAGATGCGATCGATATTCGCAACTATTTATTGCCGATTGAGCCAGCCCTTTTCTTGCCCTTCCTTTGCGTCCTTGGCGGTGAATATTTTAGTTCTTTAAATGGATGCGCCCCAAGAAGATAGAGGAGTCGCACAAGTGCTGTCAATCATCGTCTGCGCGCACTCTGGTAAACTTGCGGCAGAAATTCAAACCGTCTCGCAGAGACCATCCATCCCGGAGAAGACAGTCATGGCAGTCAAGCGCAGCAAGGCAGCTGGCGCGCGCAAGGGCGCACGCAAATATTCAGACATTTTGTACGAAGTCAAAGACCAGGTCGCGTGGGTCACCATCAACCGTCCGCGCGTGCTGAATTCGTTTCGCGAGCAGACCCTCGACGAACTGATAGACGCGCTGAAATCCACGCGCGAAGACCCGACCATAGTCTGCGCGGTGGTGACCGGCGCCGGCACCAAGTCGTTTTCGGCGGGCGGCGACTTTTTCGCGATGAAGCGCCTCAATTTCACCAACGCCTATATGTGGAACGACCGCATGCTGGGCCTCGCAATGACGATACGCGGCCTGCCGATCCCGGTGATCGCGATGGTCAACGGCTGGTGCATGGGCGGCGGACATGAGCTGGCACTCTGGTGCGACGTGGTGATCGCGTCCGAAAACGCGGTGCTCGGCCAGACCGGCGCCAAAGTCGGCGCATGTCCGACCGTGGGTGCTACGCAGTACCTGCCGCTGATCCTCGGCGAGCGGCTGGCGCGCGAAATGATTTTCTGCGCGCGGCGCTTCACGGCGAAAGAGGCCGTCGAAGTCGGCCTCATCAACAAATGCGTGCCGCAGAAAGACCTGGTGAAGGAAACGCTCAAGTGGTGCACCACCATGAAAGGCCACAGCGCGCTGACGATCCGCATGACCAAGCGCTCGCTCAACTCCGCATCCGACGCGCTGTATGCGTCGTGGCAGCAGGGCATGGAACTGCTCGCCCACGTCTGGGGTTCGCCCGAAGCCAACGAAGGTATGGATGCTTTCCTCGAAGGCCGCAAGCCTAACTTCAACCAGTTCCGCGTGCGCGACAAGCGCGAAATGGTGCGTTACCTCGACGGCTGCGAGAAGAACCTGAACGAGCCGCCGCACATGCGGAAGAAGCGCAAGTAACCCTGGGGCTTTTGAGCCGCGGATAAACGCGGATGCTGCAGCGCCAGGGGCAACCTTTCGAACGATCATTGGATCTACAGGGCTACAGATTTGAATCTGCGTTTATCTGCGGCTGATCCGAACTAGGATTTGAAAATGAGTTCTGAACAAAAAATAGTCCCCGGCGCGCTCGACGGCGTGCGCGTGCTCGATCTCACGCGCATCCTCGCGGGGCCGCTGTGCGGCATGATGCTGGGCGACCTCGGCGCCGAGGTGATCAAGGTCGAGCCGCCCAACGGCGACGACACGCGCGCCTGGGGGCCGCCGTTCATAGAAGGCGAGGCGTCGTATTTCCTCGGCCTTAATCGTAACAAGCGCTCGATAGCACTCAACATGGCGGTCAAGGCGGGGCAGGAAATACTCGCCGGCCTCATCAAGAAAAGCGACGTGCTGCTCGATAATTTCAAGCTTGGCACGCTTGCCAAGTGGGGTTTCACCGACGCGTGGTTCGACGAGCACGCGCCGTGTCTCGTGCGCTGCTCGATCACTGGTTACGGTTCGACCGGTCCCAAAGCCAAGCAGCCCGGCTATGACTTCATATTGCAGGCCGAGTCGGGCCTGATGAGCATCACCGGGCCCCAGGACGGTACGCCGACCAAGCACGGCGTGGCGCTGGTCGATTTCTGCACCGGCATACTCGCGTCGAACGCGGTTCTGGCAGCATTGAACGCGCGCCATCGCACCGGCCGCGGGCAGAAAGTCGAAGTGTCGTTGTACGAATCGTCGCTCGCGATGCTCGTCAACATCGCGTCGAACTATTTGACGGTAGGCAAGGATGGCGGACGTTTCGGCAACGGCCACGCGAGCATCGTCCCGTATACGACGTTTCCCACGGCAGACGGCGTGCTGGCGCTCGCGGTCGGCAACGACTCGCAGTTCGCGAAATGCGCGGCGGTGCTCGGTCACCCCGAATGGGCGCAGGACCAGCGCTTTACCCAGAACAAAGACCGCGTCGCGCACCGCGAACTCGTCGATGGCATGGTCACCGCAGCGCTCAAGACCGACAAAGCGGACGCGTGGATTTCCAAATTGCAGGCCGCCGGTGTCCCGTGCGGCAAAATCAATTCGGTAAAGCAGGCGCTCGACGATCCGCAGACCGCTGCGCGCAACATGATCACCAGTGCGGAACACGCGACGATAGGCGAGCTCAAAATGCTCGGCTCGCCTTTCAAACTCAACGGCACGCCGACTTCCGTGCGCCGCGCGCCGCCGACCCTCGGCCAGCACGCGGATGAGATACTCAAAAACGAACTCGGCCTCGACGACGCGAAGATCGCGGCCTTGCGTGCCGACAAAGTGATTTAGACGCGATCTCAAAAACCGTTATTGGAACCGCCGATGAACGCGGATGAGCGCAATGGACGTGCTATTTTTTGGGGCTAGGACTGGATTTGTATCGGCGTCAATCGGCGTACCCCTCAAGGGGGTATTAAAAGGAATACATCGGCGGTTGCTTTTCGGTGTTGCGCTTTTTAAACAGGTATTTGCTCCTTCCCCCTTGATGGCGGAAGGCGAGGATGGGGGTGAAGGATGATCATTGGACTTGGCCACATTTCCATCGTCGTGCCCGACCTCGCCGCCGCCGCCCGCGAGTTGGAAACCAAGTATGGCCTCAAGATCGGCGCGATCAAAGTCAATGAGGAACAGGGTGTGCGTATGGCTTACGTCGAACTCGCCAATGCGAAGATCGAGCTCATGGAGCCTTCGCGCAAGGATTCACCCGTCGCCAAATTCCTCGAGCGCAATCCGAAAGGCGGCATTCATCATTTCAGCCTCGACGTCAACGACGTGGACGCGACTACCGCGACCATGAAAGTCAACGGCGTGCGCATATTAGGCGATGGAAAACCCCAGCTTAACGTGCACGGCGAACGCATCGCTTTCGTCCATCCCGCGGATTTTCTTGGTGCGCTGGTGGAGCTGGAAGAGCGGAAGGCGTAAGAGCGGAGCCTCGCAGCGACGACTGCTCTTCAGGCCTGAGAGCTCAGGCGGTCAGAGGCGGGCGAGCGTGTCGCCGAATCATATGATCGAGGAGCAGCAGCATCGACGGCTGTGCCCCCTCGATTTTATAGGTGATGTACCCCGCGAGGAGATCCGGCACCAGCCGGGGTGTCACGGTCACGTTACCGTCAACAACTTTCAGTTCATGGAGCGTCGAGAACGTGCGCGAGAAAGCCCGCACGTAGAAGTAACTCCGTTCACGCCGCGCCCACCCGGTCAGCGCGGAGGCAGTGATCTTGTGTTCCATCTGGGCCCCGGCGGCGGCGGCCGGGCCTGTTTCGATGCGGAAGTCGTCCCTGGCGAACTGAATCCGATAGCGCTGCGGCCCATCTGGAAACACCACTTCGATGGCATAGCTCATCGCTAGTTCGCGGAACAGGTCCACCAGCTTCACCGAGTTCGCGTAGGACATGCGCAAGAATGCTTCGATGCCCGAGATTACGCTGGCAACTTCGGAGCGCAGCTGGTCATCAGGGTACTGGTCGGGATTGGTGTCTTTAAGCGGCGGGATTGCAGCCGTGGGATCGAACCGCAGACGCCAGGTGTCTTCTTCCAGTGTCTGCGCGACCGCGGAGGCGCCGGCCCGGTGTTGAACAGCCGCGCCCCCGATCTCGAAAACGTCGCCGGGATTCGCGATGGCTGTGGCGAGGTTGGGATCGAGGCGGTGCAGGTCCGCGACGAACTGCTCGCGCGAAATAGGGAAGAGGAAGGCGTTGCACCACTCGATCTCACCGGCGAAGCGAAAGCCGGCTGCCCCCGGCACGGTCAGCCTGGGCTTGATTCTCAAGGCCGTATCGAGATTCGACTTATGCGTGTCGTGCGGGAAACCCGTCGAGCGGTCATCGAAGAATCCGAAGTTCTGGCTGGCGTGCGCCGCGAACAGCAGGTCGATGCTGCCGACTGCCTGAAGCGATTGATCAATGGTCTCGTGAGTGAGAACCGAGTCGACCTGATTCCAGAAAGTGCCGCTTTTGTCCTTGAAGACAATGCCGAACTCGATGACGTTGGTGACGCTGGAGCGGGTCGTCAGCAGTTCACAGGCCTTGAAGACTACCCGCTGCATCGGCTCGGTGGGGCGCACGTTCGTAAACCCCAGGCTCTTGAGCGCATATTGAATCGCCCGGTCGGTCGGGCACACGACGCAAACGTCGCGCGGGAGCTGGGCGAGCGAAGGGATGTCGAAGTGGTCCGGGTGCTGGTGCGAGATGATGACCACATCGAGTGGAGGGAGCTTGTCGGCGCGAATCACGCGCCTGGGGCAGGAGACGACCGCCCCGTCCTCGAATGGATCCTGCAGCACCGGATCCATCAGAATATTGGCACCATCCATCTCGACCAGCACGGTGGCGTGTCCCAGCAGCGTCACTTTCATCGGGGGTCATTATACGCTTTGGCGACCGGGAGCCTGGGAGAGCGGGAGGGCGCGAGAGCGTGAGAAAGGCCGGGAGGGCGTGAGAGCGTGAGTAAAAACCTCTGACGCCTTCCCGCACCCACGGCCTTTCACACTCTCACGCACTCACGCCTTCACGCCCCCACATCTTTTCACTCCCTACCCCTCCGGCACCAGCCGGATTTCGACTTTACACCCCACCGCTTTCGCGTACTTTTTCAATGAGGTGAGCGAAGGCGCGTGCTTGCCCGCTGACTCCAGACGTGAAACCGTACTTTTTGAAGTGCCCATCAAGGAAGCCACCGCTTCCTGCGTGAGGCCGGCGCGGGCACGCGCTGTAAGCATTTCGTTCGCGACCGCATACTCGACTGCCAACGCTTTATAAGCGGCCTGAAAGCCGCGACGTTTGCGCGCTTTTTTCAGGAAAGCGTCGTGATCGTGCTGAACGGGCTTGTAACCAATGTTAGCCATGGAGCACCTCTTTCATGCGTTTACGGGCAAGTTTCAATTCCCGCTCGGGTGTTTGCTGCGACTTCTTGATAAATGCGTGCAACACCACCACGCGCCGGCCAACGAGAAAGCAATAAAACGCCCGCCCTATGCGTGATCTGCCGCGTGGTCTCAACTCGAACAATCCGCCGCCAAACGCCCGTGAGTGCGGCAGCCTGAGGTTCGGCCCGTATTCCATCAGCAGCTCCGCAATTCTTGCGTAATCAGCCAGAATGTCTGCCGGCCACGACTCGATATCGTCGAGCACTTTGGGATGAAAGTATTCGATTGAGTATGCAGTGTGCGCAGATGTTCTCATATTTGAGAACTCACGGCAAGGCTGGCCGGCACCATACAACAGGCTCGCCATCAGCAGCTTCGGTCCGCGCATATGCGACAGCAGTCGCTGCGCTTCGTCGGCTGTCAACACCGAAGGTTTGCGAGCCGAACGTTTTGCGCGAATCACGTCATCGAGCCACGGCAGCGGCTCATCAAGCACTGCTCTGTATAAAAACAACAGCGCCGCCAGCGCCTGATTCTGCGTGGATGCCGCTACGCGCCCTTCGACGGCGAGATGGCTCAGGAATGCAGTGACTTCTTTGGCGCCAAGTTCACGCGGGTGCCGCCTGCCCGAAAAAATGATGAACCGCTTGATCCATTGAACGTAGGTCTCTTCCGTCCGACGGCTGTAGTGCCGCGTTTCGATGGCGGCGCTGACCAATTCCAGCAGCCGGGGGCGCGGAGCCTCAGTTGGAAGTGCTTCCCGATTGCCATTGTCATGCATACATCCCCCAATTTTTGGCCGATCAATTGCGTCGTGTGCATGGGAGGAGTAACGTGTCCGAATGAATAGCGATTACTGCTACTACTTAAGGCACAGGCGACGCAAGGGGTTCAGCCTCCTGTTACATCTTGGAGGCATAAATTTCGGCAACCAAATTTCGTCACCTAAATTTCGTCAACCAATTTAAAGTTGGGCCGCAGGAGAAGTGGGGATGCAATACATTCGGGTTCTTATGGCTACTGCTGTTTTTCTAACTCCTTTTAGTGGCATCGCCGCTACTGAAACATTCCGGCTCATCTGCACTTACTCGCATACTGTTGATGACAGAGGGCTAAGCAAGCCCACTGCCAGCGAAAGTTTGATTGCTGTCACGAAATTCGAAGGCGGTCGAGCAATTCTGCGAAAGGAGGGCTTGGGCGCTGAATTCACGGGAGCAATCTCTGAAGAAGAGATTAGCGGCGAGACAGAGTACAAGATGCAGGAAACCACATACAAGGAAACGCTGCACATCAACCGCTTTACAGGGTCCTTCATGTTTAGCTTCGGCACTCAATCCGGCGCGGGGCTTGTGCACTACGGAAACTGTCGTCCAGCGTCAAAACAACTATTCTAGTTATGCTGCTGCCCAACCAACGGTTCCACTCGACGTCCCAGCCGCTGCGCGGCCGGGACGCGTGTGAACCTTGGCGTTAGGTTCATTTCATTCGTCGGAGATTTCATGGTTCTGGTTGAAATCGTCACAGTGCTCGCATTACTTCAGTTCGTCGTCTTTGGCGCGTTGGTAGGTCGGGCACGAGGTAAGTACGGAATCAGTGCCCCAGCAGTATCCGGGCACGAGATGTTCGAGCGCTACTACCGAGTTCAAATGAATACGCTGGAACTTCTGGTTGTGTTCGTGCCGAGCCTTTGGCTTGCGGCTCGCTACTGGTCGCCGCTCGTGGTGGCCGCTATCGGTGCCATCTACCTGGTCGGTCGAGTCTTGTACTTCCGAGCCTATGTCTCCGAGCCGGCGAAGCGTGGCATCGGCTTTGTCATGAGTCTAGGTCCGGCGGTTTTGCTCCTGCTGGCTACTCTCGTCGGCGCTGTAATCGCGAGCATCAAGTGAGTCCACCATGAACCTAACCATTCGTTCCAGCGGACTGCCTTCGGCAGCCGCTGAACTCAAACGTTAGACCTCTTTTCATCGCCAACGCATGCGGCACTTGCCGTCGCACTACAATGTAGTTACACTGCGTTCATGAGCACACTTCGCTTCGAATGGGATAATCGAAAAGCTGCGACAAATCTGAAAAAGCACGGAGTGAGTTTCGAAGAAGCCAAAACAGTCTTTTTCGATGAACGTGCCAAGCTTATCGATGATCCAGATCACTCCGAGGACGAAGAGCGCTTTGTTTTACTTGGAATGAGCAGCGCACTTCGTTTTCTGCTCGTCTGTCACTGCTACCGGAGCAAGGGCAATGTCATTCGTATCATCTCCGCACGCAGGGCAATTTCCAAGGAATCCAAATCTTACTAATCGGGTGCCACATGCGCAAAGAGTACGACTTCTCCAAAGCACGGAAAAATCCATACGCATCACAACTCAAGAAACAAATTACGATTCGCCTTGACGAAGAATCCATCACTTACTTCAAGGCGATCTCTGATGACGTTGGCGTTCCGTACCAAAGCCTCATCAACTTATATTTGCGAGACTGCGCAATATCTCAGCGCAAACTAAATCTCAATTGGAAGTGAGCGTCTTCGTTGTCACAGAGGTCTAACTTTAAATGCAACGGACCACCTTCGGCGGTCGTTGATTATTGACGTTAGGCCTCTCATGCGCTCTCTCTGCATCATCATTCTCCTTGCACTCTCTACTGCCGCGTCAGCGCGTCCGGTCCCGGATCTCGTTTGCCGAGAAACACACTTTGTCTTCGTCGATCCGAAGTCGCTCGGAGTTCAAGAGCAAGAGAGTCAAACCATCTACCGCTTCAAGTCCGGGAGCCTATACATAACACCCACAGATCGCAGCGAATACCTCTACAACAAGGTGTCTGAGGTGGAGCCAATGCGCTATATCTCAGGTCACAAGGTCATCCAGTTTGAGAGCGACGGGTCAAACTTCCACACTGCAATCTTGGTGCACGCATACCGCGACGAAGTGCGCGTCTCCCGAGCAACCTGCAGTCAACCATGAGCAAGGTATTCAGAGTGTTACCAAGACAGAAGCCTAACCCGGCGCTCAACCCCGCTCCTTTCAGTCGCTGGACGCTGCGCGATAAAGCCGCGCAGCGCCGGTGACTTCTACGTTATGCGCTTAATATTCGGGGTCACCGCAAATTTGGTAATATCCACGAATTGATGGAGTCTCGCTATGGGCGCTTTACTTAAGTCACTTGGTATTGATCGACTCAGTGTGGAGGAGCGTCTGGCGCTCGTGGAAGACCTCTGGGACAGCATTGCCGAGGAAAGTGCCGCTACATCTCTGACGGATGCGCAACGAGCGGAACTCGATCGCCGTCTCGCGGACCACGACGCTAACCCCAATGACGTCGTTCCCTGGGAAGAGGTTAAGGCCTCCATCACTGCACGTCTGAAAGGATGACCCTAAGGGTCGTCTTTCTGCGCGCTGCGCGCGCAGCATTTTATGCGGCGGCACTTTGGTATGATGCTCGACAAGCCGGGCTAGGAATGCAGTTTGTGTCGGAGATCAATCGTGTCATCGACCTTGCATCAAATCATCCCGAGCGTTTCCCCGCCAAGCACCTCGAAATTCGATGCGCGCAAGCTCGTCGCTTCCCATACTCAGTATTTTTCCACCCGGGAGCTACACGTGTTGTCGTACTCGCGGTGTTTCACGCAAAACGAGACCCGGCGATCTGGCAGGCGCGCGCATAACCCCACGGTTGAGAAGGACGCGTGCAAAAGCAGCACGCGCCCCTCACCGCAACGTTAGACGGCAGGAAAATGACTGCAGCTCCATCTGAACTCGACGGTGCCAAAGTGATTGCAACCGCTGTAGTTGACGGAACTATTCGCCCTACCGGAGCCACAGTTCATAGTGGGCCCGAGGGGATCATTCCGTCAGCGAGCGCACTGGCGATAGTTGAAAGCGAAACGAGTTTCTACTTGTTCTACTGCGATCGCGAGTGGCAGGTGCTTACGGACACATGGCATTTATCAGTGAGTGAGGCCAAAGCTCAGGCGGAATTCGAGTAC
>CANJHY010000067.1:0-24183 GCA_947474275.1 Betaproteobacteria bacterium
TCAACTCCTCGCGGTCGGCCGGTGATTGCAGGCGCTCTTTTTCGGGCGCTGGCGAGTCGTTCTGCAAATACGGCTTGATCGAGTGATATTGCTTGAAGAACTGCGACATGTCGACGATCAGGTCGCGGATCACCGGCAGGCCGGGCAGCGGCCGTATCACCACGGGCTCTTTGAGATCGGCGAGCTTGGTGATGCATGCGAGGCCGTTCTTGCCATTGATGTTCATCGCATCCGAACCGCACACCCCCTCTCGGCACGAGCGGCGCAGCGACAATGTGTCGTCGTGCTCCTTGATGCGGATCAAAGCATCCAGCAGCATGCGGTCGGTCGCCTCCATTTCAATGTCGTAGTCCTTCATAAAGGGCTTGGCGTCGACATCGGGGTTGTAACGGTAGATTGAGAAGCGCATCGATATTCCTAAAATGGTTCTAATCAGCTTTATCTGTCAACTTACTTCGTTGCGTGAAGAAGTGAATGTGTGCAGGCGTGAATTAAACCGCAAAGCGCCCTGGCCTCTTTCACTTTTTCACCCATTCACTCTTTCACGCACTAATAGACACGGGGTTTGGGCTGGAACGATTCAACCGTCAACGGCTTCAGCTTGACCGGCTTGTACTGCAGCTTGTCGCCGTCCTTGAACCAGAACGTGTGCTTCATCCAGTTCGCGTCGTCGCGGTCAGGGTGATCGCTGCGGTCGTGAGCGCCGCGGCTTTCGGTGCGCGCCGCCGCCGAAATCATGGTCGAAACGGCCGTATCGACCAGGTTGTCGAGTTCGATCGCTTCCAGACGCGCGGTGTTGAAAACCTTGCTTTTGTCTTTGACGAACGTGTGCTTGACGCGCTCGGCGACCGCCAGCATCTTGCGCACGCCGTCGGCCAGACTGTCGGGGAAACGGAACACCCCGCAATGCAATTGCATGGTGCGGCGCATTTCCGCGCCGACTTCCGAAACGCTCTCGCCCGACGTTGCCCCGTCGAGGCGCGCCAGACGCGCCAGCGAGCGGTCGGCGGCGTCCTTCGGCAACTCCTTGAACGCTTTTTCGCCGGCGATGTCCCGTACCACCTGCTCGGCGGAAGATTTGCCGAATACCAGCAAGTCCAGCAATGAGTTGGTACCGAGACGATTGGCGCCGTGCACCGATACGCACGAACATTCACCGGCAGCATACAGACCGCGCACGATATTCTCGTTGGCGCCATCCGGAATGTAAACCTGGCCGTGATAGTTGGCCGGCACACCGCCCATCTGGTAATGGCAGGTCGGCACCACCGGTATCGGTTCCCTGGTGCAATCGACGTTCGCGAATTTCATCGCGATTTCGCGTATGCCCGGCAGGCGCTTGTCGATGACTTCCGCGCCTAGGTGGTCGAGCTTCAGCAAGATATATTCGCCGTCCTTGCCGGCGCCGCGGCCTTCCTTGATTTCGGTCGCCATCGCGCGCGACACCACGTCACGCGACGCAAGGTCTTTCACGGTCGGCGCATAGCGCTCCATGAAACGCTCGCCGTTCTTGTTGAGCAGGAAGCCGCCCTCGCCACGCACGCCTTCCGTAATCAGCACGCCCGCACCCGCCACCCCGGTCGGGTGGAACTGCCAGAATTCCATGTCTTCGAGCGGAACGCCCGCGCGCGCCGCCATGCCGAGGCCGTCGCCAGTGTTGATGAATGCGTTGGTGCTGGCCGAATAGATGCGCCCTGCGCCGCCGGTGGCGAGCAAAGTCGCCTTGGCCTGCAGTATCATCACTTCGCTGGTTTCCATTTCCATCGCCACCACGCCAAGCACGTCACCTGCCTGGTCGCGAATCAAGTCGAGCGCCATCCACTCGACGAAGAACTGCGTGTGCGCGCGCACGTTGCGCTGGTAGAGGGTGTGCAGCATGGCGTGACCGGTGCGGTCCGCGGCCGCGCACGAGCGCTTGACCGGGCCTTCGCCGTAATTGCGCGTCTGGCCGCCAAACGGCCGCTGGTAAATGCGGCCATCGGGCGTGCGGTCGAACGGCATGCCGAAGTGCTCGAGCTCGTAAACCGCTTCATTCGCCTTACGGCACATGAATTCGATCGCGTCCTGGTCGCCGAGATAGTCCGAGCCCTTGACGGTATCGAACATGTGCCAGTGCCAATTGTCTTCGCCGTCGTTGCCGAGCGACGCGGCGACGCCGCCCTGCGCCGCGACGGTATGCGAGCGGGTGGGAAATACTTTCGACAACACCGCGACCTTCAGATTGGCTTCCGACAGGTGAAGCGCTGCGCGCAGCCCGGACCCCCCCGCCCCCACGACTACCGCATCAAACTGTCTTTTGGCGATCGTCATTGCTTTATATGCTCCACAAAATCTGAACTGACCAGCCGGCGCAGGCGATAAGCGCGGCGATCACCAGCACATACAACGCAAGCCGCACGCCGCTATGCTTGATGTAATCCATGAAAATATTGCGCACGCCTATCCACGCGTGCAAATACAGGCTCAGCAGGAACAGCAGCGTGGCAAGCTTCATCCAGCCCGGTGAGAACAACTGGCGCCACGCGTCGTAATCGATTTTCGGTGCAGCCAGCAAGAGGCCGACGAACAACAGCGTATACAACGCCATGACGATGGCCGTAATGCGCTGCGCGAGCCAGTCGCGCAGGCCGTAATGAGCACCTATGACTGCGCGATTTACCATAAGCACGCTCCGACGACGATAGTCAGGGTTATGCTGATCACGACTACCAGCTTGCTCGTGAGCCGTGCTGTCGCCAGTTCGGTCCCCAGATCGATGTCCATCACCAGGTGCCGGATGCCCGCGCACAGATGATGAAAATATCCCCACAGCAGCGCCAGCATGACGATCTTCACGCACCAGTTGGAGGCAATCTGCCGGAATGTGTCAAAAGTGTCGGCCGAAGTGAGGCTGCGCTGCAATGCGAACAGTAAAATCGGCAGCGAGAGGAACAAAACCGCGCCGCTGACTCGATGCATGATCGACACCAGCGCAGGCAGCGGCAGTCTGATCTGCAGCAGGTTGAGATATTTTGGACGCGTAGTCATGTCTTTCTGACCGAATTGGAGTTTTTTTACGCCCCGCCAGTCCTTCTTAAGCACTGGCAAGGGGTTTTACAACGACGGACTGCCGGAAGCGCTGATTTTACCAGCAATTGGTGCGTCGCAAAAGAAGCAGCGGTCCGGAATACCGGAAAAAATTATTTATGCACGCATTAACCAGTGTGCGACCGCGCAAAGCGCGCCATCACGCCCCTGACCTCCGATCAATTGCAGCCCCAAAGGCAGACCGGCGACCGTCATCAACGGCAGGCTGAACGCCGGCGCACCGAGAAACGACGCAAACACCAGAAAAGCCCTGCTGCCGGTATGTTCAAGCCCGACCGGCGCCGCTCCCGATGCTGCGAGCGTAATAAAACCATCTGCATGGTCTGCAAGCGCATTGAAACGGGCGCGCATCGCCGCCTTTTCCGCCAGCAGGCTAGCGTAGTATTCCGGCGTCATGGTCGCGGCCTTTGCGGTACGGTCGCGCACGCGCTGTATCACGCGGTCGCCGTAGCGCCGCACGTATTGTTCATATGGCCATTTCATTTCATAGGCGGTGACGTCGAGGGATCTTTCGATGAAAGCATCATCAAAAGCGGCTTCAAGCGCAGCAACGCCGCTGTCGTTGTCGCGGCTGACAATTTCGACACCATCTCGCGCGCACCGTTCCATCAAAGCAGCGAATGCTTCGCGCGTTGCGGTATCGATTTCCTGCCAGCCCCTGGTGTGTAGATGAATCAAACGCCGCGGCTTCACCGGTGCAGGCAATGCGGCGCTCGCGCCGTTCAGCAGCGGCTGCCCCGGGCTGCCGGCGGCAAGCGCCAGATGCGACGCCGTGCGCCACGTATCTTCCAGCGTGGCGCCGAGCACGCCGAGATGATCGTGCGTAGTCGAAATCGGGTGCACACCGGCCATAGTCAGCGCGCCGTGGGTGGGCTTGAAGCCGACGACGCCACAATACGATGCGGGCCGTAGGGTCGAACCCTGAGTTTGCGTGCCCAGCGCGACGGGCAGCATACCGGCCCCCACCGCCGCCGCCGAACCGCTCGACGAACCGCCGGGCGTGCGCGTCGCATCAAACGGATTGGTCGTCGCGCCGGGACCCCCGCACGCAAACTCCGTCGTCACCGTCTTGCCGACGATGACTGCCCCCCCGTGCCGCATTGCCTGCACGCACGCGGCGTCATAGCGCGGCTGCCAGCCGGCGAACAGCGCGCTTCCCATCTGGGTCGGCATGTCGCTGGTGTCCATGATGTCCTTGATGCCCACCGGACAACCATCCACGATCGACAACGGACGGCCCGCGCGATAGCGCGCGGTCGCAAGATCGGCTGCCGCGCGCGCGGCATCGAGATTCAGCGTGACGAATGCTTTGACCGTCGGCTCGCGTGCAACCAGGGTTTCGAGGCATTGCTCGAGAAATTCCCGAGGCGTCCGCGCGCCGGACATGAAATAAGGTACCGCGCGTGCAAAACTGGCCAACTGCTTCATCTGTGATTGCCTAATCCGCGCTGATGCCGGCGGCCTTGACGACTTTGGCCCACTTGGCGACTTCGGTATTGATATAGGCGGCCGTCTGCTCGGGCGGATTGCCGACCGGTTCGAGGCCGAGGCCGGCATAGCGCTCGGCCAGTTCAGGCGCGCGCAGAATGCGTGTCACTTCGTCATTCAATTGCGTAACGACCGCTTTGGGCGTCGCTGCCGGCGCCAGCAGCGCGTACCACACGTCGACCTCATAGCCGGGAACGCCCGCCTCCGCCACCGTCGGCACTTGTGGAATCGCTGCCGAACGCTTGCGCCCGGCGACCGCCAGCACGCGCAGCTTGCCGGCATTTACATGTTGTATGGTCGAAAGTATCGCCGCAAACGTGAGCGACACCCGCCCCGATATCAAATCCGTGATGCCCGGCGCGGTGCCCTTGTATGGCACGTGCACGACATCGCTCGAAGTCATCAGTTTCAGCAATTCCATGGCGAGATGCGCGGGACTGCCGTTGCCCGACGACGCGTAATAGATTTGTGCCGGCCGCGATTTCGCGAGCGTGATCAATTCCTTCACCGTCCTGGCCGGCAGCGAAGGATGCACAACGAGTATGTTCGGCGAATTGACCAGGACAGTGATTGGCGTCAGATCGCGCACCGGATCGTACGGCAGATTGCGGTGCGAAGTCGGGATCACTGCGTAGCTGATGGATATGGTCAGCAACGTATGTCCGTCAGGCGGCGCCTTGGCCACCAGTTCGCTGCCGATCGCGCCGCCCGCACCTGCGCGGTTTTCGATTACGACCTGCTGCGACCATTTCTCGCCGAGTTTTTGCCCGACGATGCGCGAAATCGTGTCGACGCCACCGCCTGCCGCGCTGGCGGCAACTATGCGCAGCGGCTTCACGGGGAAAGTTTGCGCATTGCCGGTCTGCGCGAGACCACCAGCCGCCAGTGCCGCGCCCATCAGGAATGAAATTTTCATGCCGCATTCTAACGTGAGCGGCAGGCAAAGTCGTTTGCATGCCTGTCGCCGCGGGCAGGCTGCATTTTCCTCAACGCAGCGACGCGTCGGCGTGCTATACTCGACCCTAAGCCATTGTTTATGTTCTCTTACGTGGCGCACACCGACTCACCCACCCTCGTTGCCAGGAGCATCTTCAGATGAAACGCCCTGTTCGCGTTGCCGTCACCGGCGCCGCCGGCCAAATCGGCTACAGCCTGTTGTTCAGAATCGCCAGCGGAGAAATGCTCGGCAAAGACCAACCCGTCATCCTGCAATTGCTCGAAATCCCCGACGAAAAAGCGCAAAAAGCCTTGCGCGGCGTGATGATGGAACTCGACGATTGCGCGTTCCCTCTGCTCGACGCCATGATCCCGGCGAGCGATCCGAACGTCGCGTTCAAGGACGTCGATTTCGCCCTGTTGGTCGGTGCCCGCCCGCGCGGACCCGGCATGGAACGCAAGGATCTCCTCGAAGCGAACGGCAAAATCTTCGGACCGCAGGGCAAAGCCCTGAGCGACGTCGCGAGCCGCGATGTCAAAGTGCTGGTGGTCGGCAACCCCGCCAACACGAACTGCCTGATCGCCATGAAAAACGCGCCGAAACTGAAACCTTCGCAGTTCACGGCGATGCTGCGGCTCGACCACAACCGCTCGCTGACGCAAGTCGCGCAAAAAATCGGCAAACCTGTTTCCGCCATCAGGAAAATGACGGTGTGGGGCAATCACTCGGCAACCCAGTACCCGGATATTTTCCAGGCCGAAGCCGACGGCAAGAAAGTCTGGCCGCAAATCAACGACCAGGCCTGGCTCGAAAACACTTTCATTCCCATGATTCAGAAACGCGGCGCCGCCATCATCGAAGCGCGCGGCCTCTCCTCCGCCGCAAGCGCCGCCAATGCCGCCATGGACCACATGCGCACCTGGGTACAAGGCACCGCGGACGGCGACTGGGTGAGCATGGGCGTGCCCTCCGACGGCAGCTACGGCATTGAAGAAGGCGTGCTGTATGGATACCCGTGCACCTGCAAGGACGGCAAGTTCGAAATCGTCAAAGGCATAGACATCAGCGATTTCAGCCGCACGCGCATGCAGGCCACGCTGAAGGAACTGCACGAAGAGCGCGACGGCGTGAAGCACCTACTGGGCTAATACGGACCATGCCAAGCAAATAAGGCGGCCACCGGCAACGGTTCCGCCTTTTTTTGCGTCCGCCAGCTACCGCAACGACAAAACAGAAACGCAGTCAGAACCACCGCATCAAAGAAGGAGATCGACATGAGCAGCAACAACGCACCCGCCGCCTTCAAGCCGAAAAAATCAGTCGCGCTGTCGGGCATCACCGCCGGCAATACGGCCCTGTGCACCGTCGGCCGCAGCGGCAACGACCTGAATTACCGCGGCTACGACATCCTCGACATCGCCGACCACTGCGAATTCGAGGAAATCGCCTATCTGCTGATCCACGGCACCCTGCCCAGTGCGGCCCAGCTCGCCAATTACAAGGTCAAGCTGCAGGCGCTGCGCGGCCTGCCGCAAGCAGTGAAAGCCGCGCTCGAATGCCTCCCCGCCGCCGCGCACCCGATGGACGTCATGCGTACCGGCTGTTCGGTTCTGGGCTGCGGCATGCCGGAAAAAGACGACCACAACATGCCCGGCGCGCGCGACATCGCAGACCGCCTCATCGCTTCGTTCGGCTCCATGCTGCTCTACTGGTTTCACTTCAGCCAGAACGGACGCCGCATCGAAGTCGAGACCGACGACGATTCGATCGGCGGTCATTTTCTGCATCTGCTGCATGGCAAACGGCCGACTGCCAAGTGGGTGCGCGCGATGCACACATCGCTCAATCTTTACGCGGAGCACGAATTCAACGCATCGACTTTCGCCTGCCGCGTCGTTGCCGGCACCGGGTCGGACATGCATTCCGCAATCACCGGCGGCATCGGCGCGCTGCGCGGCCCCAAGCACGGTGGCGCCAACGAAGTCGCATTCGAGGTCATGAACCGCTATGAAAGCCCAGACGCCGCGGAAACCGACATCGTGACGCGCGTCGCCAACAAGGAAGTCGTGATCGGTTACGGCCACCCGGTTTATACCATCGCCGATCCGCGCAACAAGATCATCAAGGAAGTCGCGCGCAGCCTGTCGAAAGACACCGCCGACATGGCGATGTTCGAAATCGCGGAGCGCATCGAGACCGTCATGATGCGCGAGAAAAAAATGTTCGCCAACCTCGACTGGTTCTCCGCCGTGTCGTATTTCAAGATGGGCGTGCCGACCGCGATGTTCACGCCGATATTCGTGATCTCGCGCACCGCCGGCTGGGCCGCGCACGTGATCGAGCAGCGCATCGACGGCAAAATCATCCGGCCGACTGCGAACTACACCGGCCCTGAGCCGTGCAAATTCGTGCCACTGGCCGAGCGTGGGAAAACTGCCGCAAAATCAAAGTAAAACCTGCCGCAAAGGCGCCAAGACGCAAAGAACTGCAACAAGACGAAGAAATCGGGACACTTTGCGCTACCCTTTGCGCCTTTGCGGCAAAGATTTTTTAGTCACGGAGGATGAACATGGGATTCGTGATCGTAAAAACCCTCATTTCCGCCATCATCATCACGATGGTGTCGGAAGTCGCCAAGCGCAGCCCTGCGTTCGCAGCATTGATCGCATCGCTGCCGCTGGTGTCCGTGCTCGGCATGATCTGGATTTACCAGGAAACGCACGACATACCGCGCATCGCGGAACACTCCCAGGCGACTTTCTGGTTCGTACTGCCGTCGCTGCCGATGTTTTTGATATTGCCGGCGATGCTGCGCCATGGCGTCGGTTTCTATCTGGCGCTCACCATCAACTGCGCCATCACCGCGCTGCTGTATCTCGCGATGGTCAAAGCGGGCGCGTATTTCGGCGTTAAATTTTAGTTTTCTTCCATTCCAACCGATAGAGCAAACATGTCCAGCCATATAGCAGCGAACCCGCGACAAAAAACCGACCAGGTCATCCTCGACATCGCCGATTACGCGTTGAAGCACGCCATCAAGAGCGCCGAGGCCTATAACACCGCCCGGCTGTGCCTGATGGATACGCTGGGTTGCGGATTCGAAGCGCTGTCCTATCCGGCGTGCACCAAATTGATGGGCCCCATTGTCCCGGGCACCGTCGTTCCCAACGGCGCCAAGGTGCCGGGCACGTCATTTCAGCTCGATCCGGTCGCCGCCGCCTTCAACATCGGCTGCATGATTCGCTGGCTCGATTTCAACGACACCTGGCTCGCGGCCGAATGGGGCCATCCTTCCGACAATCTCGGCGGCATCCTCGCCGCCGCCGATTACCTGTCGCGCACGCGCGTTGCCGCAGGCAAAGCGCCGCTGACCATGCGCGAAGTGCTGACGGGCATGATCAAGGCGCACGAAATCCAGGGCGTCATCGCGCTTGAAAACAGTTTCAACCGCGTCGGTCTCGATCACGTCGTGCTGGTCAAGGTCGCCAGCACCGCCGTGGTGACCGCGATGCTTGGCGGCACGCGCGAAGAAGTCATCAACGCGGTGTCCAATGCCTGGATCGACGGCCAATCGCTGCGCACCTATCGCCATACGCCCAACACCGGCTCGCGCAAATCGTGGGCGGCGGGCGACGCCACCAGCCGCGCGGTTCGGCTCGCATTGATGGCGCTCAAAGGCGAGATGGGCTATGCGTCCGCCCTCACCGCCAGGATCTGGGGTTTCTACGACGTGCTGTTCAAGGGCAAGCCGTTCAAATTCACGCGCAAGTACGGCTCGTATGTGATGGAAAACATATTATTTAAAATTTCGTTTCCGGCCGAGTTCCACGGCCAGACCGCTGCCGAGTGCGCCGTGGTCCTGCACCCGGCGGTGCGCGACCGCATTGCCGACATCAAGAAGGTCGTCATCACCACGCACGAGTCCGCCATCCGCATCATCGACAAAAAGGGCGTGCTCAACAATCCGGCCGACCGCGATCACTGCATCCAGTACATCGTCGCTATCGGACTCATCAAGGGCAACGTGGTGGCGACCGACTACGAAGACGACGTCGCAAGCGACCCGCGCGTCGATGCGCTGCGCTCCAAAATGGTCTGCGTCGAGAAAAAGCAGTGGACGCTCGATTACCTCGATTCATCGAAGCGTTCCATCGCCAATGCGGTGCAGGTCTTTTTCAAGGACGGCAGCAAGACCGAAAACATCGCCTTCGAATACCCGATCGGCCATCGCCGCCGCCGCAAGGAGGGCGTGCCGTTGCTCGAAGCCAAGTACAGGACCAATCTGGCGCGCCGTTTTCCCGCCAAACAGCAGGCCGCGATATTCAGCCTGTGCAACGACCAGAAAAAACTCGAGGCAACACCGGTGCATGAATTCGTCGACCTTTTCGTGATCTGATATATCGAAAGAACCGATATGCGAAGCAATCTGATCCTGATCCGCACCGCCGCAGTCGCTGTGCTGCTTGCGCCCCTGGCGGCAACTGCCGCCATGACGCCGGGGCTCTACGATTACACCGTCAAAATGAGCGTGCCTGGAGCGCCCGCCAATATGCCGGCGCAAACATTTCAGCGCTGCCTCAACGCGAAAGACATGGAAGGCAGCAAGGCTTACGAAATGCCGCCCAATCCCGGCAGCGACTGCCAGATCAAGGACCTCAGCCAGAGCGGCGGACAGTTCTCCTACAAGATGGCGTGCACCAAGCCGCAAAAAATCGATGGTGCGGTGCAGGGTTCGCTGACGTCCACCGGCATGACGATGGAAATGACGATGACCATGGCCGGCATGGCGGGCCACATGACGCAATCGATTACCGCGAAGCGAGTCAGCGACTGCAAGTAATGAGCGCAAGACTGCAAAACGTCGCGCCAGCATCGCACGGGCTGCTGCCGAACCCGGCGCTGGCCGGTTTAGTGCCACGCGTCGTCGATGGCGTGCTCGAACTGCCGGTCTATCACATGCGCGGCGGTACTTCGACCGGCATCGTGTTGTGGCATGAGCACCTGCCCGCCGACCTCGCGCTGCGCGAAGAAGCGATCCGCTGGCTGATGGGCGTGCCGCCGGCAGGCGAAGTCAAAGGCAACAAGCAGACGACCGGCCTCGGCCGCGGCCCATCGACCAGCAACAAGGTATTCATCATCGACCGCTCGCCGAACACCGAAGCCGACGTTACGAGCACGCTTGCGCAGCTTGCGTCCGACAAGGCCGCCATCGACTGGAGCGTCAATTGCGGCAACATGTCCGCGGCGCTGACCATGTACGCGCTGGATACCGGATTATTCAAAGCATCAACCGGTAATACCGTGATGCGGATATTCAACACCAATACCGGCGTGACGACCGACGCAACGGTCAAAACGCCAGATGGCACGCCATACATACCCGCCGATACTGAAATACCCGGCGTGATGGGCAAATTTCCCGGCGTCGAATTGAGCCTGCGCAATCCAGTTGGCGCCAAGACCGGCAAGCTGCTGCCGACCGGCAATGTTATCGACAATTTTGCCGGCGTGGATGCCTCGTGCGTCGACGTGGCGGTACCCATGGTGATCGTCAGTGCGGCCGCTCTCGGCAAAACCGGCCAGGAAACAGTCGAAGAACTCGGGCGCGACCACGCGCTGAAACAGCGCCTGCAGGCGATTTGGGTAGAGGCGGGCCGCAAAATGGGGCTGCGCGCGAAAAACGGCGACCTGATGGGCGCCGACGACCTCGCGCGCAGCGAAACCATCCCGAAAATCTGCATGGTCGCGCCGCCGCAGGGCGAAGAACACATTCTCGTGCGTTACTTTACGCCGCAAACGCCGCATAATTCGCTTGCGGTGACCGGCGGTTGCTGCCTCGCCGTCGCCTGCCTGCTGCCTGGAACCACGGCAAACAAGCTGGCGCGCGGCGTGCCGGTGATAGACGCCAAAGAAAGCGTGACCGTCATGCAGATGCGCAACCCCGCAGGCGTGCTGCGCGCGCGCATTGCGGCGTCGATGACCGCATCCGGCGTGCATATCAGCAGCGCGGCATACGAGCGCAGTTCGCAGATTTTTCTGCGCGGACATTTTCCGTTGTATTGCGCGTCCGCGCAGCTCAAAGCGTTTGGTAAACAATGGCAACAATGACTTTTATAGGATGACTACGAAAATGGCACACGACCCGTTTAAAGCACTGCAGGAATTCAAGCTCAAGTCCGGCAAGACCGGCAAATACTATTCGCTCGCCGCCCTCGAAAAGGCCGGCCTGGGAAAAACGTCGCGCATGCCGATCAGCCTGCGCGTGGTGCTTGAGTCAGTCCTGCGCAACTGCGACGGCAAGCGTGTCACGGAAGACGCCGTGCGCGCGCTGGCCGGCTGGAAGCCAAACGGGCCGCGCACACAGGAACTGCCTTTCGTACTTGCCCGCATCATGCTGCAGGACATGGCGGGCTTTCCCGCGCTGAACGACTTCGCCGCCATGCGCGCCGAGGCGCAGCGCCAGAAATTCGACCCGACCAGGATAGAGCCGCTGGTGCCGGTCGATCTCGTCGTCGACCACTCAGTTGTCGTCGACGTGCATAACTCGAAAGACGCCCTGCGCAAAAACATGGAAATCGAGTTCGAGCGCAACGGCGAGCGCTACACCTTCCTCAAGTGGGCCAAGGCGGCCTTCTCTGGCATCCGCGTCGTACCCCCGGGCAACGGCATCTGCCACCAGGTCAACCTTGAATACCTCTCGCGCGGCGTGTGGGAAAGAGACGGCGTGTATTTCCCCGACTCCACCGTCGGCACCGACTCGCATACGACCATGGTCAACGCCATTGGCGTGCTGGCATGGGGTGTCGGCGGCATTGAAGCCGAAGCCGGCATGCTCGGCCAGCCCTACTACTTCCTCGAGCCCGATGTCGTCGGCGTGCACATGAGCGGCAAGTTGAATCCAGGCGTGACTGCCACCGACCTCGTGCTGACGGTCACCGAACTGCTGCGCAAAACGAAGGTCGTCAACAAGTTCGTCGAGTATTTCGGCGAAGGCGCCACCTCGCTGTCCCCGACCGACCGCGCCACCGTCGCCAACATGGCGCCCGACTACGGCGCGACCTGCGGCTTTTTCGCCATCGACGACAAGACCCTCGAGTACTACCGCATGTCAGGCCGTGAAGAGCACGTCGATGCCATCGAGTCCTACCTCAAGGTGCAGGGCATGTATGGCATCCCGAAACAAGGCGAGATCGACTACTCGCAAGTCGTCGAACTCGATCTCTCGACCGTACGGCCCAGCGTGTCGGGCCCGAAACAGCCCGAGGATCGCATCAATCTGGAGAACATCGGGAGCCGCTTCACGGAGCTGTTCTCGAAGCCCGTGGCCGACAGCGGCTACAACAAGCCGGCCGCCGACCTGACGAAACGTTACCCGGTCGCGAATCCTGCCATCGGTGACGTCGGCCATGGCGACATCGGCATTGCCGCCATCACGTCGTGCACCAATACCTCAAACCCGTGGGTGCTGCTGGCCGCCGGCCTGCTCGCCAAGAAAGCGGTCGAGCGCGGCATGAAACCGCATCCGCGCGTGAAAACCTCGATGGCGCCGGGCTCCAAAGTAGTCACCGCCTACCTCAAGGATTCCGGCCTGCTGCCCTATCTAGAGCAACTCGGGTTCTACGTCGTCGCTTACGGCTGCACCACCTGCATGGGCCTCGCCGGTCCGCTCGACAAGGAGCTCGAAGAGAGCATTGTGAAGAACGATGTGATTTCCGCCGCCGTCCTTTCCGGCAACCGCAACTTCGAGGCGCGCGTACACCAGAGCCTCAAGGCCAACTTCCTGATGAGTCCGCCGCTGGTCGTCGCCTTTGCGCTTGCCGGCACGGTATTGAAGAATGTCGACACCGACCCTCTTGGCAACGACAAGGACGGCAAGCCAGTGTTTCTCAAGGACCTGTGGCCGACGCCCGCCGAAGTCGATGCAGTGATGAAATTCGCCACCAACCCGGCGAACTTCAAGCGCGAGTACGGCGACCTCTCCGGCGCGAAAGACCTGTGGGATGCCATCCCCGAAGCCAAAGGCGCTTTGTTCGATTGGGACGCCAAATCGACCTATCTGCTTGAGCCCCCGTTGTTCGACGGTTTCAAGGTCGAGCTGCCGAAAATCAACGACGTCAAAAGCGGCCGCGCTCTTGGCATCTTCGGCAACAAGCTGACCACGGACCACATCAGCCCGGTGGCGCCCATCCGCAAGGGGACGCTGGCCGGCGACTGGCTGGTTGCAGCCGGCAGCACCGACCTGTCGAGCTTCGGCTCGCGCCGCACCAACCATGAAGTCATGGTGCGCGGCGCTTTCGCCAATCCGCGCATCAAGAACCTGATGATTGCCGGCAGCGAAGGCGGCGTCACACTGCATCAGCCGGACGGTAACAAGACGACGATTTACGAAGCCTCGATGCAATACCAGAAAGACGGCGTGCCGTTGTTCGTGTTCGGCGGCGAAGAATACGGCACCGGCTCGTCGCGCGACTGGGCGGCCAAAGGCACGCAGATGCTCGGCGTGAAAGTCGTCGTCGCGCGCGGCTTCGAGCGCATCCACCGCTCCAATCTGGTCGGCATGGGCGTGCTGCCCTGCCAGTTCAAGGGAGCCGACAGCATACAATCGTTGAAGATCGACGGCACTGAAACCTTCGATCTCACCGGCGTCGCCGGCGGCAACCTGAAACCGATGCAGGACGTCATGCTGATCATCCACCGCAAAGACGGCTCTACGCAGAACGTCACCGTTACGCTGCGTGTGGACTCGCCGATCGAAGTCGAGTACCTCAGGCACGGCGGAATTCTTCCTTACGTGCTCCGCGAACTCATGGCAGCATAAAAAATAGGAGCCAATAGCGCGTAGCACGCACGGAAGTGGCAGTTTTTACGACGCGCGGAGAAGTCGCGCGTGAAATGCGTGTTGCGCGAATTGATGGCGGCGTGAAATTGAACTGTCACGCTGCGAACTGATGGCAGCGTAATCAACAAACAGGAACATACGATATGGCAAACGACACTTTCAAAACACTGCGCGACTTCACGCCTTCAGCGGGCAAAAAAGGCCGCTATCACTCGCTCGCCGCGCTCGAAGCAGCGGGCCTCGGCAAGATTTCACGCCTGCCGGTCAGCATTCGCATCGTGCTCGAATCGCTGGCGCGTTTCTGCGACGGCAAGCGCGTCACCGAAGAACACGTGCGCAACCTCGCGGCATGGCAACCCAACGGCAAACGCACTACGGAAATCCCCTTCATCGTGGTGCGCATCGTACTGCAGGACCTGATCGGTTTCGGCGCTCTTAACGACCTCTCCGCAATGCGCGCCGCCGCCGAACGCCAGGGCCTGGCTGCCAGCAAGATCGAACCTCTGGTGCCGGTCGACGTCGTGGTCGACCACTCGGTCGAAATCGATGTCTACAACAGGCCGGACGCCGTGCAGCGCAACCAGGAAATCGAATTCAAACGCAACGCCGAGCGCTACAGCTTCGTCAAATGGGCGCAGGGCGCGTTCGAGACCGTCCGCGTCGTCCCGCCCGGCAACGGCATCATCCATCAGATCAACATGGAATACCTGTCGCGCGGCGTGTGGGAAAAAGACGGCGTATGGTTTCCCGATACCGTATTCGGTACCGACTCGCATACCACCATGGTCAACGGCATCGGCGTCGTCGCCTGGGGTGTCGGCGGCATTGAAGCCGAGGCCGGCATGCTCGGCCAGCCCAATGCTTTCCTCACGCCGGATGTCGTCGGCTGCCACCTGACCGGCAAGCTGCACGAAGGCGTGACCGCGACCGACCTCGCACTCACCGTCACCGAACTCATGCGCAAAACGAAAGTCGTCGGCAAGTTCGTCGAGTTCTACGGCGCCGGTGCCGCCGCGCTGACCGCTGCTGACCGCTGCACCGTCGCCAACATGGCGCCGGAATACGGCGCGACCATGGGCTACTTTCCGGTTGACGCGAAGACCGTCGAATACTTCCGCACTACCGGCCGCGAGCCGGAACAGGTCGCAGCCATTGAAGCGTATTACAAGGTGCAGGGCCTGTTCGGCATGCCCAAGCCCGGCGACATCGATTACTCGCAGATCGTCGAACTCGACCTCGGCAGCATCGTGCCCAGCCTGTCGGGCCCGAAGCGTCCGCAGGACCGCGTCAACCTGCCCGACCTCGGCCGCGGTTTCGACGCGCTGTTCTCGGCACCCACCGACAAGAATGGATATGCGCGCCCTGCTGACGATCTCAACCGCCGCGTGCCCAGTGGGCATGCCGAGTTCGACGTCGGACACGGCGACGTGCTGATCTCGTCGATCACTTCGTGCACCAATACATCCAATCCCGCGCTGCTGATCGCCGCTGGATTGCTCGCTAAAAAGGCCGTCGAACAAGGGCTCAAGGTCAGTCCGCGCGTCAAGACGTCGCTCGCCCCCGGCTCCAAGGTCGCCACCGACTACCTGCGCGATGCCGGGCTGCTGACCTATCTGGAGCAACTCGGTTACGGCGTCGTCGCCTACGGCTGCACCACCTGCATGGGTGCCGCCGGCCCGCTCGACCCGAAAATCGAGGATGCCGTCGTCTCCCAAGATCTCGTCACCGCCGCAGTGCTCTCCGGCAACCGTAACTTTGAAGCGCGCGTACATGCGAACCTGCGCGCTAACTACCTCGCCAGCCCGGCGCTGGTGGTGGCCTACGGCATTGCCGGCACGGTACGCACCGACCTGACGAAAGATCCGCTGGGCACCGGCAAAGATGGCAAGCCTGTCTATCTGAAGGACGTATGGCCGACCGACGCCGAAGTGGGTGCGTTGATGAAATTCGCGGCAAATGCCGACCATTTCCGCAAGCAATACGGCGACCTGTCGGGCAACAAGAAGCTGTGGGATGCGATTCCGACCGTCGCCGGCGCCGTTTACAAGTGGGACGCGAAATCCACCTTCATCAAGGAACCGCCTTTCATGCTGGGCGTGACGCGGCAACTCGACAAGATCACCGATATCAAGGGCGCACGCACGCTGGCGATCCTCGGCGACTCGATCACCACCGATCACATCAGCCCGTCGACCAAGATCAAGCCCGGCACGCCGGCAGGGAAATGGCTGGAGGGCTACAACAGCCCGCCGTCCGAATGGGGCCATTTCGGCGTGCGCCGCTGCAACCATGAATTGATGGTGCGCGGCACCTTCGCCAACGTGCGCCTGCGCAACCAGGTCGCCCCAGGCACCGAAGGCCCTATCACCAAGCACATGCCTGACGGCGCGCAGATGACGATCTTCGAAGCGTCCGAGCTGTATCACGCCTCGGGCACCCCACTCGTTATTTTCGGCGGTGAGGATTACGGCATGGGCTCGTCGCGCGACTGGGCGGCCAAGGGCGTGCAATTGCTGGGCGTCAAAGCCGTGATCGTGAAGAGCTTCGAACGCATCCATCGCGCCAACCTGGTCGGCATGGGCGTGTTGCCGCTGCAGTTCAAGGCCGGCACCGACGTAAAAACGCTCGGCATCGACGGCACGGAGACGCTTGATATCGAGGGCGTCAACGGCGGTGACGTCCAGCCGATGCAGGACGTCACGCTCGTGATCACCCGCAAAGACGGCGCCAAGCAGCGCGTGCCGCTCACGCTGCGCATCGACACCGGCATTGAGGTCGATTATTTCAAGCACGGCGGCATCCTGCCGTACGTGCTGCGTCAGATTTTGGCCGAAGCGGCCTAGCAGCGATACAAATCGGCAGGCACGCAGGGCGGGCACAAGTGCCCGCCCTGTTTTTTTTAAGCGCTGCCTATCGCCTTGTTGACGGCGGGCATCACTTTTTCCGCCATCAGCTGCATGGAACGGCGCGCGAGTTTGACGTCGGCCCAGTCGTGGCCCGCGTATAACAACGTGCCGAAATCGCCGACCGTCTCGCGGAACGCGAGGATCTGCTCGACCACGCTGTCGACGGTGCCACAAATCACCAAAGTGTCCAGCAGATACTCGAGCGTGACCGCCGAGTTCGGCATCGCAAGGTCGTTCTTGAATATATCGACGTTGCCGTGGCCCAGGCGTTTGGTGAGCAGGTTGTGATAGTAAAAACCATACGACCCTTTGAGATCCTTGGCATAGCGCCGCGCGGTCGCCTCGTCATCTGCTACAAACACGCTTTTGCATACGCGCCAGTGATTGCGGTCCGCCGGATGTCCGCCCGCCTTGCAGCCTTCTTCGTGTTTCGGCCAGTGTGTTTTGGCCCACACCGGCTGCAGAAAATTCGCCGTGATCGGCTGCCAGCCGCGCTTGGCCGACTCCACCAGCCCTTTCGAGTACGGCACCACTGCCGTGACCACGATGGGCGGATGCGGCTGCTGATAGGGCTTCAACATCACGCCCTGCCCCACGTGCGGAAGCATGGTCTGCTCGGTGGTGATGTTCCAGAACTGGCCTTTGACGTTATACGGCGCGTCGCCGCTCCATATCGCCAGTATCTGGTTGATCGATTCGACGAACATCGCGTTGCGGTCGCGCTCGAGGTTACCCATCATTTCCATGTCGGAGCGCAGGCCACCCGGCCCGATGCCGAACTGAAAACGCCCTTCGAGCATGTGATCCACCATCGCGACCAATGCCGCCACCTGCGCCGGGTGGTTGTTCGGCAAATTCACAGTGCCGCTGCCCAGCCGGATTTGCTTCGTCGCATCAGCGACGCTGGCGATAAATGCGAGACACGACGGTATGGATTCGCAGATGTCCGTCACATGCTCGCCGATATAGGCTTCGCTGTAACCCAATTCATCTGCCAGCAGTACCGCAGCGCGATCTTCTTTCAGCGTCTGCGTGTAATTGCGGCCCGGCGGATGCATGGGCATTGTGAAAAAGCCTAGCTTCATTGCCTTACTCTCCCCTACTGACAGGCTAATCTTGAACCGCGAAGGACGCAAAGGACGCGAAGGAAAACTTTCTAACGGATCGAGAGTCCATTTTTCTTCGTCGAAAATTGCGGCCGGTTGAAATCGACTCACTATTCTTTTCGTTCTTGCCCTTGGTTTCCTTTGCGTCCTTCGCGTCCTTTGCGGTTCAATCTTTCGACTTAGCCTTTAATGTACGAGCGTCTGCCCGTGCTCGCGCGTATCGTGAAAACCCACCTGCGGCCAGCGTTCTATCGCGAGCTCGAGATTGTACTTGTTGGGCGCGAGATAAACCGGGTTGTCGTCGACGTCGCGCGCCATGTTGATCGCGAGTTCTTTTTCGAAGTTGCGCCGCACGACCGCATCGGGAAAGGTGAGCCAGCGCGCCGTGAAGATATTCGCTGCATCGTAAACGGCATCGACTTTGTATTCGCTTTGCAGGCGCTGCGCCACAACTTCGAACTGCAGCTGGCCCACGGCGCCCAGCAATAAGGAATTACCCGTATCGAACACCTGGATCGCGCCCTCCTCGCCGAGTTCCTGCAATCCCTTCTGCAACTGCTTGGCCTTGAACGGATCGCGCGCTCGCGTAAGACGAAACAGCTCCGGCGCGAAATACGGAATGCCCTTGTAGCCGAGCTCTTCGCCTTCGGTCAGGGTGTCGCCGATCTGCAACTGCCCGTGATTGTGGATGCCGATGATGTCGCCGGCCACCGCGTCTTCGCTTTTGACTCGCTCGTTGGCCATGAAAGTCAGCGCATTGCCGAGCTTCATCTCGCGGCCTATGCGCGTGTGATGCACCTTGATGCCCGGCAGATAGCGCCCAGAGCACACCCGAAAAAACGCGATGCGGTCGCGGTGCTTGGGGTCCATATTGGCCTGAATCTTGAAGACAAACCCGCTGAACGGCGCTTCCGCGGGATTGACCTCGCGGCTGCTGCCATCGCGCGGCTGCGGCGGCGGCGCCCATTCAATCAGCGCGCGCAGGATTTCCTGCACGCCGAAATTATTGATGCCAGAACCAAAAAATACCGGCGACTGGCGGCCTGCCAAAAATTCTTTTAAATCGAACGGCGAACTCGCACCGCGGATCAGGTCCACATCGCGGCGCAATGCCGGCATCTCGTCGGAAAACAGCTCGTCGAGGCGCGGATTATCGATACCCTGGATGTTCTCGTTGTCGTCGGTGCGGCGCTCTTCGCCGGGCGTAAAACGCACCAGCCGGTCTTCACGCAGATCGAACACACCACGGAAACTCTTGCCCATGCCGATCGGCCAGCTCACCGGCGCGCAGTCGATCTTGAGCACCGATTCGATTTCCTCTAACAGCGCGACGGGCTCGCGCACTTCGCGGTCCATTTTGTTGACGAAAGTGATGATGGGGGTCGCGCGCAGCCGGCACACCTCCAGCAACTTGATGGTCTGCGTTTCTACGCCTTTCGCGGCGTCGATGACCATGACCGCCGCGTCAACAGCGGTCAACACGCGGTAAGTATCTTCCGAAAAATCCTGGTGGCCGGGCGTGTCGAGGAGATTGACCGTATGGCCGGCGTATTCGAACTGCATCACCGAGCTCGTGACCGAAATGCCGCGTTGTTTCTCGATTTCCATCCAATCGGAGGTGGCATGGCGCGCGCTTTTTCGCGCCTTGACCGTGCCTGCCATCTGGATCGCGCCGCCGAACAACAGCAGTTTTTCGGTCAGCGTGGTCTTGCCGGCGTCCGGGTGCGAAATAATGGCGAACGTGCGGCGCTTCGCGACGTCGCGCACCAGATCGGCGGGGAAAGAAGTTCCGTTCATTGGCTCGGCTGTTGCTGAATGTCCGCGGCGCACGAAGGCGCGCGAATTGCAGGAAACAAAAAACCGCCGGCTGGACTGCTGCGGGCGGTCACGAAGGCGCATATTATACCTGCTGACACCCCCTTTAAGACAATGGCCGGCGCCACCCCGGGGCTCACGCCCGCACAGCAGGATTGTGGTTACAATGGCGCAACCTCGCCCGCAGCGCCGCCGTGACCATCTCCGCCACCTTCCAGATCGAATACCTGCAGTTTCTCGACGCGCAGGGCAAGGTCGCATCGCCGCTGCCGCCGTTCGCCAAAGACCACGAGAAACTGGCAACGCTCTACAAAGCCATGGTTCTGATGCGCACCTACGACGCCAAGGCCATTGCTCTCCAACGCACCGGCCAGCTCGGAACTTACGCATCCATGCTCGGCAAGGAAGCCGTCGAAGCAGGCATAGGCGCGGCAATGGCCAAGGACGACGTGTTCCTGTGCACTTACCGCGAAAACGGCGTGCAGATCATGCGCGGCGTCACCATGCAGGAATTGCTGCTCTACTGGGGCGGCGACGAGCGCGGCAGCGATTTTGCGGTACCGCGCAAGGACTTCCCCGTCTGCATCACCATCGCTTCGCAATGCCTGCACGCAGTGGGTGTCGGATATGCAATGAAGCTGCGCAAACAAAAACGCGCGGCCGTCTGCATGATAGGCGACGGCGCGACGTCCAAAGGCGATTTCTACGAAAGCCTGAATGCTGCCGGCACCTGGCAATTACCGGTGATTTTTTTCATTACCAACAATCAATGGGCGATCTCGGTGCCGCGTAAAACGCAAAGTGCCGCACAGACCCTCGCTCAAAAGGGAATCGCTGCTGGCATTCCGGGCGCACAAGTCGACGGCAACGACGTGATCGCCGTGCATCATGTGGTCAACGAAGCGCTTGCCAAAGCGCGCTCGGGCGGCGGGCCGACTGTGATCGAAGCCATCACCTACCGCCTCGCGGACCACACCACGGCCGACGATGCCTCGCGTTACCGCCCGCCTGAGGAAGTCGCCGACGCGTGGAAACGCGAACCCATCCTGCGCCTGCGCAATTACCTTAGCGATACCGGTGCATGGGACAAGGCACGCGAGGAAGCGTTGCTGAAGCAATGCAATGAGCAGGTGCAGGCCGCGGCACAGGCCTATATAGATACGCCACCGCCGCCGCTGGATCAAATGTTCGATCATCTGTACGCAACGCTGCCAGCGGCATATTTTGCGCAGCGCGCGGCAATCCTGGAGTCAGGCAGTGGCCCAGATCACGCTCGTTGAAGCGGTCAATCTCGCACTGCATCGCGCGATGGCCGACGATGCCGACGTCGTCGTGCTCGGCCAGGACGTCGGGCGCGATGGCGGCGTCTTTCGCGCGACCCTGGGCCTACTCGACAAATTCGGCCCCGAGCGCGTGATCGACACGCCACTGGCTGAGAATCTGATCGCCGGCATGAGCATAGGTATGGCCGCGGAAGGTTTGAAACCGGTCGCCGAAATCCAGTTCTCGGGCTTCTCTTATACGATCATCGACCAGATACTCAATCACGCCGGGCGCCTGCGTCACCGCACGCGCGGGCGCATGAGCTGCCCCATGGTACTGCGCACGCCCTGCGGCGCCGGCATTCATCCGCCGGAGCACCATTCTGAAAGCCCCGACGCGATGTTCGCGCACATTCCCGGCATCCGCGTCGTCTATCCGTCCTCGCCCCGGCGCGCCTACGGCCTGCTGCTCGCGGCGATACGCGATCCCGATCCGGTGGTGTTTCTCGAACCAACGCGTCTCTATCGTTTGTTCAAGGAAGAAGTCGCGGACAACGGCGAAAGCATCGCGCTCGATACCTGCTACACGTTACGCGAAGGCACCGATGTGACGCTCGTCACTTGGGGCGCGATGGTTTACGAAACCTTGCAGGTCGCCGACGAACTCGGTGAACTGGGCATCGCAGCAGAAGTCATCGACGTGGCGACGATCAAGCCGATAGATTTCGACACCATACTGGCATCGGTCGCCAAAACCGGACGCTGCGTGATCGTAACTGAAGCGCCGCGGCATTGCAGCGTCGCATCCGAAATCGGCGCAACGCTTGCCGAGCAAGGATTGCTGACCCTGCTCGCCCCGGTGCAGCGCGTGACCGCGCCCGATATCGTCGTGCCACTATCGCGCCTGGAGCATTATTACCTGCCGAGCAAGCTGCAGATTACCGCTGCAGTGCGCAGAGTTCTTGAATTCGCGTAATCCGTATTCAAACCATCTTAAAACTCTTGCGGAACCGCCGATAAATTCTTTTCAATACCCCCCTTGAGGGGTACGCCGATGAACGCAGATAAATTCAAAAAAACGATAGCAAAAGACAGGGAGATTTTTATCGGCGTCAATCGGCGTTTATCGGCGGTTGCTTTTTGGGGTAAAGAAACAATATGAGAATCTTCAAACTCCCCGATCTCGGCGAAGGCCTGCAGGAAGCGGAAATCGTCACCTGGCACGTCAAGGCCGGCGACACGGTCGCACTCGATCAGGCGCTCGCCTCAGTCGAGACCGCCAAGGCCATCGTCGACATTCCCTCGCCGTACGCGGGCAAGATAATGAAGCTCTATGGCAACGAGCACGACGTGGCGCATGTCGGCCAACCGCTGGTCGCTTTTGATGGCGGCGACGATGACTCCGGAACCGTCGTCGGCAAAATGGAAGTCGGCCAGAAAGTCATCGCCGATGCGCCAGCCGCCGCCACCCCGCTCGCCCATGGCATCAAGGCGACGCCGGCGGTACGCGCGCAGGCACGCAAACTCAACATCGATCTCGCGATGGTGACGCCCACTGGCGCCGACGGCCTGATCACCACCAACGACGTGCAGCGCGCCGCGCGCATACTCGCCGCCATCGGACCGCAGGAACTGTTACGCGGCGTACGCAAGGTCATGGCACAAAGCATGACGCTGGCTCACGCCGAAGTCGCCTCTGCCACGCTGATGGACGACGCCGACATCAACGCCTGGCCTGCGGGAACCAACATCATGCTGCGTCTAATCCGTGCGCTGGTGGCGGCATGCCGTGCCGAGCCTTCGCTAAATGCCTGGTATGACAGCCAGGCAGTCGGTCGTCGCTTGCTCAAGAACGTAGACATCGGCATTGCAGTCGATACGCCCGATGGCCTGCTGGTACCGGTATTGCGCAACGTCGAAACGCGCGAACCTGACGAACTCAAGACAGCATTGACCAAATTGATCCAGGACACGCGCGAGCGCAAGGTGCCGCCGGAGGACTTGCGCGCCAACACCATCACGCTGTCCAACTTCGGGCCGATCGCCGGTCGTTACGCATCGCCCATCGTGTTGCCGCCGACCGTTGCCATAGTCGGCGCCGGCAGCGTGCGCAAGGAAGTCGTTGCGGTCGACGACAAGCCTGCCGTGCATCGCGTGCTTCCGCTGTCGGTGACTTTCGATCACCGCGCGGTGACTGGCGGCGAAGCCGGCCGCTTCATGGCTGCCATGATCGCCGATCTGCAACTTCCCGAATAAGCATTCCCGCACCAAAACTCAAACGCCCAACGCAGAGGATTCTTTTCAATACCCCCTTGAGGGGTACACCGTGGACGCGCAGGCTCGCAGAGGAAAGATCATCATCTATTGTGATTTAATCCTGACGCTCTAACTCCGCGCACCTCAGCGTCCTATGTGTTGAGCGGTTGGTCTGCTTAAGATAGCGCGACACCCATCTAATTGCGAGAGGATCACTATGCCCGACACCAAGCGCACCCGCTTTCCCCTGCTGACCGCTGGCGCGATCGAAAAAATGGAAGAAATCCGCCGGGTTCACGCGCTCAACAAACGCGCCGTGCGTCACGGCAAGTCGCTCGGTGACGCGGTCGGCATGCGCGACCTCGGCATTCATCTGGTGCGGCTCGCTCCCGGCAATGAATCCACCGAATACCACACGCATTCCAGCGACGAGGAATTCGTCTACATCCTGTCCGGCCGCGGCATCGCGGAAATCGGCAAACGTAAA
>CANJHY010000068.1:0-23438 GCA_947474275.1 Betaproteobacteria bacterium
CGCTTTTCCCCGGTCACCGCCAGCGCGCGCAGGCGCCCGGCCTTGTACTGCGGCAGCACCGCGACGAGGTTGCCGAACATGAGCTGCACCTGGCCGCCGACCAGATCCGTCACCGCCGGCCCGCTGCCTTTGTACGGCACGTGCACAAGTTTGATGCGCGCTGCGCTGTTGAAGAGTTCGCCGGCGAGATGGGTCGCATTGCCGCTGCCGGCCGACGCGTAATTGAGCTGGCCCGGCCTCGCGCGCGCTAGCGCGATCAGTTCCTTGATCGACTTCACCGGCAGCGACGGGTGCACGACGACCGCGTATTGCCCGCTCGTGACCTGGCTCACCGGCGCAAAATCGCGGATAAGATCGTAGTTGAGCTTGCGGTATAAGCCGGTGTTGATCGCATGCGCCGGCGTGCCCATGAACAGGGTGTAGCCGTCAGCCACCGCCTTGGCGGCGAGCTCGGCGCCGAGGTTGCCGCCGGCGCCGGCACGATTGTCGACGATGACCTGCTGGCCGATCTGTTCGCTCAGTTTTTGCGCGACGACGCGCGCGACAATGTCCACCGCGCTGCCGGGCGACGACGCCGCGATCATGCGCACCGGCTTGGCCGGATAAGCCTGCGCCCATACTGCGGGAGCAGCAGGGATCAGCACGCCGCACAAAAGCAGCGTGCGCATCGTCGTCACTCGATCAGGCCTTTTTCGCGACGCGGTCTTCAGCGCGCCAACGTTCCCATGCGAACCGCTGGTCGGCGCGTATGCTCTCGTCCTGCAGCATGGTGCGCACCAGCGCGGTGACGTCGGATTCATAGCCTTTCTTGCGCTTGGCGAAACTCCAGCGATGTCCGGACGAAAACACCGGCGACTTGAGCAGGTCTTTGAACTTCATGTTTGCACTTGCCTCGTGACGAATGAAAAGACCGCCGGCTCAGCGCCGCGGCTCGGGTAACACCGTAACACCTATCATCGAATCGCGCGTGATGAGCGCCACCAGCTCCGCCTCGCTCATGTTGTCGGTGTGGCGCGGCCGCAGCGGCAGCACCATATAACGCATGTCGGCGGTCGAGTCGACCACGCGCACCTCGACGTCGTCGGGCAGCCGGGTGCCGAATTCCGCCAGCACCGCGCGCGGCTCGCTCACCATGCGGGCACGATATTCGGGGCTTTTGTACCACGCCGGCGGGATGCCCAGCACCGCGCGCGGATAACATGAGCACAACGTGCAGCAGATGACGTGGTGGCGGGCGGGCGTGTTCTCGACCACGGTGAGTTCCGGCGTGAGATTAAGGTCGATGCCGAGCAGGCTCTCGATGGCCGGCTTGGCGGCCGCGAGCAGCCGCGCCTTGTACTGCGGATCGGTCCACGCGCGGGCGACAACCCTTGCACCAAGCTCGGGGTTGCGCGACTCGGTCAGTTCGATCTGGCGCTGCAGGCCGGCCGCCGTGAAAACATTTTTTTCGATCAAGAGTTCGCGCAGCGCGCGCTCGAGCAGGACGGATTCTGGCCGCGCGCCGTGCGCCTCGTTGACCGGCGCGTGCGTATCGTCACCGTGCGCATGATCATGGCCGTGATCGTGATGCGGATGATCGTGATCGTGTGCCATGGTCAGGCGTCGCGCTCCAGCCAGTGCTGATAAATGTCGGCCGTGATGACGGTGTTGGTTTTGGTGGCTTCAGATTCGGCCCTGCCCCACACCTCCCGGAAATCGAACTCAATCTGGTAGAGCGGCTGGTACGGCACACCGAGGCGGTGATAGGCAAGCTGCTCGGGGTTGGGAAACGCGCCGAACACGCGCGCCACCACACCGCGCTTGCCGCGCAAATAATGCGGCGTGCGGCAATGCGTCGTCACGTCCGCCGCGCGCACCTTCACTTGGTCACCGGGAGCGAACGACGGCGTCATGGTTCGCGCGCCAACACTGCGAGCTTGCGGTTCAGTTCGTCTTCGCTGAGCAGGCCTTTTTCGACCACCAGCTGGCGTATCGCGCGCACCCAGCGCTCGTAATAGCCCAACCCGTCGTATTCATCGCGCGGCAGCGATTCGATCGCGCGGCGCATCGCGTCCACCGTGTAATGCCCCTGCTCGGGATGCGCGAGCAGGCGCATCATCGCATCGACGCGCTGGTCGAAGAACGTGCGGTCGTGCTCGTCGAGATCGAGCGGGCCGGCGGGCTGGCCGCCCAGATCATGTACTGCGCGGGTCATGGCATGGCTGTCTGGTAAATGGCGCTGAAAGTATACCCCAGCGCGCACTGGAGGACCGCGGCGCGGCGGGTAAAACCTGGATTTGACGCCGGTTTACCCCTCTGTTCTGGGCTTGCCGCGCGGCACTATTTGCTATTCTGCTTGTGAGGCGCTCATCCCCTTGAGGCTGCCTCAGCTCTCTCCTCCTCCACGCTTAGCGTGGTTCGCGCGCAATCCCGCAGGGATTGCGCGCTTTCTTTTTTGCGAGACCTATTTCTTGCGGGCCACCGCGACCAGATCGCCGCGCGCCCTGATCATCGGCTCCAGCGCCTTGGCGGGGACCACATAGGTCCATGCGGAGAGGGTCTTTTCGAATTTCACCCGTTCGTCGAGCTTTTTCAGCGTGTCGTCGAACTGCTTGTCGAGACGTTCCTTGTCGGCGGGCTTCTCGCCTTTTTCCGGCACGCGCGTGCGCGCCGGCTCGCCGCTCAGCGCGACCGCCAGATAGTAATCGTCGCTGCCAGGTTTGCGCGCAATGCGGATCGTGTAAACGAGGTTGTCGTAGGTTTCTGCCACCAGCGTGCGCGGCTTGTCGAAGTTCTCCGCCTTGACGTCGAGCGCGACGTCGCTGAAGGCCAGTCCAGCCAGCCCGTTGACCGCGGCAACCGCCTTGCTTGGATCGAGTTCGCCGCCGCCGTCCGCGAATTTCCACTGGCCGTATTCTTCCTTGCGCGCGATTTTCCATGACGCGCCGTCACCGCTCGCCGCCAGCGACCTGATGCGGTCGACCTTGAAGAATTCTTTGGCCAGCCACAGGTCCGGCTTGGCGTCGGCGTTTTTCAGCGCGTCCGACATGACGAGCACGGTTGGATTGCCCGGGCTCAACACGTAGCGCCCGACCGGCGTCTCCTGCTTGATCGGCAACGGGCTCGGTTCTATTTTTACAACTATCTTGCCGAGCAGCAGGCTGCCAAGCAGATTGCCGCTCTTGTCGCTCAATTCCAGTTGCGTGCCGGCGCCTTCCGCCTTGGCGTCCGCTTTTGCGTTCGCCGCCGGGGCCACCAGGCTCAGCCGCGGCAGCAGCGTAGCACCTACATTTTCCGTCTGCACGACTTTAAGGTCGGGCAGTTTCACCAGCAGGTTGCCGATTTCCTGCACGCTCGCGCTGTAGTCGCCGAGTTCCTTCACGGTCCAGCGGCCGTCCTTCAGCGCCAGCGTGGCTTCGCCCTTGCCGTCATATAAACGGATTTGCGCGACCTCGTTGACCGGCAATTTCTCGAACGGCTTGAAACCGATACGGGTATTGCTGCTGCGCCACGTGCCGAGGTCCTGCCAGAACAGCGCCGCACCGGCGCCGCCCAGCACCACCAGCAGGCCGATCAGGATGAGGAACGTTTTACGATTCATTTGACCACCACGGTTTTGCGCCGCCGCGCCATCGCCAACCCGAATCCCAGCAGCACAACCAGCAGCGGCACCAGGCCGATGTTGACGACCTTGGTCCAGAACTGCAGCGATTCGCTTTCGACGCGCAGGTTCTTGCGCAGCTCCTTAAGATCGCGGCGCGTCTCGATCGCTTTCTTCTTGAAGTTTTCGACTTCCACCTGCTGCTCGGGCGACATCGTCGCGGTCTGCGCGCCGGCGCGCGTCTTTTGCAGCGCGGTCAGCTTTTCCTGCGTCTGCTGCAGATTGTCCTCGAGTTCCTTGATCTTGCCGAGATAGCTCTGCTGCGCGCGCGCCTCCATCTGCTGGATGACGGTGAGCGGACGCGTGAACGCGGCGCGGCTGCGCAACTTGGTGAGATCGAAGTCGCCGGCGACCTGCTCGACCAAGCTCTGCGCGAAATTCAGGTTGCCGTTGCGCGGGACTGCCAGGCGCTGGCCGAAAACTTCCTGGATCTCGACCGCGGCGCCGTCAGTCAGCATGTCGACGTCGGACACCAGCACGACGGAATTCTCCTGCGCTGCCTCCGTCAACTGGGCCTCACCCTTCGGTTCGTCGGCTTTTCCCGCGGCTTTCTTCGGGTCTTTCGACGGCGGCTCGTACGGCTTCGGCTTGCCTTCGGGAAACGCCGTCTTGAATTTGCCGGTCACCCGGATCGCCAGCGGATAGGGCGAACCCGCCGGCTGGAAACCGCGCGTCGAGGGCTCGCCCGACAACGTCGCGATGATGAGATCGGCCAGCATCGCGTTGGGCGACGATTGCACCAGCACCGTTTGCGTCAGCCCTTCGGCGGGCTTGCCGGTAAACGTGCTGGCGAACGGCAGCAGCAGCGTGCCAACCTGGCTCGCCACGACATCGTCCTTGTTCAGCGCTTCGCTGTTGAGCGACAGCAGCGTCGGCAGAATGCGCGGTCCGGCGCCGCTCGCATACGTCAGGTCTGCCACGACCTTGCCCATTTCCATGCCGTAGCCCCAGTGCTTGAGCAGGCGGTAGAAAGTCGACTGGCCGGCGTTGTTGCCGCCAAACGGATTCTGCAGATCGGGCTGCTGGTCAAAATACGCGTACGAATCGAGGAAGGCGATCATCTTGCCGCCGCGCAGGATGAACTGGTCGAGCGCATATTCGGTGGTCTCCGAAATATCGCGCGGGTGTATGACCAGCAGCACCTTGATGTCGTCCGGAATCTTTTCGGCCTTGAGATCGACTTTCTTGACGGTGAATATGTTCTGCAGTTCGGTCGACAGCGTCCACGGCTCGGTCGGCTGCTGCTTGGTCATCGGATTCAGGGGGCGCCCCATGACCGGCAACCCGCTCATGATGCCGACCACCGGCTTGGCGATCGATGCGACGCGCGTGATTGCGCGCGTGATGTCGTACTCGAGCAATTGCTCGCGGTCGGGGGCCAGCACCGGGAGCGCCGCTTTCTGGTCGAGGAAACTCACCGAGAGGCCGAGGTAAAATTTCTCCTGGGTATTGGTAAGCTGGCCTTCGATGCCGTCGAGCACCGCCGAATCCTCGGCGTCCGAATCGGGCTCCGGGTTCAGTTTTTCGATGATGACTTTGCCGCGGCCCGCGCGCTCGAACTCGGAGAGCAGGTCTTCGACGCGTTTGGCAAAAGTCTTGAGGCCGACCGGCACCACCGCGCTGCCCTGCGAATAGTAAAGCCGGATCTTGACCGGCGCGTCGAGCTTGCCGACGATGGCCTGGGTGCCCTGCGACAGCGTGTAAACGCTGCCCTGCGTGAGATCGACCCGGGCGTTGAACGCGCCGAGCAGAAAATTGACGGCGATCAGGATCGCCACCAGCGCGGCGACACCGCCGGCCGAATAAACCAAAGTTGCAAAATGTTTTTTATTCATGGATGCGATTCCTGCTCTCAGCCTGCGCGGTGGCCGCGGATGACGACCCCCGTCGTAAACAGCGCAAATCCGATCAGCGACACGAAAAACACGATGTCGCGCAAATCGAGCACTCCGCGCTGAAAGCCTTCGAAGTGAGTCATGACGCTGAACGCCGCGATGGTCTGCACGACCGCCGGGTTCGCCCAACGCACCAGCAGATCGGTGACCGGCGTGAAGCCGGCGAGGATCAGAAACAGGCAGAGCACCACCGACACGATGAAGCTGATCACCTGGTTGCGCGTCATCGCCGAAGTCATGCAACTGATCGCGAGATACGCGCCTGACAGCAGCGCGCTGCCGACGTAACCGGCGAAAATCACGCCGTTATCGGGCCGGCCCAGCCAGTTGACCGTGATCCACACCGGGAAAGTCAGCGCCAGCGCGAGGATTAGAAATATCCACGACGCGAGAAATTTGCCGACGATCGCCTGCCACGTCGTGATCGGCATGGTCAGCAGCAGTTCCAGCGTGCCGAGGCGGCGCTCTTCGGACCACAGGCGCATGCCGGCCGCCGGCACCAGGAACAGATACAGCCACGGGTGCCAGGTAAAGAACGACACCAGCGAGGCCTCGCCGCGCTCGAAAAAATTGCCGACTGTAAACGTGAAAAACCCGGTCAGCAAAAGGAAGATGACAAGGAACACATAAGCGACCGGCGACGTGAAATAGCCGCCGAGTTCGCGTTTCATGATGGCGATGATGTTGTTGCGCGCGTTCATTTCAATGCGCTCCTTTGACGGTGTCCGGCAGGGTGATCGAGCGGAACACTTCGTCGAGCCGCCCTTCCTCGACGTGGATCTCGTCGAACTGCCAGCTTTGGCTGCGCGCGAGTTCGGCGATGCTGCCGACGAACGCGCCGTTGCCGCCGCGCTCGCGCGGATAAGCGCGCATCACAGTGCTGCCGCCGGCTTCGCTCAGCACTTCGGTGCGCGCGGCCAGCGGCGCGAGCTTGGCGCCCAGCGTCGCGGCGTTCGCGCTGCGTGTCACGAAACGTACCGCACCGGCAAACTCGGAACGCGCCTTCAGTTCGCGCGGGGTGCCGCTGGCGACGATTTTGCCACGGTCGATGATGATGACCCGCGTGCACGCCGCCTCGACCTCTTCCAGGATGTGCGTCGAAAACACGATGGCTTTTTTCTCGCCCATGCGCTTGATGAGAGCGCGCACCTCGTGCTTCTGGTTGGGGTCGAGGCCGTCGGTCGGCTCGTCGAGCACCAGGATGTCGGGGTCGTGAATGATGGATTGCGCGAGGCAGGTGCGGTGCTTGTAGCCTTTCGACAGGGTGTCTATGGTCTGGTACAGCACGCCCTCGAGGAAGCAGGTTTCGACCGCGGTGTGCACGGCTTTTTTCTTGGCGTCGCCCTTGAGCCCGCGCAAATCGGCCGCGAACCCCAGGAATCCGTGCACCGTCATATCGGCGTAGCCCGGCGCGTTCTCCGGCAGGTAGCCGATGAGGCGCTTGGCGGGCAGCGGATCGTCGACGATGTCGAAGCCGCCGATGGTGACGCGGCCCGACGTCGGCGGGTAAAACCCGGTAATGATGCGCATGGTGGTCGATTTGCCGGCGCCGTTGGGCCCCAGAAACCCCAGCACCTCGCCGCGCTCGACGCTGAAAGAAATATCGTCGACGGCATGCTTGGCGCCGAACGATTTCACCAGATTTTCGACTTTGATCATCACGACCTCTCCTCCGCGCTGACGGGACTGCTGTCCGCGCGCTTCTTGTATTTGCCACCCTGGGTTGCGTCCGGGCGATTCAAGCCCGGCGCTGACTATCGACCGCCCGACTTCGCTTAAAGTTCCCGCACGACGATGAAGCCGGACCCGGCCGCTGCTGAATCAACTCCACCGCGAGGTATTCTCTTGCACGGCGACGCCCCTGTCGCCAACGCGGATCCGGATTATGGCAGGTTTTGAGGCGCCGTGCGCAGCCGCCGGCGGGCGGGAAAAGTCGGCTATTCCGGCGTCGCATTCAGGAAAAACATGGCCTTCAGGAGCGTGCTCGGCTCGCCGAGCGGGCCGTACCAGCGCCCGTAAATATTCAGAATATCGCCGCTGCGGTAGAGCCGCGAGAGCTCGCGGTTTACGGCGAGCCGGAATTCGGCGTCGCGGCGCATCATCAACGCATAGGGCTCGTACGAAAACATCTCGTCGCTCAGGCGGTACGACGGCGCATCGATGCCGCTCAACGCGAGCCCGACCAGTATGATGCGGTCGGACGCATAGGCGTCGATCTTGTCCTCGCGCAGCGCCGCATAGCCTTCAGCGTGGGTGCGCACCGGCAGGATCTGCGCCTTGACCTGCGCCTGGTCGAGCGCGGTCTGCAGCACTTTTTCAGTGGTCGTGCCGGGAATCACGCTCACCTTCCTGCCTTCGAGGTCCTTGATGGTCGCAATTTTCGCGCGCGCCTTGCTGATATAGCTGCCGCCGTCGACGAACGTCATGCTGCTGAAATCGACTTTTTCCTGGCGCGTCAGCGTGTGCGTGGTGGAGCCGCATTCAATGTCCACCAGCCCTTTCATCACGTACGGGATGCGCGTATCGACATCGACCTTGACCCACTTGATTTTCAGCTCATTGAGAGCGAGCTGCTGCTGGATGCCGTCGGCGACGCGCTTGCACAGGTCGACCGAATAACCCTGCGGCCGGTCGTCGTTGCCGACGAAAGAAAACGGCACCGCGGATTCGCTGTAACCGAGCGCAATTGTTTTCGTCGTCTTGATTTTTTTCAGCACGCCCTGCGGCTCGGCGGCCAGTGACGGCGTGGCGCAGAGGCAGGCCAGGACAACGGCAGCAAGCAGGTTTTGCACGCGCGCCTTTCTCAACGGGACTGGATCAATGGTGCCGGGTAAAGGATTCGAACCCTCGACCGTCGCATTACAAATGCGCTGCTCTACCAACTGAGCTAACCCGGCCCGGCAGTGATTTTCTCATATCTGGCTGGCCGCGGAGAAAGTTGTGCGAGAGGCCGGCGCGCGAACTTTACGGACGCGGATTGCCGCCCCTGATCAACGTGCCGCGGCTGGAATCGCCTCGAGCGTATTTTCAACATGGCGCACGCGATCGCCGATTTTCAAATCGGGCTCCATCTCGAACGTGACGAATCCGTACTGGCCGTTGTCGTAGCGCACGGTGGCTTCCCACATGCTGCGCGTGGCGGGCTCGCGCTGGACGCGTTGCGCGCCGCCGCGGCCGATGCTGAACAGCGGCACGGTCTGGGTCTCGTTGCCCATGCCGCCAGCGTGGGGCGACGACGTGATGCTCGGCAGCAGGTTGCGCTCGGGCGCGACCGGCTTGTCGATGCGGCGGATGTGGGACACGATGCCGCACTCCGGGCACAGCACTACGACCCGCGGCTTGTCGATTGGCTCGTTGTCCGCCGCCCGTGCCGGAGCAGCGGCGGCACTCAATGCAAGCAGTACAATTGCGGCAAGACGATGAAGAATATTTTTATGCATTTTGCTGATGGTCAGCCAGTTTATCCCCAGCTACAGGCTACACGTGCCACCGCTTGCGGGCAACTTCGGCAGGGCAGGTCAAAAACGGCGGCCTCCTTGCAATGACGCGGTCAAGCGCCGGCGGCTAAAGCGCGATCGAGGAAATCGAGCCGGTCCTGCCCCCAGTAGGGTACGCCGGCAAAATAATAGGTGGGCGAGCCAAACACGCCGTGCGCCACCGCTTCCACCGAGTTGCGCGCGAATTCCTGCTCTACCGCCGCCGTGGTGTCCGCGGCGAACAGCCTCGCGCCGTCCATGCCATTCTCCCCGGCGATTGCGATCAGCGTCGCGCGGTCGGCGCTGTTGCGCTCCTCGGCCCACAGCGCCTGCAGAATCGCGTGCGACAGGCGCTGTGCGTCGAGTCCCGCGAGTTGCGCCGCGATGACAGCGTGCGTCGCCGGGCGATTGTCCGGCGGGTAAAAGCGCGGCTTGAGATTGAGCGGCATGCCGAGAAACTGGCGCCAGCGGTCGAGCTCTATGGCGTGGTAGTCCTGGCGCGGCTGCGGGCGCGTGCGCAGCGGTATGCCGCCGGTCTGCGGCACAACATTCAGAAAATCATAGGGGCGCAGCACGATGCGTGCCGCGTGTTTGCGCGCAATCTCCACCATGCGGGGCCCGCCGAAATACGCCCACGGCGAGGACAGGGTGTAAAAATATTCGATGACGGGCGTGGGGGACGGCTTCATCGTCGGCGCTTGTCGTGCCGCGCAACAGCGGCGATGCTGTTACTTGACGATCTGCAGCTTGGGCTTGCCACCGGGGGCGGGCGGCGTAGGCGCAGCGTCAGCCTCCGCCTCCGCGGCAGACGCCGGCTCCGGCTGGAAAAACAGGCCCTGGCTGTTTTCCTTGGCGAAAATTCCCTGCACCACGGCGACCGGAATCGAGCATTCGCGCGACACGCCGGAAAAACGCGCGGCGAACCGTATGGTGTCGTCGCCTATGGTCAGCCGGTGCGCGGCGTCCGGGCTGACGTTGAGCACGATTTCGCCGTTCTTGACGTGTTCCATCGGCACCCGCGTCTGCGCATCGACCTTGACCGACAGGTAAGCGGTGAGCCCGCTGTCGCTGCACCATTCGCAGATGGCGCGGATCAGGTAGGGTTTGGTCGAGCGCTCTTTGGCCATTGCGGCTGCCTTACTTGCGCATGACCTTTTCCGACGCGGTCAGCGAATCGATGAACGCGGTGCGGCTGAACAGGCGCTCGGCGTACTTCATGAGCGGTGCGGCCTGCTTGGGCAGCTGGATGTCGTAATAATCGAGCCGCCACAGAAGCGGCACGATCGCCACGTCGAGCATCGAGAACTCGTCGCCCAGCATGTATTTCTGCTTGGCAAACACCGGCGCCATCTGCGCGAGGTTGTCGCGGATCGCGGCGCGCGCCTTGTCGGCGATGCGCTGGTTGCCTTTTTCGAGCGTTTCGACGTGCGTGAACATCTCGTGCTCGAAACGGAACAGAAAGAGCCGCGCGCGCGCGCGCATCACCGGATCAGCGGGCATCAGCTGCGGATGCGGAAAACGATCGTCGATGTACTCGTTGATGATGTTCGATTCGTAGAGCATCAGATCGCGTTCGACCAGCACCGGCACCTGGTTGTACGGGTTCATCACCGCCAGGTCTTCCGGCTTGTTGTGCAGATCGACGTCGACGATCTGGAAATCCATGCCTTTTTCATACAGCACATTGCGACAGCGCTGGCTGAAAGGACAAGTCGTGCCTGAGTAAAGAGTCATCATATGGGCACCGTTTTAGTGAACATCCTTCCAGTAGGATTTCTTGAGGGCAAACACGAGTATGAACAGCAGGCCCAGCAGCAGCAGCGCGTAAAAGCCGATTTGCCGGCGCTCGAGGCGCGCCGGCTCCGCCATGTAGTTCATGTAATTGACGAGATCGGTCACCGTCCGGTCGTACTCGCGCTGCGACATGGCGCCGCCGCCCGCGGTCAGCGTTTTGAGCACGAAGCGCTCGGCCATCTTGCCGTCTTTCATTTCGTGCGACTCTTCAAGCTGGGCAACACCCTTGCTCGCGATCAGCGCCGCCTTGGCCGCGTGCTCCGATTCGAATACTTCTTCGTGCAATTGCTGCTGACCGCTCAACTGCCACAGCGCATGCGGCATGCCGACATTGGCGAACACCAAGTTGTTCCAGCCGGTCGGCCGCGACGGATCGCGGTAAAAAGAACGCAGATACGAATAGATCCAGTCGGCGCCGCTGCCGGCGCTGGAACTGCGCGAACGCGTGGTCACCGTGAGATCGGGCGGCGCGACGCCAAACCATTCCTTGGCGTCTTTTTTGTCCATCGCCGTCTGCATCAACTCGCCGACTTTGACGCCGGTGAATACCAGGTTGTCCCTGATCTGCTGCTCGTTCAGGCCCAGGTCCTGCAGCCGGTTGTAACGCATGTAACCGGCGCTGTGGCAGTTCAGGCAGTAGTTGACGAACACCTTGGCGCCGTTCTGCAGCGAAACGAGGTCGTGCGAATTGATCGGCGCGGTCTGCAGGCGCGGACCTTCGCTGGCGCGCGCCGCGAACGGCAGAAGCAGCGCGGCGCAAATCGCCACGCGCGTAAACATGCTGCTATAGGCGCTTACCATGTCAACCTCGCGGGTTCAGGTTTGCATTCATCGATTTTCGAATACCACGGCATCAGAATGAAGAACAGGAAGTAGATGGTCGTGCAGATACGCGCGACGACGGTGGCAACGTCGGCATTGCCCATCCACGCGCCGAACTGTCCCCACAAATTGGTCGGCTCGGTGCCGAGGTAGCCCAGCACCAAAAAGACGATGACGAAGATCGTCAGCGCGCCCTTGAACACGGGGCCTTTGTAGCGCACCGACTTGACCGGGCTGCGGTCCAGCCACGGCAGCAGGAACATGATCATGGTCGCCGCGCCCATCCCCAGCACGCCCGGGAACTGCGAATTGAAAAGCGGCGGTATGGCGCGCAGGATCGAGTAATACGGCGTGAAATACCACACGGGCGCGATATGCGGCGGCGTATTCAGGGGGTCTGCCGGAATGAAATTGTTGTACTCGAGAAAGTAGCCTCCCATTTCCGGCACGAAAAACATGATGACCGAAAACACGATCAGGAACACGACCACGCCGAGCGCATCCTTGACGGTGTAATACGGATGCGAATAGATGCCGTCGAGTGGCAGCCCGGTCTGCGGGTCTTTCGGCTGATTCTTGATTTCAACGCCGTCGGGGTTGTTGGAGCCGACTTCGTGCAGCGCGGTCAAATGCGCGGCAACGAGGCCCAGCAACACCAGTGGAATCGCGATGACGTGAAACGCGAAGAAACGGTTCAAGGTTGCATCCGACACCACGTAGTCGCCACGGATCCAGATCGACAGGTCTTCTCCGATAAACGGCACCGCGCCGAACAGGTTGACGATTACCTGCGCGCCCCAGTACGACATCTGGCCCCACGGCAGGAGGTAGCCGAAAAACGCTTCGGCCATCAGGCACAGGTAGATCAGCATGCCGAATATCCACAGCAGCTCGCGCGGCTTGCGGTACGAACCGTAGAGCAGCCCGCGGAACATGTGCAGGTAGATGCAGACGAAGAACAGCGAGGCGCCGGTCGAGTGCATGTAGCGGATCAACCAGCCGCCCCACACGTCGCGCATGATGTATTCGACGGAAGCGAACGCCTGCGCCGCATCCGGCTTGTAGTTCATGGTCAGAAAGATGCCGGTGGCGATCTGCAGCACGAGCACGAATGCCGACAGCGAACCGAAGTAGTACCAGAAGTTGAAGTTCTTGGGCGCTACGTACTTGCCCCACTGCTCTTCCCACATCTTCACCAGCGGGAAACGCGCGTCGACCCAGGTCAATACGCCGCTGAGCGCGCCATTGAGCGGGCCTGCAGAGGTAATCGTAACGGGAGTTTTTTTCGCTGCGGCCATGGTTACGCCCCCTTGCTGTCGTCGCCGATGATGATCTTGGCGTCACCGACGAACTTGTAAGGTGGCACGCGCAGATTCACCGGCGCTGGCGAGCCCGCGAAGACGCGGCCCGCAAAATCGAACTTGGAGCCGTGGCAGGGGCAGAAGAAGCCGCCGGTCCAGTCCTGTCCCATGTCGTTCTTGGCTTCGACCGACTTGAACTGGGGCGAACAGCCGAGGTGCGAGCACACGCCTTCCAGCACGATGATTTCCGGCTTGATCGAGCGATATTCGTTTTTCGCGTAGTCGGGCTGCATCGGGACTTCCGATTTCGGATCGGACACGCGGCCGTTATTTTTCTGGATGCCGTCGAGCATTTCCTTGGTGCGGCTCACGATCCACACCGGCTTGCCGCGCCATTCGACGATTTTCATTTCGCCCGGCGCCAGCGAACTGATGTCCGCCTCGACTGGCGCACCCGCCGCTTTGGCGCGTTCGGATGGAAACATGCTGCCGGCGAACGGCACTGCCGTTGCCGCTGCGGCGACACCACCGACAACCCCGGTGGCGGCCATCAGAAAACCTCGTTTACCCTTATCCACTTCCTGATCAGACATGGAATTCCCCGCTGGCGATTGGACAAAAAAGCGTTAGTTTAGCGACTTCCGCGCAAAAACTTAAGCGGAACGTGAAAATAGTCCATTGCTTCAGGTGATTGCGCGTGATTTCACCGGCCCGAAAGCGCCCAAAAACGGGCTATACGGGGTTGGCGATGTCGATGAAATGGTGGGCGACGCCAAAGCGCGCTGCGAGATGCTCACCGAGCGCCCGTATGCCGTAACGCTCCGTCGCATGATGGCCCGCGGCAATGTACGCGACACCGGACTCGCGCGCGAGATGTACCGTCTGTTCCGATATTTCGCCCGAAATAAACGCATCGACGCCGAGACGCACCGCGTCTTCGAGATAATTTTGCGCGGCGCCGGTGCACCACGCGACGCGGTGCAGCGGTTTCGTTTCGTTACCGATGACTTGCGGCGCACGCTCGAGACGTTCCGCGATGCGCCGGGCGAGTTCACCGAGTGTAATCGGACGGGCAAAAGCGCCGTGCGCGCCGAGGTCCTGCTCGCCGAACCTGCCGGCATAGGGCAGTTCGAGCACGCGCGCGAGTTGCATGTTGTTGCCGACTTCGGGATGCACATCAAGCGGCAGATGAAAGGCAAAAAGGTTTAGTTCTTTCTTGAGCAGCAACGCCAGGCGCTCGCGGCGCGTGCCCGTCACGCGCGGGTCTTCGCCCCGCCAGAAATAACCGTGATGCACGAGCAGCGCATCGGCGCCGCGCTCGACGGCCGCGCGCACCAGGTCGAGCGAAGCGGTGACGCCGGTCACGATAGTGCGGACTTCGGCGCGCCCTTCCACCTGCAGCCCGTTTGGGCAATAATCGCGGAAACGGGAGACATCGAGATACTGGTTGAGATAAGTCTCGAGTTCGGTGCGTTGCATGACGGATGATGACAATTGAATATCCCTTCATGCATTGTAACCCGCTTGAAACCTTGAACCACGCGGCCTGACCCTATGCGCAAACTTTGGCTCGTCTTCGCCCAGACCACCACGATCTGCCTCGGCATTTTGTTCGTGGTGTCGACTCTGCGCCCCGACCTGCTGGGACTGAATTCGCGTGCGAGCGTGGATGTCGTCACCACCCACGAAGCGGCAGTTACGCCAACCCGGCCAATCGCTTCCTACAGCGAAGCGGCCAAAAAAGCGATGCCGACGGTGGTCAACATCTACACCAGCAAGGAAACCAAGGTGCCGCGCCATCCGTTCATGGAAGACCCGGTGTTTCGCTATTTTTTCGGCGAGCAATTCGACGCGCAGACGCGGCGCAGCTCCAGCCTCGGCTCGGGCGTAATCGTCAGCGACAAGGGCTATGTGCTGACCAACCAGCACGTGGTCGAAGCGGCGGACGAAATCGAAGTGGCGCTGTCGGATATGCGCCGCGCCAAGGCGCGCGTGGTTGGCAGTGATCCGGAAACCGACCTGGCAGTGCTCAAAATCGATCTCAAGAATCTGCCGGCGGCGACCTTCGCGCTGTCCGAGCAGGCGCGTGTCGGCGACATCGTGCTCGCCATAGGCAATCCGTTCGGCGTCGGCCAGACCGTCACTTCGGGCATCATCAGCGCGCTCGGCCGCAGCCATCTCGGCATCAACACCTTCGAGAATTTCATCCAGACCGACGCCCCCATCAACCCCGGCAATTCCGGCGGCGCGCTGGTCGACGTGAGCGGCAACCTGGTCGGCATCAACACCGCGATTTACACGCGCAGCGGCGGCTCGCAGGGCATAGGCTTCGCGATTCCCTCCAGCCTCGCCAAACAGGTGATGGAGCAAATCATCGAAAACGGCACGGTGACGCGCGGCTGGGTCGGCATCGGCGTGCAGGACCTGACGCCGGAACTCGCCGAAACGCTCAAGCTGTCGAAAGTCAACGGCGCGCTGATTACGGAAGTGGTCAACGCCAGTCCGGCCGACAAGGCAGGCATCAAGCCCGGCGACGTGCTGGTCGGCGTCGAGGACAAGGCGGTGACCGATTACGCAAGCACGCTCAACCTGATCTCGGCGTTGAAGCCGGGCACCGTCGCGACGCTCAAGGTGACGCGCGAAAAAAACGAAATGGCCGTGAAGGTAAGCGTCGGCAAACGGCCGAAACCGCGGCGCGACGAGAAATAACGCGCTAAAGCAGGCCCCGAATCAGTCCTTGCCCGGTTCGGCTTCAGGTTTGGCGGGCGCCGTTGCGTCGCCGTCCGCCGCCTGCGGCTTCGCCATCATGCTGGCGGCCAGGATGCCGAGTTCGTACAGGACCCAGAGCGGCACCGCCAGCATCAACTGTGAAATTACGTCCGGCGGGGTAAACACCGCGCCGATCACAAATGCGCCGACGATTACATAGGACCTGATCTCGCGCAGCTTTTCGACGGTCACGATATTCATGCGCACCAGCAGGACCACGGCGACCGGCACCTCGAACGTAACGCCGAACGCAACGAACATGGTCAGCGCGAAACTCAAATACTTTTCGATGTCGGTCATCCACGCCACGCCTTCGGGCGCGATCGACGCCATGAACGTGAACACCACCGGGAAAACCAGGAAGTACGCGAACGCCATGCCGGCGATGAACAACAGCGTGCTGGTAATGATGAGTGGCAGCACCAGCCGTTTTTCATGCGTGTAAAGGCCGGGCGCGACGAACGCCCATATCTGAAACAGGACGTAGGGCAGCGCGATCACGAACGCGACCAGCAGCGCGACCTTCATCGGCACCAGGAACACGCCGACCACGTCGGTGGCTATCATCTGGCCGCCCTGCGGCAACACCGCAAGCAGCGGCTGCGCCAGCAGGGTGTACATGTCCTTGGCCCACGGAAACAGGCACAGGAACACAATCAGTACGGCGAGGATCGCGCGCAGCAACCGGTCGCGCAATTCGACCAGATGGGAAATGAAAGTATCTTGTGTGCTCATGGGGGTTGCCGCGCGTCTGGTGCGCGGCGTCGTGTTCAGGCTTGCTTGCGCGCCGCCTGCGCCGCCGCGTCAAGCCCGAGTTCGAGCTGCGCGCTGGTCGCCGGCGTGACAATGGCGTCGGCGCCAGCCGCGACCGCCGGCTCCACCGCCGGCTGCACGGCTTCCTGCGCGGTTGTCGCGATGCTGTTCAACTGCGATTCGGTGGCGCTGACTTCCTTGGTCACCGTCTGCTCGATGGCGTGCGCCGCGTCCTGCACGCTCGCCTGCAGCTTGCGCAGTTCATCGAGTTCCATTTCGCGGGAGATATCGGATTTCACGTCGTTGACGTAGCGCTGCATGCGTCCGAACAGATGGCCAAGCGTGCGCGCCACTTTCGGCAGGCGCTCGGGCCCGATCACGATCAGCGCGACGACCGCGATAACGACGATTTCGGAGAATCCTACGTCGAACATGAAATGGGGAGCGAGGGGCGGGAAACGGGGAGACCATGCTTTGCCCCGTCGGCCTTGCGCCTCACACTTTCGACTGCGTTTCCTTCTTCACTTCGCCTTCGATGGTCTGGCCGGCGGCGGGGTGAATTTCCGCGTGCGGCTGCGGCTTGTCGTCTTCCGGCTTCATGCCGTCCTTGAAGCCCTTGACCGCGCTGCCGAGGTCACCGCCCAGGTTGCGCAGCTTCTTGGTGCCGAATATCAGCACCACGACCACCAGCACGATCAGCCAGTGCCAAATGCTTAATGAACCCATGTTCCCACTCCCCTGACTTGAAAACGCCCGCGCTCTCGAGCGCGCGGCTTTTCGTGTAGTTTCTTTCGTCTGCGCCTAACTTTGCCCTGTTTGCGCGCCGCCGCCGATGCGCGCGGTCACTTGCGCGACTTTTTCTCGTCGACGCCCGAAATGCCTTCGCGCCGGTGCAATTCGGCCAGCACGTCGTCGCTCGTCAGTCCGTGCCACGCCAGCAACACCAGGCAGTGAAACCACAGGTCGGCGGTTTCGCGCACGACGTGCAGTTTATCACCGTCCTTGGCCGCCAGCAGCGTTTCGGCGGCCTCCTCCGCGACTTTCTTGAGTATCGCGTCGTGGCCTTTGCCGAACAGCCCGGCGACGTAAGAACTCGCGGCGTCGGCGCCCTTGCGCTCGGCGATGGTCGCGGACAGGCGCCGCAGTATCGTGGGGTCAATCATTTTTTGTAGATGTTCCGCGGATCTTTCAATACCGGCTCCGTCTCCACCCATTCGCCATTGACAAGCTGCTGATAGAAACAACTGTGGCGGCCGGTGTGGCAGGCGATGCCGCCCGCCTGCTCGACTTCCACCAGTATCACGTCCTCGTCGCAATCCAGCCGGATGCTGCGCACTTTCTGCACGTGGCCGGATTCCTCGCCCTTGTGCCAGATCTTCTTGCGCGAACGCGACCAGTAGTGGACTTCGCCGGTTTCGACGGTCTTTTTCAGCGCTTCGCGGTCCATCCACGCGAGTGTCAACACGCGGCCGCTCGCCGTTTCCTGGGCGACTGCGGGCACCAGCCCATCCTGCGCCCAGTTTACCTTGTTAAGCCAGTTGTCCGACATATGCCGTAAGCGCCGCGCGATGAAGGTTGAACATGTAACCGCCAGCCGCGATTTTACTCCGTCCGCCTTACAATCTCACTTCGACGCCGCGCGCGGCCATCAGTTGCTTGGCCATCGCCACGGTGAATTCACCGTAGTGAAAAATACTCGCGGCGAGCACCGCACTCGCATGGCCCTCGACAATGCCGTCAACCAGGTGCTCGAGATTGCCGACCCCGCCGCTCGCAATCACCGGAATTTCAAGCGCGTCGGCAAAAGCGCGCGTGAGTTCGAGGTCGAACCCCGCGCGCGTGCCATCGCGGTCCATGCTGGTGAGCAGGATCTCGCCGGCGCCGAACTCCTGCATCTTGCGTCCCCACTCCAGCGCGTCGAGGCCCGTCGCCGTGCGCCCGCCATGGGTGTAAACCTCCCAGCGCGGCGGCCCATCTCCCGGCTTGCGCTTGGCATCGACGGCGACAACTATGCATTGCGACCCGTAATGCGTGGTGGCGTCGGCAACCAGTTGCGGATTTTGCACCGCCGCGGTATTGATGCTGACTTTGTCGGCGCCGGCGTTGAGCAGGCGCCTGACGTCTTCGACCTTGCGCACGCCGCCACCGACGGTGAGTGGAATGAAAATCTGGGTGGCGACGGCTTCGACGATGTGCAGTATCAGGTCGCGGCTGTCACTGCTCGCGGTAATGTCGAGAAACGTGAGTTCGTCGGCGCCCTGCTTGTTGTAGCGCGCCGCGACTTCGACCGGATCGCCGGCATCGCGCAGACCCACGAAGTTGATGCCCTTGACGACGCGCCCGGCGTTGACGTCAAGACAGGGGATGATGCGCTTGGCGAGGCCCATCGGGCGACAGGAGAAGGGAGAGAGGAAAGAGGGAACTAGCTGGAACCGCCTCACGCCTAACGCCTCACGCCTCTCCTTTCTTTTGCGATAGTTTGTCGGCGAGCTTCTGCGCGGCGGCGAAATCGAGCGTGCCCTGGTACACCGCGCGCCCGGTGATCGCGCCTATGATGCCGTCGGACTCGACCTTGCACAGCGCCTTGACGTCTTCGAGATCGGTAATGCCGCCGCTCGCGATCACCGGCACCGACAGCTGGCGCGCGAGTTCGACGGTGGCCTTGATATTGACGCCCGTCAGCATGCCGTCGCGGCCGATATCGGTGTAGATAATGGCTTCGCTGCCGTAATCCTCGAATTTCTTTGCGAGGTCGATCACGTCGTGGCCGGTCATTTTCGACCAGCCGTCGACCGCGACCTTGCCGTCCTTGGCGTCGAGCGCCACCATCACGTGGCCAGTGAACGCGGTGCACGCGTCATGCAGGAAACCCGGCGTTTTCACCGCGGCAGTGCCGATGATCACGTAACGGATGCCGCTGTCGATATAGCGCTCTATGGTGTCGAGATCGCGGATGCCGCCGCCGAGTTGCACCGGTATGCGGTCGCCCACCGCAGCCATGATGGCCTTGATGGCAGCTTCGTTTTTCGGCTTGCCGGCGACCGCCCCGTTCAAATCGACCACGTGAAGGCGGCGCGCGCCCTGCTTCACCCATTGCTCAGCCATCGCGCCGGGGTCCTCCGAAAAAACGGTGGCGTCCGTCATGTCGCCTTGTTTCAGGCGTACACACTTGCCGTCCTTGAGATCTATCGCCGGGATTATCAGCATGCTGCGCGGTAACTGGTTACGGGAAGTCGTTCGGAAAAGCCGGGATTAGTCCTGCCGGAGGAAGGGGCGTTATGCGAAAGCGCAGCTGAGGAGGACAAAGGCTGGTGAAATCACGGTTGAAAATCATCATACTACACGCGGCGGCGGTTCGCATAGCGCCTCAACCCGCAGCCACCGTACGGCGCGGACGCTGGAGCCGGCCGGCGGGCTGCCACTGCACGAAGTTCTGCAACAGCTGCAGCCCGTCCGCACCGCTTTTTTCGGGGTGAAACTGCACCGCAAACACGTTTTCGCGCGCAATCGCGCAGGTAAACGGCTGCGGATAGTCGCTGCTACCGGCCACCAGCCCGGGTGCGGCGGTTTCCACGTAATAGCTGTGCACGAAATAAAACCGCGTCTCATCGGGCACGCCGCCCCACAAGGGGTGCGGCGCAACCTGGCGCACACGGTTCCAGCCCATGTGCGGCACCTTCACGCGCTCACCGGCGGCGGTGACCATGGCGCCGGCGAACCGGCGCACCCGTCCCGGCAGCACGCCGAGGCAGGCGACGTCGCCCTCGTCGCTGTGGGCGAACAACATCTGCAATCCGATACAGATGCCGAGAAAGGGTTTGTTGTACGCGGCGTCGAGCACCGCCTCGCGCAAGCCATGCGCGTCGAGTTCACGCATGCAGTCGGGCATCGCACCCTGCCCGGGAAACACCACCCGCGCGGCGCGCGCCACTACCGCGGGATCGCCGGTGACCGTGACCTCAAGTCCGGGCGCCGCCTGTTTCAAGCGGGTCGCGACGGAATGCAGGTTGCCCATCCCGTAGTCGATGACGGCGATATCAGTCATATGCGAAAGCTCGGCGCGGCGCTGCCAGAAGGCCGGCCGAGAGTGCCTAACACCATGAAACACGTGTGCGTTGCTGCCAGAATTGGTGATAGCAAGGCGCCCGGTGAAGCGAATACTCTATGTATTCGCAAGACGAGCAACGCAGATAGCGCCGATTCTGGCTGCAACCCTTCGGACTGGCACGAGTTTTGGCACATGGCGTTGTCGAAAGCCCCTTGCTTAGAATGACTAAGCCGCGGGACTTTCTTCTAGCCCTGAGCCAAAATCGTGACAGCGCATCGCGCGTTTCATGGTGTTAGGCACTCTAGAGACTGCCCTTGGTCGACGGCACGCCCTTCATGCGCGGGTCGAGCTCGACCGCCATGCGCAAGGCGCGGCCGAATGCCTTGAATGCGGTTTCCGCCTGGTGGTGCGCGTTGTCGCCCTTGAGATTGTCGACGTGCAGCGTGACCAGCGCGTGATTGGTGAAGCCCTGGAAGAATTCATGCACCAGATCGACGTCGAACTCGCCGATACGCGCGCGCACAAAGTCGATTTTCAGCGACAGTCCCGGACGGCCCGAGAGGTCGACCACCACGCGCGACAACGCTTCGTCGAGCGGCACATAGGCGTGGCCGTAACGGCGTATGCCATCCTTGGCGCCGAGCGCCTTGACGAAGGCCTGGCCGAGCGTGATGCCGATGTCCTCGACGGTGTGATGCGCGTCGATGTGCAGATCGCCCCTGGCTTCGATTTCGAGGTCGAACGCGCCATGGCGCGCGACCTGATCGAGCATGTGATCGAGAAACGGCACCCCGGTCGCGAGCTGGCTCGCGCCGCTGCCGTCAAGATCGAGCTTGACGCGGATCTGCGTTTCTTTGGTATCGCGTTTGATTTCCGCGCTGCGCGTGGCCATGGTCGGTTCAGTTATGTAAAAAGTCAGGACATGAGCGCGGCAAGTGCCGCCAGGAATTGCACGTTTTCTGTGGGCGTACCCACCGTTACCCGCAGGCAATCAGACAACAGCGGATGCGAGCCATGCATACTTTTGATCAGGACCCCGCGTTGTTTGAGCCCGTCGAAAATCTTGTCCGCCCCGGCCACCTTGAACAAAATAAAGTTCGCTTCGCTGGCGTAGGCTGTGACCCCGGGAATGCGCCGCAGTTCGGCGGTAAGGCGCGCCCGTTCGCCGCGGATGGTGGCGGCCTGCGCGTCGAACACTTCCGGGTGCCGCAAAACTTCGCCCGCCGCGAGTTGCGTCAGGACATTGACATTATACGGCAATCGCAATTTGGCTATCTGCTCCAGCCATGAACTGCGCCCGGCCAGCAGACCGAGGCGCAGCCCCGCGAGTCCCAGCTTGGACACCGTGCGCATCACCAGCAGGTTCGGAAACTCGGCCAGGCGCGGCATGAAGCTGGCCGACGCAAAAGCGTGATAAGCCTCGTCGACCACCACGATGCCGGGCGCCGCCTTGATGATGCGCTCGACCACGGCGGCGTCGAACAGATTGCCGGTTGGATTGTTCGGGTAGGTAATAAAAATCAGCGGCGGTTGATATTGCTCGATCGCCGCCAGCGTTGCTGCCGCATCGATGTTGAAGTCATCGGTCAGCGGCACGCTGACGTAATTAAGCCCGGCGACGGTCGCCAGTATGCGGAACATCACGAACGACGGCTCGAGGCCGACCATTGCGGCCCCTGGCCGCGCGACCGCGAGCATGAGCATCTGGATCAATTCGTCGGAGCCATTGCCGAGGATGATGTCCATGCCGTCAGGCACGCGCATCAGCGCGCGCAATTGCGCTTTGAGCCCCGGTGCTTCGAAATCCGGATAGCGATTGAGCGCGGCGTCCGTCACGCGCGCCGCGACCGCCGCCATCAGGTCCGCGGGCAGGCGATACGGATTCTCCATGGCGTCGAGCTTGATCATGCCGGCGTGGTCGGGCACGCGATACCCCTTGAAAGCCAGTATCTCGCTGCGAATGATGTCTTCAGGCGTTTTCTGCATGATCAAACTATCACTTCATCCGGTACTCGGCCGCCTTGGCATGCGCGGCAAGGCCTTCGCCGCGCGCGAGTTCCATCGCAATTGCGCCGAGCCTGGCCGCGCCTTTTTTCGACACCGCGATCACGCTCGAGCGTTTCTGGAAATCGTAGACGCCCAGCGGCGACGAAAAACGCGCAGTGCGCGACGTTGGCAGCACGTGGTTGGGCCCGGCGCAGTAGTCACCGAGCGCCTCGGAGGTGTAGGCGCCGAGGAAAATCGCGCCGGCATTGCGTATTTTCGGCAGCAGCGCCTCGGGATTCGCGACCGACAGTTCCAGATGCTCGGGCGCAATCTTGTTGACCAGTTCGCACGCCTCTTCGACATCGCGCACTTCGATCAGCGCGCCGCGCTTCTCGAGAGCAGCCTTGATCACGTCGCGCCGCGGCAAGCCCGCCAGCTGGCGCTCCATGCTGGCGGCGACCTGGTCGATATAGTGCGCACCCGGCGCGAGCAAAATCGCCTGCGCCAGTTCGTCGTGCTCGGCCTGGGAAAAGAGATCCATGGCGATCCAGTCGGGATCGGTGCTGCCGTCGCACACGATGAGGATTTCCGACGGGCCCGCCACCATGTCGATGCCGACGACGCCGAACACGCGGCGTTTGGCGGCGGCGACGTACGCGTTGCCGGGGCCGACGATCTTGTCGACCTGCGGCACCGTCGATGTGCCGTAAGCGAGCGCGCCGATTGCCTGCGCGCCGCCGATGCCGAACACGCGGTCCACACCCGCCAACGCCGCAGCGGCCAATACCAACGGATTTTTCTCGCCACTTGGCGTCGGCACAACCATGATGATTTCGCGCACGCCCGCGATTTTGGCCGGCAACGCGTTCATCAATACCGACGACGGATAAGCGGCCTTGCCGCCCGGCACATACAGCCCGACGCGGTCGAGTGCCGTCACCTGCTGGCCGAGGC
>CANJHY010000069.1:0-23266 GCA_947474275.1 Betaproteobacteria bacterium
CCAAAAATTTTGCCAAGATATCAGCGCCCAAAACACTTCTTTCAGCATGGAATGCAGCGGCTTTCGCCAACCGTTCAACGCGCTGGGTAGACTGCGCCAACACGCGCGACCGATCCTGTGCGGACAAGATTAGGGTTGTTATCCAAATTGACGCAAAAACAATCAAGAGGGAAATTAGAATTGAACGCCGAGCTTTTAACATGCGGGCCTTTTTCGCTCGGCGGTAGCGGTGCCGGAGAGAATGGGGCGGCATATCTCCAGATCAATGGCGGCGTTACGCCGCTCCGGCGGGTCGCCCGCTGCGGAGAGGCTGGCGTCGGTGGCATGAAGGTCAAGCAGGCTGTTTTTCATGAGCGGGTTGCCGATTGCAATTTGTTGACCAAGTGGCGGATACACAGCGACAAGCCCATCGCATTGGATCCCATCTTCAGGATTGAGCCTGATGCGCCAATACCCGCAGCGGTCTCAGCTTGCGCTTTATATAGATAAATAGATATAGGTAAAATAAGATATTTATAATATATATTAACAAATATAATAAATATTAACAATGTCCGAAAACGCTTTGTGCGAAAACGCTTCAACTAGACTGATAATGTGAGTAATTGCCACATCGATTCTGGCGTCCCTGAAAGAGCCGTCTTGAAACTTGGCGCCCGCAAGCCCAACCGCCTGCTTGTGCTTGGCGATGACGAGAAGATGCTGGCTCTCGTCGAGAAAGTGGCCGATCCGATCCGCTTTGAAATGGCCGGGGTGACGTCTTCTACTGCTTTTATGGGGAAGTACAAGAATATGTCGCCGACAGTCGTCCTCATTGACCGCTTCTTGCCGGGTGATGATTCAGTCTGCGTCAGAAAATTTCTGGCCCTAAGCCCCGACTCTGACGCAAGCAGTGCTATCGACCTATGGAATCAAAGACGAGAAGACGCTGCGCTCTCGTCGCCATCAGCGAGAGTTTTCAGGCGTGGGTTTACTTGTTGCGGCGGGTGGCAAATTTGCCGTTGCGGGAAGTCGCAAAGCACGGCGATGTATCACCATCGCGAATATCCAAGATCCAGCGCGCAATTGAAACGCAGAAAATCCCGGCGTCGCTGCAACAACTCCTGGCTAAGTGCAATGTCAAGAACTGACCCTATAGGCCCTGAAGTGGTGTTGCCCTGAAACATCCAATGCTCCGGATTAAATCGCAGCTGGCTCTGCTGGCGCTCTTGTGTCTTGCGGGTATCTGGATGGCCGCCGGATATGAGCTTTATCGCAGCCACGCTGACTACACGCGCGAAGCCGAGTTGAGAACCTCCGCCCAGGCTCAGGTGTTCGCGGAGTATTCGCGCTCCACGCTAAAGCGCATCAATGAGTTCATGCTTGACGTGCGCGATCATTGGGACGGTGATTGGCAGAAATTCTCGACGCTGGTCTTGAAAACGAAGGCGAACATCGACGATATTATTTTTCAGGTTGGGGTGATCGACAAGGACGGAATCCTTGCGTTCTCCAGCCTCGCGCCGACGACTGATCGCACGGATTTGAGCGGGCGCGAGCACTTCAAGGTTCATCAGCAAGGCGGCAATGCGGACAACATGTTCGTTAGCAGGCCGCTCTTGGGCAAGGTTTCCGGGAAGTGGTCGATCCAGCTCAGCAGACCGCTCTTCCAAAACGGCCGATTCAACGGGGTGGTGGTGGTGTCGGTAAGTCCGGACCAGTTCGCCGGATTTGCAAAAAGATTGCTTAGCGGCAAAGATTCGGTTGCCACGGTGGTCCGCAATACGGGGGAGGTGATGGCTCGCTATCCGGCCCTCCACTCGGACTTGGGCCTGATGATCCCCAGAGACCGGCCTTTCCTGATTGAGGGCGCACCAGAGGCGGGCAGTTTTCGACGGATCGGGGCTGTCGATGGCCACGAACGGATTTACGGTTACTACACGCTGCGCGAATACGGCATGACTTTTGCATTGGGGGAGGCGCTGAGCGATGTGCTCGCCCCATACCAGGCCCACCAAAACAATGTTTTGGGGGCGGCGGCGGCGATGAGCATTCTGGCGGCATGCCTGTTCTTCATGCTCTTTCGCGCGCTTGCGGCGCGCGAGATGGCGAGTCAGCAATTGAGCGCGATCTTTGAACTCAGCCCGGACGGTTTTGTCTCCTTCGACGAACGCCTGTGCGTGATGTATGCGAGTCCGGCTTTCCTGCGCCTGAGCGGCCTCGAGTGGCCGCAGATTGCAGGTTTGGATGACGCTGCGTTTTCAGCCAAACTGGCGCTCGTTTGCAGCGCACAGGGGCGTTTTCCCGGTGTGACGGCGCTGCGTGAGGCGCAGTTGGCCGTCCCGGCTGCCGGCGGCGCAGACCCGCGGCGGCATCTGATCGAAATCGCCGGCGACACCAAGTGCGTGCTCCAATGCGCTTTGCGCGTGGCGGATTCGGCGGCAGTGTCGCAGATCCTCTATGTTCGCGATGTCACCCGCGAAACCGAAGTCGATCGCCTCAAGAGCGAATTTCTCTCCTTCGCCGCGCACGAATTGCGCACTCCGATGACCAGCATCTATGGCTTCGCCGAACTTCTTCTCACTCGCGAGTTTAACGAGGCGGACCGGCATGATTTTTTGTCCACTATCGTAAGGCAATCCAAGCATACGGTGTCCATCATCAATGAGCTGCTCGATCTGGTGCGCATTGATGAGCAGCGCGGCAAAGACTTCATCATTGAGGACCTGGACCTGCGCGCCTTGCTCTCCGAAATACTCAAAGAGTTTCCGGTGCCCGAAGGATACAGTCCGCCCGCACAGCCGGCTGCCACCGGCCCGTTTAGGGTTCGCGCCGATCGCAAGAAACTCGTCCAGGCCATCAGCAACGTGCTGTCCAACGCTTATAAATACTCCCCCCCCGGCTGCGGCGTGGCGGTCAATCTGGAGCTGGTGCCGGGGGACGGCGATCTCCCGGTGCGGGCCTGCGTCAGCATCACCGACCACGGCATCGGCATGACGACGCAACAACTTGCGCGCGTCGGCGAGCGATTTTACCGGGCGGATACTTCCGGCAAGGTTCCCGGCACGGGTTTGGGCATAAGCATCGCGAAGGAAATCCTCCATCTGCACGGCGGAACAATGCAGATCGAAAGCAAGAGCGGGGTCGGAACCACCGTGGTGCTGTGCATTCCCTGCGCTCCTGCCGCCGCTTCAGGCGCGAGCGGCAGCTAAGAACCGGTCGAAAACGAGTGTTGCAACCGGCCCAGCTCGGGGTGGCAAGGGGGGACATACCCCTTTGACCGTTTGGCCAGACTGTCGGTGGTCAGGTCTTGCATTCATACATTTCGTTCCCTATGTCTTACTGCTCGACCGTATTCATGCTGTCAGCAGTGTGGCGGCGAGTTGAAGATCATCGCCGCCATCGAGGCGCCTGCGGTGATAGTCAGGATCCTCACGCATCTGGTCTTGCCCGCGCGCGCGCGATGCAGTCACGCTGCGTCGAATTCAGCCCTCTCGGGTCGATGCAGAGTCCGAAGAATCACGCGAGTGGGGAACTTGCACCCAACACCGCGCGATTGACCGCTTGTCGGGCCGGCGATATAGTCGCAGCCAGTCAAAAGAAGCGTTTAAATTTCCTGTTCGCCGCGGGAAAGGCAGATACATGGACCAAGTATCGAGAGCCATTCTTTCTGATTGACGAATTGCAATTGACCGATTTGTTCAAAAAAGCTGGGCTAAAAAAATAGAAATTCCTGTAGTGGTTATACCTTGGAGGAGAAAATGCCATCTTCAGAACGTGGGGTTTTGCGTCGCCCCGTCACAGACCGTAGTGCGTGGTGTGGAAGTGAATTGCCGGGTGACGCCTCTTGGGTCTATACCCTTTCAGAGGCTGCAATCAGGAACATTGATTTGGTCCTGCCGCGTGTCAAGGATCTAGAGCTCACGTCGATTCGCAAGCAAGACTTTCCGCTGCCGTCTATTGCATCCGAGCTTTCCAATGTTCTGGAAGAGTTGAATAACGGACGTGGATTTACGGTCATTCGCGGGCTTCCATTTGGCAAGTATAGCGATGACGAAATCGCTCGAATTTTCTGGGGAATTGGGACGTATTTCGGCAGCCCCATCTCGCAAAATGCAGAGGGGCACCTGCTGGGTCATGTTCGGGCAATAGCGGGAAAGAAATATATGGAAAAGGATGTGCGTGGTTATCAAACCACCGCAGAACTTTATTTTCATAATGACAATTGCGATATTGTTGGATTGTTGTGCTTTCGTACGGCAAAAACGGGGGGGATAAGCAAAGTTGCAAGCACAACAAAAATTTATAATGAAGTGCTTCTGCAGCATCCCGAGTATCTGGACGTTTTGTATGAAGGATTCCATTACGACCTGCGTGGTGAGGAGTTGCCTGGCTACGCACCTATTACCCCCCATCGCATTCCTATCTATAGCTACCACGAAGGCAAGCTTTCTTGTCGCTATGTTTTCACAGCAATAATGCAAGCCGCCCGTAAAGCCGGTCTGAAATTCACGGCGCAAGAAGAAGCTGCGATGAAATTCCTGAATGAAACTGCCGCACGTGAAGATATTCGCCTGGAAATGATTCTTGAACCGGGGGATATGCAATTTCTTAATAACCATGTATGCCTGCACTCACGAACTAGTTACGAGGACTTTGAGGAGTCCGATCGCAAGCGACATATGCTTAGACTCTGGTTAAACAATAATGCTCGCCCACTAGCCCCGGAGTTTGCGGATCGATATGGAAAAGGCTTGGGAATGGGCGTGCCAAAAGTGAGTGCGACAGGAGTGGTGTAATGAAAAGTTTTGTTGCAAGCACTTTTCTCATTTTCACAATTGCCTTATATTCAGCTAATAGTCTGGCGCAGTCCGACTACCCCGTTAAGGCGGTGCGTTTGATCGTTCCATTTCCTCCTGGGGGGACAACCGACATTGTTGCCAGAACACTTGCTCAGGTCATGAGTAAAGATCTTGGCCGCCAAGTCATAGTGGACAACCGCCCCGGGGCGAATGGGGTCATTGGAGCAGAGGTTGCTGCACGTTCGCCAGCTGACGGATACACAGCATTTATGACTTCGGCTTCAATTCTTGCGATAACGCCCCACCTTCGTAATGATCTGGGGTACTCCATTCGTGATTTTGCGCCCGCATCCCTCACCGTTATTACCCCCAACGTGCTGGTCGCGCATCCTTCGATTCCAGTAAGAAATGTCAAAGATCTGATCGCGCTTGCGAAGTCCAAGCCGAATCAAATTATTTTTGGCTCTTCTGGAGTCGCAAGCATTGGACACATCATCGTGGAACAGATCAGGACGGTGACAGGTGCTCAAATGACCCACGTCCCATATAAGGGTGCCGCTCCTGCTGAAGTGGATCTGTTCGCCGGGCATATTGGATTGATGGCAACCGGGTTAGTATCAGCAATGCCGCACTTGAAAGGTGGTCGTTTGCGCGCTTTAGCTGTAACGACCTCTAAACGGGTGCCGGCCTTGGCTGATCTGCCAACAATCGCTGAGACTGTGCCGGGGGTGGATACTGGTTCCTGGTTTGGCATATTGCTTCCCGCGGGGTCACCAAAAATGGCTGTCGAGCGCCTCGGGGCTGCTGCTGCTTCGGCAGTCCGTTCTCCAGAGCTTCGTGAGAGACTTAGTGGGGATGGTGCAGAGATTGTTGGCAGCACACCTAATGAATTTGCACAGTTTATTCAAAGCGAGTCCGATCGTTACGCTCGTATTTTGAAAGAAAGCAGAATCAGCCTTACACAATAAGGAATATGTTCTGGAAGATGCGGGAGGGCGCTGGAGGCGCGCGGGAGTGCGGTGGTCGGGGCCAGTTTTTTTGGTATCGAAAGAAAATTCCGAAAAATCAGACAGGGGATTACTTGCTGAACACCGATGTTGAACATAGTAAAATCCTATCTAACCTGTCTGAGATTGCAGTCAGAGTTGAGGGGCCCTTAACAAAGCCGTAAGTGAATGTATATTTTCTAGAAGTTTTACCGTGCGAGATGTTTTATGTAGTCGGCAGTTATTCGAGATTGCGAAAATTGACATGCTTAAGCTGTTGCCCGTTCTTTCCGTCCTCTGTTTTTCCGCAGCCGCCGCCTCCGCCCAGGATTTTCCCAACCGCCCGGTCCGCTTCATCGTCACCTTCGTGCCCGGTGGCGGCACGGACATCGTCGCGCGCATGGTTGGCCAGAAGCTGGGCGGACTGTGGAACCAGCAGGTCATCGTGGACAACCGCGGGGGCGGGGGCGGCGTGATCGGTACGCAGATCGCCGCGAGTTCGGCGCCCGATGGCTACACCATGCTGTTCGGCACTTCTAGCGGGCTGGTCATCAACCCGCTGCTGATGGACAAGCTGCCCTATGACCCCGTGAAGGATTTCGCGCCGGTCACGCTGCTCACCACTAACGCCAACATGCTGGTGATCAACGCCGCCGTGCCGGCGAATTCGGTGAAGGATCTCATCGCGTTGGCGAAGGCGCAGCCGGGCAAACTGACCTACGCCTCCGCGGGCGAGGGCTCGCCCAGCCACCTGGTGATGGAGCTTTTCCTGTCGATGACGGGGGCGAAGATGATCCACGTGCCGTACAAGGGCGCGGGCCAGGCCGTCATAGATGTGGTGAGCGGGCAGTTGCAGGCGACCTTCAATCCCATCCCGCCACTGCTGCCGCACGTGAAGTCGGGAAAATTACGCGCGCTGGGGGTTAGCAGCGCGCAGCGTTCGCTCGCGGCGCCGGAAGTGCCGACGATCGCGGAGGCGGGCGTGCCCGGCTTCGAGTACGTGCTGTGGTATTCGATCTTCGTGCCGGCGAAAACGCCCAAGCCCATCATCCAGAAGATCAACAAGGATGTGGCGACCATCCTCGCGCAGCCGGACATCAAGCAGCGCCTGATCGTTGTCGGCGCGGATCCGCGCGCGAGCACGCCGGAGGAACTGGCGCGGTTCATGCAGGACGATACCGAGCGGCTGCGCAAGATCATCAAGGCGGCCAACATCAAGCCCGCCCAGTAATCGGGCGCGGTTAGCGGGCGCTGCCGCCCAGCACCGTCATCAAGGCGCCCAGATCCGGCAGCCGGTCGATGCCGTGCAGCATCGCCAGCGCTTCTTCGACAGCGGGCGCGGGCAGGCATACCGCCGCGCAATCCCGGAACTTCGCGTCCAGCTCTTCCTGCGTCATTGGGTTCGCCGCCGCCCCGCGCGGATACTGCACGCGCTTCTGCACCTTGCGGCCGCCGGCGAGGGTCAACGTCACGTCCGCAAAGCGCGGTGTTTCCACCGACACGGGATCACCTTCCACTTCACGCGCGTGCACCTTGCGCAACAGGGTCTGCAGTGCGGGTCGCATGACCTGTTGATCGGTGAAAGCGCTCATCGGCACCGCGCCGTCCACCAGCGCGGCAGCCACGGTATAGGGCAGCGAAAACTTGCCTTCCAGGCCCGTCAGCGGCCGCGGATGAATGACGGCCGTGAGCCCCTTCGGCGCCACCAGCACGTCAATGCGCTCGACCTCGGCGCCAGTCAGCCCGTGTTCCGCGCGCAATTCCAGCGCGGCATCAATGGCATGGTGGGCCGCGTAGCAGCAGGGGTGGCGCTTGAGATTGAGCCCGGGTTTGACGATGCCCCATTCCTGCCCGAGCCGCGCGGCCGCTTCCGGCGCCGGGTGCTCGCTGAACAGGGCGAGGAAGCCAAGCGGCGCTTCGATCACGGCGGCATCCGCCGTGAACCCCCGCGCGGCCAGCGCTGCCGCAGTTACGCCGTTCCTCGCCGCGTGGCCGGCATGCAGCGGTTTGGTCATGGAGCCGAAGTTGCGCCGCAGGCCGGACGACATGGATGCGCCGATCGCGAGCGCCACGCGGGTCTGCTCAAGGTCGAGGCCGCGCACCTTGGCGGCCGACGCGGCGGCGGCGATGCTGCCAAGCGTGGACGTGGAGTGCCAGCCGATGTCGTAATGTTTGCGGCCCACTGCGTAGGCGAGGCACACCATGACCTCGACGCCGGCCACGTAGCCCGCGAGCACGTCGGCGCCGGATTTACCCGCGGCTTCCGCGGCGGCGAGCGCCGCGATCGCGCACACCACGCTCGGGTGGCCGCGCATCGGCGGCGAGACGTCGTCGAAGTCCAGCGCGTGGCCGGTGGTGCCGTTGGCCAGCGCGGCGTCGGCCGCCGAAGTGCGGAACCCGGCGCCGAATACCGTGGCGGCGGGCGCCGCGCCTTCCTCGCGCACGAAGTCGATGATCTTGCCGCCCACCGCTTCGGCCACGCCGGCCAGCGTCACGCCCACCGTGTCCATGATGCAGTTGCGCGCCACGGCGAGCGCCTGGGCGGGGACGGCGGCCAGGTCCAGCGTGTGGACGAAGCGCGCGAGCAGGTCGGTCAGCGCGGGGGCTTGTACTTCATGAGGAGCAGGGGAGTTCATGCCGTGGGTGGCTCTAAAATTTTCTATTCGGTTGGCGGCTTCAAACGCCACGAGGTCTTTATCGTTCGCCTCTTGTTTCCTTAACTGGTTTTCCTTAAATAGCCTCGGCTTCACGTTTTCTGGCACGGGCTAGGGCAGGGCGTTCTGAAAGCTTATTCATGTAATTCAATAACGTCTCATCGAGCGGTACTTTGACGTGATGCGCCCAGTGTACTATGGAGTGCCGTCGGTCAGGTCTTGCATTCATACATTTCGCTCCCTATGTCTTACCGCTCGACCGTTTTCATGCTGCCAGCAGTGTGACGGCGAGTTGAAGATCATCGCCACCATCGAAGCGCCTGCGGTGATGGTCAGGATCCTCACGCATCTGGTCTTGCCTGCGCGCGCGCCAAGGCGCTGCTCGAATCCGGGGGCTATTACTACGACGAGATCAGCCTCGGCAAGCACATAACCTCAAGCACGCTGCGGGCGGTCTCCGGCAGCGGCACCTGGCCGCAAGTCTTCATCGGCGGCAAGCAGATCGGCGGCGCAGACGATCTGCAAGCGTATTTCGACGCGCGCAAAGCGGTCTGAAACGGCGCACGCCCGGCAATTTGCGCCTGGCAGTGACGCCTCAGCCGCACACCTCGCGGAACACGCGCAGAAAATTGCCGCCTACGATCTTGACCACGGTCGGCTCCGGGATGCCCCGGCGCAGCATGGCTGCAGTGAGGTTGGGCCATTGGTCCCAGGTCTCCATGCCGAGGACCTGCATGTTGGGATCGAAGCGGTCTTCGGGACGCCAGCCTACCCAGTCGAAACCTGCGGTCGGCTCGTTTGTCATCGCGGGCGTCCAGGTCAGCGCGTTGTAGTAAGGCTTGCCCCAGTCGGTGCCGATACCCACGTGGTCGGCGCCGGCGATATTGATCACATGCTGCACGTGATCGACCACCGTGTCCAAGGTCGCCCAGCCCGCCGGCTTGCCCGCTTTCGCGGCGCGGCCATCGCCGCCGGCGGGCAGCAGGAATGCCGGTAACATCAGCACGCCGATGTAGCCGCCGCGGTCCGCAATCTCTTTCAATACGCTATCGGGGAACGCGCGGGCATGGCCGCTGATCGCGCGGGCTGCCGTGTGGCTCGCAATGATCGGCACGCCGGACGCAACCGCTGCGTCAAACGCCGTGCGCGGGCTGCCGTGGGAAACATCCACCATCATGCGGCGCTGGTTCAGCTTTTGCACCAGCGCCGCACCGAAGCGGCTCAAGCCGCCATCGTTCTTTTCCAGGCATCCTTCGCCGAAGCGGTTCCTCAGGTTGTAAGTGATCTGCATACTGCGCAGCCCTAAACCGTAAAGCGTGTCGACCCGCTCCAGTTTGTCGCCGACGGGGTCGGCATTCTGCGTGTTGTAGATCACGGCATGCCGCCCGTCCCGATGCGCGCGCTCGATGTCGGCCGCCGCATTGACCTGCACAACCGCGCCACCCAGAGCGTTGAGCAGGCGACCGGCTCGTGCGAACCGTGCCACCACCGTCTCCCATGCACTGTCCGGCGCGCCCGAGCCGTATAAAGTATTGCTGGCGGCAGTTACTCCCGCACGGCGCCAATACGCGAGATAGGCCTCGCGGGTCGCAGGATCGCTCTCACAGTGCTCGATCAGGTACTCCGCGAGGATCGGCCAGATCGCCGAGCGCTTCTTGCCTTCCGCCTGCAGTTTTCTGGCTAGTTCGACCATCGGCGGCGTGAGCACCCACTCGGTAATGAAGTTGGGCGACATCGAATCGATGACGATGTGTTCCTTGTGGATACGCTGCGCCTTTTCCAGCGCGTCCTGCTCAGCTGCTACCGTCGCGTTCATTGCTGTTTCCTCTCGAATCCGCAGAAGTGCGGGTGGACGCCCCGTCACCCTACTGAGGCTGTATGCCGGCCGCTTTGGTGATCGCGGCGAACTTCGCGACTTCCCTCTGCAGCAGTGCTTTGAATTCTTCAGGCGTAGAGCCGGCCGGCCGCGCGCTCATGTCGTTGAATCGCTTTTGCGTGTCGACCATCTTGAGGACCTCGTTGATTTCAAAGTTCAGCTTGTGGACCACGTCGCGCGGCGTGCGGGCCGGCGCCAGCACGCCCACCCACGTCAGGAACTCATAGTCCGGCAGGCCGGATTCGGCGATAGTCGGCACATCCGGCAACAGTGACGTGCGGATATTGACGCCCAAGGCTTTCAGCGCGCCGCGGTTGATATGCGCGAGCAACGCCGGCAAGGCGTCGACCGTCGAGTGGACCTGGCCGGCCAGCAGATCGCGCAGCGCATCGCCGGTGCCCTTGTACGGAACGTGGACGATATTGATTCCCGCCTTGCTCTTGAACAACTCGCCGGCCAGATGGCTTGTCGAGCCCACGCCGCCGGACGCGAAATTGATCGTGCCGGGCTTTGCGGTGGCAAGCGCGATGAACTCCTTTACCGTAGTTGCAGCAAGCGACGAATGGACCGCGACTACGTAGGTCGAGCCGTTGCTCACCTTCGTGATCGGTTCGAAATCCACGATCGGGTCGAACGGCATCGATTTGAAGAGCGCCGTGTTGATCGCATGCGAAGGCGAGACAAAAATCAGCGTGTAGCCGTCAGGTGCCGCCTTCGCCACCAGGTTCGTGCCAAGGCTGCCGCCGGCGCCGGCGCGGTTGTCGACCACGACCTGCTGGCCGAGGCGCTCGGACAGATTCGTGGCGACAATGCGGGCGTACAGATCGGTCGCGCCGCCCGGCGCGAAGCCTACGATCATGCGGATCGGCCGGGCGGGATAGCCGGCCGCGAGCACGGGCGACGGCAACGCGAGCAGACCCACGACAAGCAGGATTAAACGCGTGAATCCAGTCTTGCGAATCGTATCGCTGATCATCTTGCGTGTCCTTCCGAGCGCTACTTTGACGTGATGCGCCCAGTGTACTATGGAGTGCTGGTGGTCAGGTCTTGCATTCATACATTTCGCTCCCTATGTCTTACCGCTCGACCGTATTCATGCTGCCAGCAGTGTGACGGCGAGTTGAAGATCATCGCCACCATCGAAGCGCCTGCGGTGATAGTCAGGATCCTCACGCATCTGGTCTTGCCTGCGCGCGCGCCAAGGCGCTCACCGGCGCGGCCCGCGCTTGCGTGATGCAGTCACACAAAGTCGAATGCAGCCCTCTCGGGTCGATGCAGAGCCCGAAGAATCACGCGAGTGGGGAATTTGCACCAAACACCGCGCGATTGAGCGCTTGCTGGGCCGCGATAGAGTTGCGGACAGTCAAAAGAAGCGTTGAAATTTTCTATTCGCATCCCCGACCGGGCATTTATACTGTGTTTTTGCCGGGCGCTGCTTCGGCGATGCCATCAAGTCCGGCCCGTGCCGCTGATTGCGTAGCGAACGATCGCCGCCTTACTACGAGGAGCATGTCGTAATGATCAAAACAATTCGTGCGCGCCGCGCCGGCGTGCTCGCGCTTGCCGCCGCCTGCGTGTTCATTGGCGCCCCGGCACGCGCCGCGGATTGGCCCTCGCGGCCGATCGTCGTGGTGGATGGATTCGCGCCGGGCGGCGGCACCGACGTGCTGATGCGCGTGATGGCGGTCGAGATGACGAAAACTTTCGGCCAGCCGGTCATCGTCGAAAACCGCTCGGGCGCGAGCGGCCATATCGCCGCCGAGGCGGTTGCGCGCGCCGCGCCGGACGGCCATATGATCATGGTCCACACCGCAAGCATGATCACGAGCCGGCCCCTCTACGCGAAACTCGGCTACGACGTGGTGCGCGATCTCACGCCCGTCACGCAGATCGTGCGCATCCCCAACGTGCTCGTCGTGCCGCCCGCGCTGCCGGTCAGGAACGTGCGCGAATTTCTGGCGCTCGCCAAGCGGCGCCCGGGCGAACTGGTGTTCGCCTCGACGGGGCTGGGTTCGATTTCGCACGTCGTCGGCGAACTCTTTCAGCAGGTGGCCGGCATCCGCAGCATCCACGTGCCGTATCGCGGCGCAGCACCCGCGACGACCGCGCTGATTTCCGGCGAGGCGGCCTATGCGTTCATCGTGCCGCTGGTGATACGGCCGCACGTGGAAGCCGGCAAGCTGCGCGCACTCGCGGTCTCGACCATCAAGCGCAGCGCGGTTTTTCCGGACGCGCCGACACTCGATGAATCCGGCGTCAAAGGCATCGACATTCCGCACTGGTACGGCATCTGGGCGCCGGCCAAAACACCGCCGGCGATCGTCGACGCGCTTTATCGCGAGTACGTGCGCGTGATGGCGCTGCCCAATATACGCGAGCGCTTCCAGCGCGAAGGCGCCGAAGCCGTCGGCACCCCGCCCGCCGAATTTGCGGCGTTCGTGCAAAGCGAAGTCGTCAGGTGGACCGAAGTCGCGCGCAAGGCGGGCATGAAGCCGGAATCGTGAGCTCGCCCCGTTTGCGTTTGCATGAAGATTGACGCTGCGGCGTGCATGCTTGTTCCCGCCGTCGCCAAATTGACCACCCCGTGCCGATTACGTATTGACCAGTGACGATAGAGTCCCGATGGTGGTCAATCGCAGATCGGTATAACCTGCCGAAACTGATCAAATTCTAATCGGCGTGAACATAACTAAAACCGAAAGGCATACGAATGGCAGATGATATGCACTACCTCACGATCGCCCAGTCAGCGAAATTAATTCAAAGCCGGGAACTCTCGCCGGTCGAACTCACGCGTGTACACTTGGCTCGCATCGAAGCCCTCGAGCCAAGGCTCCATAGCTACATCACGGTCACTGCAGACGCAGCGCTCGCGCAGGCGCGCGCGGCGGAAAGCGAGATTCTTAAGGGCAATTACAAGGGGCCGATGCACGGCATCCCGCTTGCGTTTAAAGATATCGTTTGCACAAAGGGCGTGCGCACCACCGCGCATTCTAAGCTGCTCGTCGACTGGATTCCGACGCGGGATGCGACGGTTTACGCGAAGCTAACGGATGCCGGTGCGGTATCACTTGGCAAGACCTCTCTTCACGAGTTTGCTTACGGCGTGCCTGGCGCGGACGAAGCATTTCCTGCTGCGCGCAATCCATGGAACACCGAACGCGCACCAGGTAGTTCCAGCAGTGGCTCTGGCGCAGCAGTGGCTGCCGGACTGGCGATGGGGGCGATAGGTACCGATACCGGCGGATCGATCCGGCATCCGGCCGCCGTGTGCGGAATTGTCGGTATGAAGGCTACCTACGGTCGCGTGTCCACCTGCGGTGTGTTGCCGCTTGCCCCCACGCTGGATCATGCGGGACCAATGACGCGCACCGTTCGCGACAACGCCATGATGCTCCAGGAGATGGCGGGCTATGACCCCAAAGATCCAACCTCGGTGCAGCGGCCCGTGCCGGACTTTTCCAGATTGATTGGAACGAGCCTGAAAGGCATGCGCGTGGGTATCCCCCAAACATTTATCGATAGCGTGATGCACGCGCCGGAGGTGCTGACAGCCTTTGCAGCGGCAATTGAAGTGCTGCGCGGGCTTGGCGCCACACTGCATGCAATCGACATTCCTGGATTGGGTGAGGTTAATGACTACGGCACGCTCATCCTGACTTACGAAGCGTATCAGTATCACCGGAGTAAACTTGCCGCACATCCCGAGAAGTTTGGCAAAGCGTTCCGCGATCGTGTCCTGGTCGCGGCGAATTACACAGAGCGCGACTACCAAGCTGCACAAGCCAAGCGCGCGCGTCTCTACGAGGCCTACGCGCGGGTTTTCGGTGCGCAGGTTGATGTCATTATTTCGCCGGGTCGTGAATCCAGTGCATCTACGATGAAGGCATTGATGGCTGATCCGCTGGTGATACGAGGCTCGGCGCATCGTATGTATAACCTTTCCGGATATCCCGCGTTGGTGCAGCAGATGGGATTCGATGCGGGAGGCATGCCGCTGGGGTTGCAAATCGCCGCTGACAACTGGTGCGAGGATGTGGTGTATCAGGTGGCGGCGGCCTACGAAGACGCGGCCGGCTGGATCACGCGCCACCCCCCAGCTGCATAACATTACTCGCGTCGTTGCAGACCGCACTAGAAAGACGGAGTCACGCTTCAACAACCATGCACTTCAATTGCCGGGAGAAGAATTTGAGCTTAACCAGACCGCCCCACATGCCGGCCGCCATCAGCGCAGGCATCTTCGGATTCGTAGTGGCGCTAGGAGCGATGCCGACGTTTGCTCAGACGACCTCCGGCTATCCCGGGAAGCCGATCCGGCTGGTCGCACCATTTCCTGCTGGCGGCGTGCTTGATTTCTTTGCACGCATCACGGCCCAAAAAATGTCTGAACGCATGGGGCAGCAGGTGGTTGTCGAAAATCGGGCGGGTGCAGCTGGCATCATTGGATTTGAGTATGTCGCCAAATCCGCGCCCGACGGCTATACGCTACTGATGGGCAGCGCCGGGACGATCGGTATCAATCCGTCGCTTTACGCCAAGTTGCCATTCGACGTAAATCGCGACTTTATTGGCGTTGCCCTGATCGCCACTGGCCCGGTAATGATTGCTGTTCATCCATCGCTGCCGGCTAAGTCAGTTCGCGAGTTGATCGCGCTCGCAAGGATGCGTCCCGGTGCATTGAATTACGCCACGGCCGGTAGCGGCACTACTTCTCATCTTTCGACTGAACTCTTCGGTCTGCTGGCGGGCATTAAGCTCACGCATGTGCCTTATAAAGGTTCCGGCCCGGCGGCAGCGGCCTTTGTCGGTGGCGAAGTCGGTGTCTACATTGAGAACATACCGGTGTTTATACCGTATTTGCAGAGTGGTCGCTTGCGGGCGCTCGGCGTATCGGGAGAAACCCGGTTTCCAACGCTGCCGCAGATTCCGACAGTCGCTGAAGGCGGACAGAAGGGGTATGACGCAGCGGGATGGTGGGGCATATTCGTTCCTGCCGGAACACCGAAAGACGTGGTGGGGCGCTTGCACACGGAAGTGGCGGCGATTGTTGAATTGCCCGATGTTCGCGAACGCATGCTTGAACAAGGTGCGATTCCTTCCGGTATTGGTGGTGAAAAATTCGCTGCGTTCGTGCGTGCTGAGCAGTTGAAATGGGGAAAGGTGGTGAGGGCATCGGGTGCTCGCGTAGATTAGCCCGGGTTCATTTTTCCGTGTCAGGGGTCTGGCCGACGAGAATACATTTCTCACAAATTAGGTTTCCCAATTGATTTGCATCACTCGTTGGTTTTTCAAAAAAAGGCGGACGGCCGTACCGTCGACTTCGTCAATTCCCAGATTAACAAAGTATTGCTTTGTATCGGTCTACTGAACAATAGACGCAATTTCTCGGTTTGTTTGATCGACAATCAGGGGATCGGTCTTCGCTGGCGCCATTGCGAGGGTGGCTTGAGTGTGGGGCGCGGTCCGGCAGAGATATATCAAGGAGAGAAACGATGAAGTGCAATTCTTCTGTTGCAATCAGTGCGCTCGTACTTATGGCGACAGGCTCGGTGATATCAGCCGGCGCATACGGTCAGCAGTGGCCTGCCAAGCCAGTGAGGATCATCGTGCCGTTCGCGCCCGGGCAAGCGGCTGACATTATCTCGCGTCTGATTGCGGAGCGGCTAACCGCCGTTTTCGGACAGCAGATTCTGGTAGACAACAGGCCTGGTGCGGGAAGCATGATCGGGGCGGAGTTGGCTGCAAAATCGCCACCTGACGGGTACACGTTTCTCGCGGGAGGCGCAAGTGCACTCGCGATCAATCCGCATCTATACAGTAAACTGGGTTACGACACGCTGCGGGACTTCGCTCCTGTAACGAACATGACCGCGATGGCGATGGTCTTCTGCGTCAACCCCGCGCTGCCTGCAAAAAACATTGCCGACCTCATTAAGCTTGCGAAGGAGCGTCCCGGTGAGTTGACGTTTGCCTCGTCTGGAAACGGCAGTGTGGCGCACCTGGCGCCAGCGCTGCTGAGTACGATGACCGACGTCAAAATGACTCATGTCCCCTACAAGGGCTCGATTCCGGCGATTACCGATTTGATCGCTGGCCAGATTGCGGTTGCGGCGGAAACCATGCCGACAGTGCTGCCGCACGTGAAGGCGGGCAAGATACGCGCTATCGGGGTGACTACTGCCAAACGGAGTCCGTTCCTGCCTGATGTGGCAACCCTCCAGGAGCAGGGTATTCAGGGCTTCGAGATGATGGCGTGGACGGCGTTGGTCGCTCCTATGGGCACGCCCGCGCCGATCCTCGATCGCATGAGCGTGGAGGTTGCCAAAGCGATTCATACATCGGATCTGCAGAAGCGGATTCAAGAACTCGCTTTGAGTCCAATCGCCGACACGCGCGAACATTTCGATGCGTTCTTGAAGTCAGAACTTGTCAAATGGGGGCGCGCGGTAAAAGCCTCAGGTGCGAAGGTGGAGTAAGCGGCGGTGCGCTCAACCGGGGTCTCTCGGTTTTTTTCCCCACAAAGGCAATCGAACCATAGCGATCGACGCGCTGATCATTTGATCAGGAAAATCTCTTATCTTGGTAGAAAATATTGGGTGGATCAGAAGGAAACTGCAAACGGAGAATTGGTCGGAATCTTATAATAATAGTATGCCGGAAACCCGTGAGCCCCTCCTTCAGGCTCATGCCATATTGGACAAGGCTCGCGAATGACCGCTGGTCGGGCCGGCGATAGTGAGTGCCGGTGGTCAGGTCTTGCATTCATACAATTCGTTCTCTATGTCTTACCGCTCGACCGTTTTCATGGGGTGCTTGCACCTCATGCCGGACTGCGCGCGGTTGCTCAAGCGCGTGTTCGATATCGACCTCGAACACTGCGTCGAATTCAGCCCTCTCGGGTCGCTGCAGAGCCCGAAGAATCACGCGCGTGGAGAATTTGCACCAAACACCGCGCGATTGACCGCTTGCTGGGCCGGCTATATAGTCGCGCGCAGTCAAAAAAGAAGCGCTTAAATTTCCTATTCGCCAGTCGCTGGCTTAACATCAGCGGCCAGCAATCCACAGCAATCCAACTTCCAAATCGGGTTTTCGTCTTCCCATGCCGAATTACGCATCCTCCGCCATCACGGTGGGCGCACTGCCCGCCGAACAGTCCCCGTCCCAGTGTCCGGCCGAAGAATCGCTCTGTCCAGTCGTGTCTCACGAATGGGTCAACGACGAATACAAACATCTGGTGGTGCAGGCATCGCCGAAGGCGCTTGCCGCACAGCCCGGCCAGTTCTTCCAGCTGTTGTGTCCGTCTCCGGACGAGGTCGAGGTCTGGTTCCGGCGTCCGCAAAGCGTCTACCGCGTTGCTCATGCAGATGCGCAACTGGAGTTTCTCTACAAGGTCGTCGGCCGCGGCACCAGGGGACTTGCTTCGCTCAAGGCCGGCGACAAGCTCAATATGCTGGGGCCGCTTGGCATCGGCTTCAAACTTCAGCCTGGCTGGAAAAACGTGGTCGTGCTCGGCCGCGGTGTCGGACTGGCGACGATGGCGCCGATTTCGCAGATCGCCGCCGCACAGGGCGTAAAGATCACCGCCATACTCAGCGCGCGCAGTCCCGAACTGGCGCTCGCCGCCGACCTCTTCGAGCAGGTCGGCGATGTTGTCAAGGTGCTTGATACCGATGGCACGAGCGAAGTCGATAACATCGAGCGTATTCTGCGCAAGCTGATCGCCGACAAGAAGGCCGATGCTTTTTTCACCTGCGGCTCCAACCGCCTGCTGCAACTCATGAAACGCCTCGGCAAGGAATTCGGCATCCCGGGGCAGGCGGCGATGGAGCAGATTATGGCCTGCGGTCTCGGTCCCTGCTACATCTGCGTGCGCACGTTCGAGGTCAACGGCAAGAAGGAAATGCGCCGGGTGTGTGTCGAAGGCCCGGTGTTCGATCTGCAGGAGGTGCTGGGATGGTAGATCTGTCGGTCAGGGTCGGTAGTTTGGAATTGCAAAATCCGGTACTGCCGGCATCGGGCACTTTTTCGACCGAGTTTTCGCAGGTCATCGACCTCAATCGCCTCGGCGCGCTTGTTTCGAAGACGGTCTCGCGCAATTACCGCGCGGGCAATCCGCCGCCGCGCGTTTCCGAAGTGCAGGGCGGCATGATCAATTCGATCGGTTTGCCGACCAAGGGCCTCAAATACTTTCTCGACGTGCAGCTGTCGGAGTACAAACGCTACACACCGCCTTTGATATGCAGCATCAGCGCCGAGACCATCGAGGATTTTGCCGATATGGCGCGTGACGTCAGCGTGCCCGGGGTGGATGCCATCGAAATCAATATTTCCTGTCCGACGCGGCAACCGGGTGGCGGCAACTTTGCGCAAAACGAAGAGCACAGCTATAAAGTCGTCAAGCTGTGCCGCGAGGCGACCGAGAAACCGTTGTGGGCGAAGTTGTCGCCGAATGCCGGCGATATTGCGGCGGTTGCCGAGGCCGCAGAAAAGGGCGGTGCAGATGCGCTGACCGTGTCGAACACGATTCTCGGTCTCAAGATCAACACCGACACTTTTCTGTCTTACATCGGCAATGGCAACGGCGGGCTGTCGGGGCCGGGCATCAAACCGATCATCGTGCGCATGGTCAATGAATGCAGCCGCGCGGTAAAAATTCCAATCATCGGCTCGGGTGGCATCATGAACGTCGAGGACGTGGTCGAATACATGCTGGCCGGCGCGTCCGCGGTGGAAATCGGCTTCCTGAATTTCCGCAATCCGACCGGCATGATCGCCATCATCGACGGTCTCGCGCAGTGGTGCGAGAAAAAGGGCATCAAGCGTGTTTCCGAACTGACCGGCGCCATGCGCGCCCATCCGCCGCGCGACACCTATGAAGCGGGTATGATCGGCATCAGTTGAATTCTGCGCCGGCGCACCGCGTGCCGGCCACGCGACCATGACCGAACGAATCACGATCCGCAGAAGCGGTTAAATTTCTTGTTCGCGCAATGATGGCTGGACCATCAGGCGAGGGGCACATCATGCAGCAGGACCACAAGCCGCAGCAGGCGACGCAGACGATGACCGGTCGTTTTGTTGACCCCGTGCTGGAACGCCGGTTCGTGCTGGGTGAACGCCAGACACGCGTGGTGCACATGCGCCTGTTCGCCGGGTTTCTGGCGGCGATGCTGATCGGCTATGCGCTGGTCAATCCGCTCTATTTCAGTCGCGGTGATGAGCAGCGCTTCACGCTGCTGCTGCTGCCTGCGCTGTTCATTCTGGCAGGCTATGCCGCCGCGACCGCGTGGCACGGCTATGGCAGCCGTCCGCTGATCGACTTTGCGAGCCTGTTGAGCGTCGCCTTCCTGATCATGGCGGAAAACGCGCTGCTGTTCGATGAGATGCAGCGCGCACAGGCGCAACTGCATGCCTCGATTGCCATCAACGGCCTGATCGTCATGGCGTTTGCCGCCATCGCTTTTGCCGGCCAGATGCGCTGGTTTGGCGCATGGCTTGGCTGCCATGCCGCGGTCTATTTCGGTTTGTTGGTGCTGGCCGAGGCAGGCCTTGTTCCGTTCATCTATGCAACGCTTGCCTATGGCACCAGCGGCGCGGTCATGCTGCTGCTCAACTGGTCGGTCGGCCAGGCGCATCGGCAAAGTTTCGTCCTGTCCGACGCGCTGGAGGCTGAGCGCGCCAAGACCGAAGAGCTGCTGTTCAACGTGTTGCCGCCTGCGGTCGCCGCCCGCTTGAAAGCGGGCCAGGTAGTCGCAGACAGCTATCCCGATGTGTCCGTGGTGTTTATCGACATTTGCGGTTTTTCAGACCTGACACGGCGGATATCGCCGGGCCATCTGGTTGAGCTGCTCAACGGCTTCTTCCTGCTGGCAGACCGCTGCGCGGCAGAAACCGGGGTGGAAAAGGTCAAGACCATCGGCGATGCGTATCTTGCGATCAGCGGCGGCAACGCGCCTGCCAGCAACAGCGCCGATGCGGCGATCCGATTTGGCGAAGCGGTGATCGCCGGGCTTGAGGATCTGCGCAGGCGCACCGGCATTGATCTGCACATCCGGGTCGGTATCCACACCGGGCCAGTCGTCGGCGGAGTGATCGGCGAGACGCGCATGGCCTATGATTACTGGGGCGAGACGATGAACATCGCCAGCCGCATTGAAGGCGCCGCGCATCCCGATGGCATTGCGGTGTCCGAAACCACCTGGCTGCGCGGACGTGGCGACCGGCACTTCGATCTGCCACAGACGCTGACCTTGAAAGGCGTCGGCGAGATGCCAGTCTACCGGCTTGCGGTTTGCTGGAAAAAATCATCGCGCGCTCCTGAAAATGTTGACGCGGTCAGGTAATTTGGTTGAAGAGCAGGGCGTGAGCTACATAGCCGACATGGATGCGGATAATCAGTTGGCGTCATTGCAAGCGGCCTCGTGCACCTATCGCATCGCGCTGGGTCCGCGCGCCGGCGAGTTGAAGATCATCGCCACCATCGAAGAGCCTGCGGTGAGAGTCAGGATCCTCACGCATCTGGTCTTGCCTGCGCGCTCATCGGCGCGGCCCGCGCTCGCGTGATGCAGTCACACTGCGTCGAATTCAGCCCTTCGATCTTGCGCGCACCCAGGACGCTGTCGGGCCGCCCGCGGCCACGCGCTTTCATGGAGAGGCGCAAGCCGGGCTTTATTGGAAAATAAGCGGAAGCTGATTACTCCAGCTTGATGCCGGCCGTCTGGATCACCTTGCGCCAGCGCCCGGTTTCGGCCTTCATGTAGGCTTCCAGTTCCTTCGGGGTGGTCCACGCGGGCTCCACGCCCTGCGCGGAGAAAGCCTGCGCCGTCTCCGGACTCTTCAGGATCTTCATGAGTTCCGCATGCAGGCGCTCCACCGCCGGCGCTGGCGTGCGCCGCGGCACGAACATCCCGTACCAGGTCACGAGATCGTAGCCGGGGATCGTCTCGGCGATGGTGGGGACGTCCTTGATGGCGTCCGTGCGCGTGCGCGCGCCGGTGGCCAGCAGCTTCACCCGCCCGGCCTGGACGTGCGGCTGTATGCTTGGCAGGCTGGAGAACATGACCTGGATACGGCCCGCGATGAGGTCGGTCAGCGCCAGCGCCGTGCCTTTGTACGGTACGTGCACCATGTCGATGCCGGCCGCCTGCTTGAGCAGTTCCATGCCGAGGTGTCCGGTGCCGCCGGCCTGCACGGAACCGTAGCTCAACTGGCCGGGCCGCGGTTTGGCGTAGGCGATCAGTTCCGCCATGTTCGCGGCGGGCAGCTTGGCGGTGGCGATCGGTACCTGCGGCGTGTCCACGAGCTTGGTCAGCGGCATGAAGTCGCGCTGCGTATCGAAGGGCAGATTCGTCATCAGCAGCGGCAGGATCACGAGCTGGCCCGGCGTGGCGAGCAGGAGGGTGTGGCCGTCGGGCGCGGCGCGCGCGGCGATTTCCACGGCGATCACGCCGCCGCCACCCGCCCGGTTGTCCACGACCACCTGCTGCCCGAACACGGCCTGCAGGCGCTGCGCGATCCAGCGGCCGACGAGATCGGTCGGGCCGCCCGGCGTGTAGGGGATCAGCATGCGGATGGGTTTGCCCGGGTAGGGTTGCGCGGTCGCGGCGGCGCTCCACAGCAGGATCGCGGCGGCGCAGACCACGCCGCGCGCGGCGCGGGCGAACAAGGAGTTACGCATGAGAAGCCTCATCTGGGTATCGATTAGGGTTGCCGCCCGGACCTTACGTCCCGGCGCGCAGCGGGCCCGGGACTAGCAGGCAGCCATGGGCGGACAGATTGTTTCGCAGTGGCCCGATGCCGACACGCCGGATATCGGCATCGGTGCTTAGAGCGAGGGCCGCCGCCGTGCCGGCTGCTTCGCCCATCGCCATGCAGGTGGCGGCTACGCGCGCCGACGACTGCGCGGCATGCGTGGCGGAGAGGTTGCGGCCGGCCACGAGCAGATTGTCGAATCCTTTCACGGTCAGGGCGCGGTACGGGATGCCGAACCAGTCGCCCTCGGGCAGCCAGTCCCAGACCGTGCCGCGGTCCGCGCCGTGCATTTCCATGGGCCAGGCGCAGCAGGCGATGGTGTCGGCGGGTTTGGCGCAGCCGCGCACGTCCGCCTCGGTGAGCCGGTAATCCCCTTCGACGAGCCGCGTTTCGCGCACGCCCAGGTGCGCGCCCATGTCCACGATCCTGGCGCGCTCGAAGCCGGGCATGTAGCGCTGCAGCACCTCTTCGTAGAGGTAGGCCTGGCGCCGGCCTTCGATTTCGGCGGCGGTGAGCGCCCACGGGTCGAGGAGATCGTAGCTGCTGCCGTCCGGCTGCCTGATGCGCGTGACGTTGGCATGAACCACGCCGTCGTTGGGATGCACCTGCAGGCCCGCCGAGGTGCGCGGCAGCGCGTAACCGTCGGCCGCGGCCCGCTCAAGACGCTCAAGGCGCCCGGCGCGCGGCAGTTCGAGAAAGCGCGCCACGTCCACGCCGCCGAAGCGCAGCATGGTCGAGGCGAACTGCGTGGCGCCGTCTTCGCCTACGGTGAACGCCGCCCCCGCACGCGCGGCCACGTCGCCGTCGCCGGAAGCGTCGATTACGATGCGGGGCACGATGGCGGAACGGCCGGCCTTGTTCTCGATGATGACCGCGGTGACGCGCCCGTCCTGGACGCGCGCGTCGACCACCAGCGTATGCAGCAGGAGTTCGACGCCGCCGCTCTGCGCCATACGGTCCGCCTCATGCCGCAGCGCGGTCGGGTCGTAGGGGATCGACACATTCTTCAGCCAGCGCCGCGGCGGCAGCGCGGCCCCGCGCGCCGTGAGGCGCGCCACCAGGTCGGCATAGAGGCCGCCGACGATGGTGGCGTGCTCGTCGCCGGCCACGAGATACGCGCCGCATAGCGTGCCGAGCGTCACGGCGGACAGCGTGCCGCCGAGGAAGCCGTAACGTTCCAGCAAGAGTGTCGAGGCTCCCGCGCGCGCCGCGGCG
>CANJHY010000070.1:0-23228 GCA_947474275.1 Betaproteobacteria bacterium
TGCAGCCGGAGTCCCGGTATAACGGTGCGCCATTTCGCGCGTCTGCTTGCAGAGGGGGCATGATAGGCCCCGATGGCGCAACCGAACGCATCTATCAGCCGGGTCTTGCACGCATTAACAACGACCGGCGACAAATCCGAAAAATTGACTGCCATTGCATAATCGACGAGCTTCTGAGTCGTCTTGTCCATTTCAAAAACCCGCCCTTTCGCACTGCATTATCAGCGAATAGGAAATTTAAACGCCTCTTTTGACTGTCGGCAACTATATCGCCGGCCCCGGAAGCGGTCAATCGCGCGGTGTTTGGGCGCTGAGAAATCTCCCCCTCTCGATGACCATTCGACCCCTGCATCGACCCGAATCGCCTCACACCGACCGCTACACGGGCCGCGGGTATCGTCAGCGCTGTTGCAGAACCATTGCTACCTTCAGGATCAGGCCGCCTGAAAGAGAGACAGCGGCCGCGCCGGCGCGCGCGCCGGCAAGCCCAGATGCGTGAGTATCCTGACAATCACCGCCGGCTCTTCGATGACGGCGATGATCTTCAGGGTACCGCCACACTGCGGGCAGTGTTCGAGGTCGATATCGAACACGCGCTTGAGCAGGCGCGCCCAGCCCATGCGTGCCGGCGCTTCATGCGCGTGGTGGGCTGCATCATCGCCCGGTTTCTCCAGCGGGCCCGGCACGATCGCGGCGCGCAGCCTCGCGTTGGGCGCCAGCGCGCCGTCGGCGAGCGTCATCACTGCGTAAGTGACGTCGTCGCAATCGAAGCCGGCCTTGCGGATGGTGCCCGACTTACCGCGCGCCCACACCTCGATCACCGGATTGTCCGGCACCTACCAGCCGAGCAGATCGACAAAGTAAGTCAGCGAATCGACCACCGGCGTCGCATGCGGATCGCGCTTCAACATCTGGAATACCTGCGCGCGCGAATTGTAGATGCGCGCCGACAGGCCCGACACGCTGCCGAGACGCCCGAGAGCAATCTGCTCTTTGACGGTCAGGTAACGCCGTTTGAAGCGGCGGCTGTAACCGACGTGCAAGCTGCCGCTGCTTTACGCGGCGGCAGCAATCATCTGGTCGGCATCTTCAAGCTTCAGCGCAATCGGCTTCTCGACCAGCACATGCTTGCCGAGTTGCAGGGCCTGCAACACCGGCTCGACGTGCTGGTGCTCGCCGGTCGCCACGATCACCGTATTGATTGCCGGATTGGCAGTAATTTCGAGGCTGTCGGCACTGGTAACTGAGGCGCCGCATTTTTCAGCCAGCGCTTTGGCGGCCACCTCGTTGGTGTCGGCGATGCCGATGAAGCGCACCCCCGCATGCGCCGAGGCCAGCCGCGCACGCATGCTGCCGATGCGTCCAGCGCCGATTACTGCTAGACCGATGTCTTTGCGCTGTAATCCCGATTTTTCGATCACGGATACTCCATTCGCGTTTTTGTCTGATTGCGCCAATCATAGCCGACGACCGACCGGCATCCGCGACGACGCACAATCGACGATGCGATTCTTTCACAGTGCAGGCTTACCGCACCACGTATACTGGCTCCCGCAAGCCGAATGACGCTTTTCGCCAATTTCCATCGTGAAAAATCACAACGCAATCTCTCATGCAGCCGACGCCGGCAATGGCGCCGGTATTACCTGCGCCTCTTGCAAAGCCTGTTGTTGCAGGCTGGAAGTGATGCTGATGGGCGAAGATGACGTTCCACCCCGGTTGATAGAAACAGACCGCTGGGGCGGCCAGGTCATGGCGCGTCTGGCCGACGGCTGGTGCGCCGCGCTCGACCGCGACACCATGCTTTGCGGGATCTATTCGCGCCGGCCGACCATCTGTCGCGACTTTCCGGTCGGCGGGAGTGATTGCATCACGGAACGCGCCGGCGCGTCGCTCTGAGCTATATGACGCAGGATATCCTCGCACTGCCGCATGCCGCGAGCGCCGTGTTGATGCCGTGCGTAGACGCCACAAACGGGGAATGCATTGCCGATACCCGCCGCTGGCTGGAGCGTGCCGTCATCGGGCTCAATCTATGCCCGTTCGCCAAATCGGTTTATCACAAAAAGCAGATTCGTTATGCGGTGACCGCGGCGCGTACCGCCGACGAACTGCTCGCCGAACTGGCGCACGAAATGGAACTGCTGATACGGCTGGATCCGAAAGAACTCGATACCACCCTGCTGATCCATCCGCTGGTAATGACGGATTTCCGCGACTACCACTTTTTTCTCGCCGAAACCGCTGCCGCAGTCAAAAACCTCGGTTTCGACGGCATACTGCAGATCGCCAGTCTGCATCCCGCTTACGAATTCACCGGCACTGCGGCGGACGACATCGACAACTACACCAACCGTTCACCGCATCCGACACTGCATATCCTGCGCGAGGCGAGCATCGACCGCGCGGTAGCGGCTTTCCCCGACGCCGCCACGATCTTCGACAAAAATATCGAAACCCTGCGTCGCCTTGGCCATCAAGGCTGGCAACAACTATGGCTGGAGAAACACTAAGTGCGCGACCGGGCCAGATTCTGAACAGCCTGGTCGCGTTGCCGCCCTATATTATTGGGCGGCGAACGGAAGCCTGTCCGTTAACCCTGTCTCCCGCGCAACCCGCGCCAGATCGGTCAATGTATCCTCAGGCAACGTGAGGCCGTCGCGCCGATTGGCGACATTATTGTTGGCCTCGATTTCGCCAGGATAAAATACTTCATCGTGCCCCTTGGCCAGCGGCACCGATTTCAGTTCGGCGATGTATTGCTCCATGCGCGTATTGAATTGCGCCAGCGGCTGGAACGCCTCGATGTTGATCGCAATCATGAAGTGCCCGCAGTTGCTCTTCTCCGCAGTCCTGTACGGACTGTGCACCTGCGAGAGAAAACCGCTGCCGGTCAACACGCCGGACAACACATCGACCATCATTGCAATTGCGTAACCCTTGTGCCCCGCCATCGGCAGGATGATGCCGTCAATCGCCGCCTGTGCATCGGTGGTTGGTGCGCCGTCGGCGTCGATCGCCCAGCCCTCGGGTATCAGCTGGTGTTACGGACGGCGTTGCAGGCGGATCGCCTGCGCTACGATGGCGTCGGCAAGCGGATCAGCCATGTCTTTTTGCGCGCCGGCTAGGGTCGCGTCGCAGCCAGCGCGTCGTCCACCAGCCGTTTCAACTGCTCGAAGCCGAAGCTCGGCAGCGGCCTGCCGTTGACGAAATACTCCGGCGTCTTGGTCACGTTGAGCGCGCGCGCGTCCTCCAGGTCCTGCGCAATCACGCCGGCGATTTCCGGCGCCGTCACGTCGAACTGCATCTGCTCGAGATTCAGACCAAGCCCCTGAAGTTGTTTCCACACCAGGGCCACCTGCGGCGTGTGGTTCGGCGCCCATTCGGCCTGCGTCGCCAGCAGCCTTTCCAGCGCCGGCCAGAACAGGCGCTGTTTGCGCGCCGCCTCCAGCACCACCACCACCTTGTCCGAGCCGTTGTGGAAGGGCGCGTAGCGCAGCACCAGGCGGATCTTGTCGGGATTGGCCGCGATCATTGCCTTGACCATGGGGTAGAACGCGCGGCAGGTCTCGCAGGCGGGGTCGATGAACTCGACGATCGTCACCGGCGCATCGGCCTTGCCGTAGGTGGGCGAGTGCATGCGCACGAGGCGCGCCAGATCGGCTGCCGCCAGTTGCGTCGACTGCCCGGCCTTTTCACTTTTGTAAAACACCGTTGCCAGCAGGAACGCCAGCAGCAGGACGACGGCAGCAGCGATGAACAGCGTTTTTTGCTTCATTTTGAACTCCGGAAATGGGCCAGAACCAGCAACGCAATGATGGCCGAAAAAGCCACGACCGCCAGCAAAGGGATCGTGACGAAACCGAACCACTCGATCACCTTCTCCGAGCACGGCACGCCCTGCGTGCAGGGCTTGATGCTCTCGGGGATCACGCCGGCGATCAGCAGCACGTGAAACACGGCAAACAACCAGCCGATCCCGGCCAGCGGCAGCGCGTAGCGCACCACCTTGCGCTCGAGCGGGAACAGCCCAACCGGCAGGATCAGCACCAGCGGAAACATGCAGATGCGCTGGTACCAACACAGCACGCAGGGCGGCAACTGCATGACTTCGCCGAAGAACAGCGCCCCCAGTGTCGAGACGGTGGCGATCAGCCAGGCGCCGAAGATCAGCGTCCACGCGGTGGAGTCGTTATTCATGCGCCCCGCAGTACTGCTAAATCTTCCGGGCCAGTGCGGCGGCCTTGCCGGTATAGGTCGCCGGCGTCATTCTCAGCGGGCGCTTCTTCTCGGTGTCGCGAATAGGAAATTTAAACGCCTCTTTTGACTGTCGGCAACTATATCGCCGGCCCCGGAAGCGGTCAATCGCGCGGTGTTTGCTGAGAAATTTCCCCCTCTCGATGACCATTCGAACCCTGCATCGACCCGAATCGCCTCACACCGACCGCTACACGCGAACACGGGCCGCGGGTATCGTCAGCGCTGTTGCAGAACCATTGCTACCTTGAGGATCAGGCCGCGCCGGAGCGCGCGGCGGCGCGCGCAGGCAAGCCCAGATGCGTGAGCATCCTGACAATCACCGCCGGCTGTTCGATGGCGGCGATGATCTTCAGGGTGCCGCCACACTGCGGGCAGTGTTCGAGGTCGATTCCGAAAACGCGCTTGAGCAGACGCGCCCAGCCCATGCGCGCCGGTGCTTCATACGCGTCGTGAGCTGCATCAGCGCCCGGTTTCTCCGGCCGGCCCGGCACGATCGCGGCGCGCAACCCGGCATTGGGTGCCAGCACACCGAAAGACCTGACACTCTCGTGCTGGCACCCGGCTACGGGCAGGCTACCCTGCTTTTGACTCCATCCTACGCGTAGGATCACTGACTGCTTGCGACCCTATGGCGACATGGCCGATTCCGGAAAGCTGCCGCTCAGTTTTCCATACAGCAATTACACCGTTTCACGGCGCCCGGGAAAATCAGCTTCCCGGTTTAATGTTGGCGAGCTTCACCACCTTCTGCCACTTCGCGATGTCGCGCTTGAGCACCTCACGAAAGCGCTCCGGCGGGCCGCCGACGGTCTCCATGCCAAAGCCGGTCATGTGCTCTTTCACATCGGGCAGTTGCAAGATGCGGTTGATCTCACTGTTCCAGCGCGCGATGATTTCTTTGGGCAGCGCCTTCGGGCCCAATAGGCCTACCCACTGCACGGCCTCATAACCGGGGACGGTTTCAGCCACCGTCGGAATATCCGGCGCCGCATTGGAGCGCTTGACGGTAGCCACAGCAATGCCCCGGAGCCGGTTTGATTTAACCTGCGGAATCAGTACTGGCAACGAACCGATGATGAGCTGTATCTGCCCGCCGAGCAGATCGTTCAGTGCGGGGCCGGTACCCTTGTAGGGAACGTGCGTCAACTTTGTGCCGGCCATCTGGTTGAACAACTCGGTAACGAGATGATTGCTGCCGCCGCTGCCGCTGGAGCCATAGTTGAGCTTGCCGGGATTTGCCTTGTCATACGCAATCAGTTCCTTCACGCTGGCGACGGGAACCGAAGGATGGGTCGTCACGATGAAGGCGGCCTCGCTGATCACCGCGATCGTATCCACATCGTTCACCGGATCGTAGGGCAGCTTGTATAACGCCGCGCTGGTGGCGTAAGCGCCGGAAGCCATGATCATGGTGTAGCCGTCGGGGTTCGCCCTCACCCCGGTTTCATTGCCGATCATGCCGCCGCCACCGGGCCGGTTATCCACCACCACCGCTTGCTTGAAGGTCTCGAAAAATTTCTGTGCCAGCAGGCGCGCCACAATGTCGGGTGCGCCGCCGGGTGCGAACGGCACGATTAACCGGATCGGCTTGGTTGGGTAGCTCTGCGCAGCGACTACCCCGGTAGTAACAATGCCGCCTGCCAAAACGAAAAATACAAGTGTGGTTCGGACTGTCGTGTCCATATCCGCCGCCTTTCTGAAAAGGCGCACCGGGTTACGCCAAAGGAACGGAGATAGAGTAGGCGAGCTATGCACACACCAGCAGTCTTTCCGCGGCTGATGCTATGCGATTAACACATACATTACAACATGCGGTTTTGACGAGCATTGCGTGCATATCAAAACGTAACAAGGAAGCGCCGCTTTTGGCCGCCGCTGCGCTCATGCGCAAGCATCACTTTCGCCATCTCGTCGTCGTTGACGAGCACGAAAAACTGGCAGGCATGCTGGCCCTGCGCTACCTGCTCTACGACCTGATGAACGAACTGGAACGCGATGTCGGCGACCTTACCAGCCATCTCTTGAATGACGAACCGGGCGGCTAGACTCCGCTCTATTGCTGAAACTCTCAGGCTTCTAAAGGGGCACGCTCTGCCTCATTCATCATTCCGCTTCGATGCCGGTTGGCGATGTGCCCGCGCTACCAGCGCACTTTTCGCCAGCCCTCCTGTTGCTGAGGGTTGAGGAAGGTCCAGGCCACCAGACGGCTTTGCTTCTGGCCCTGCTGCATGACGATGGTCTTGTGTTGCACGACATTTGCGAGTTTCAATGCGTCGTAGATCGTGGGCAGGCTGGCCGATTTCGACACCAGCGTCGTAAACCAGAAACAGCGTGTGGCAATCCGGGCGCTTTCGCTGATCATGCGCAGGATGAAGCCCTGCTCGCCGCCCTCGCACCAGAGTTCGGCGCCCTCACCCCCGAAATTTCGCCGCGCGCTTTCCGCATTGGCGTCCTTGCCGAGGTTCGCCCATTTGCGCTGGTTCGCCTCTCGGGCTTCGGCGGCCGACGCATGAAATGGCGGATTACACATGGTCAGATCGAACCAGTCGTCGTCGCCGATCAGGCCTTCAAACACAGCATTCGACGACGCTTGCAGGCGCAGGGGGATTTGTCCTTTCACCTGCGGGTTGGCATCCAGAATTCTCTGCGCGTTTTCGAGCGCTGCCGCATTGATGTCGGTCGCCACGAAGCGCCAGCCGTATTCGCCGTGTCCGATCAACGGATAGATGCAACTGGCGCCGGTGCCGATATCCAGCACCTGCATGGTTGGCGTTCGCGGTACAACGCCGCGATTGCTGTCAGCCAACAGATCAGCCAGATAATGCAGATAGTCGGCGCGACCGGGAACCGGCGGGCACAGGCTTTGCGGCGGAATGTCCCATTCGTGAATGCCGTAGCTGTCTTTCAGCAAGGCGCGATTCAATGCTTTGACGGCGGCCGGGTTGGAAAAATCTATGCTTCGGTCGCCGTGAGCGTTGGTCCCGACAAATTCGCCCAGCGCCGGTTCGACCGTGATCAGGCGGGCGAAGTCATAGCGGGACCGGTGTCGATTGCGCGGATGGAGTTTGCTGTCCGGCGCGGCGGATCGGGCGGCCTGTGGTTTTTGATTTTTTGATTGCATGCGGGCGCGTCTTCGTCGAAGCCTCATGCAGGCGACTGGGGAAGCTGCCATTCTGCCATCAAACACCAGGGGACAGACTACGGCTAATCTGAAAAGAAACCGTCGTCTGTCCCCTTGTGTTTCACTACCCCTTTAGTTTACTGTTTGGTCGGTCGTGGAATCACCGGCCCGTTCTAATTCTTCGAGGAACCGCCGCACCCCCTGCCGACGCGCAGAAAACACTTTCGCCGTACGAATTGGTAGCGACAACGCCTCGAACCGACGAACCATGCGCTCGCTCAAGTCTTCCCACTTCCCGTCGAGCAGGGTGTAGTCGCAATACGTGATCGACATGACCGCATGGTGGATATCGCCAGCGTCGTTCCTGCCTACGATCATTCTCTTATCGAGAACGAGTGGGCGCAACAGTTCCTGCATCACCGCGAGTGTGGGCACATGAGTCCGGTGGCCGGTAAAGTTCTTAGCCTGATTTACCGTTTCCACATTCGATCGCACATTGTTGATGTGATCAGCCAGTTCCTGATTGCACTCGTGCCAAGTGCCGACGAGCCAGTCCCGGTGCGCGGCAATCACCTTCACCAAATTTGCGATCGTGAACGGTCGGAAATCATCGGGGCATTCCCTACCGACGGTTAGAAGCAGTTCTATATCGGGCGGCGCCTTTAACCGGACACTTGCAGCGCGCGGACAACTCTCCTGTTTGATCGCCTCGTCTAATTGAAACAGGGCGAAGTAGATATTAGGCAATACTGCCTCAAAAAATGCCGCTATCTCGTCGGCATGCCGCGGATCCTCCGCGCCGGTGACCTCCGCGAGGTTAACGTGCGATACGACCACGGCGCCGCCGCTCGCCTTCAGTGCGCGGCGGCTTTTTTTCGTCGGCGCGTTCGGCTCGATTGCATTCATGCTGTCGTTCGCTCGAATCGGCAGCTACGAACAGGCGGTGGCGAACCAGTTGCGAGGAAGGTCTCCAACTGTTCCTGCACCACCTGATAGAGCGTCGTTTCTTCCGGGCGCCGCCGCTCTGATCACGAGGAACGAAATCATCAGGGTAAGAGCAACGTGCTGGTATTTCCGCAAAAAGTGAAGTCGCGCCCGGACGCCGCCATCGAATGTCACCAACGGCTTGGCGGACTCCTGCGCTATTATCACCGCAAGGCGGCTTGAGTTTTTCGGTGTGGCGAGGCGGGGCGGGGTGCTTTATCGGCGCGCTATTGTGTCCGCTCGTTTCGGCGGGGACGGTGGCTGCCTTGTGCTCATAAATTCGCGTTCTTTAGTTGGGCAGGGCGACCTACAATCGGAATTCACGGCCATAAAAAAACTGGTTTGTTATGGAAGTCGGCGCAGATTAGTTTTTTGACCTAACGAGGTAATAATGCGAATCGTAATTTTGGTATTTTTTTTATTTATTACTGCTAACTCTAATGCGAACTCTAGCGAGTCAGTTACAGAAGAAATCATAATTGTAAAAACCACCACCGGATATCAACAACAGGGGGTTTTATCAAAGACAAAAGAAACAACAGCCCCCAAAAAGTTAATTGTCCTTGTCTCAGGGAGCCCTAGTGTCACAAGACCGCGTGTTGATGAGAATGGAAAAATTACCACACGCCAGAACGGTAATTTCCTCGTTCGCTCACGTCATTATCTTCTTTCAGCTCAAGTAATAACTCTTCTCTTAGATTGTCGCTCAGATTTTGATTCTGCTTGTCCAGATGATTACCAGGCTTCATTAGAACGAGCAAAAGACATTGAAGATCTGGTTACCGAAGTAAAGCGACTCTTTACTTCAATTAACGAGGTATGGGCTGTTTCAACTAGTAGAGGGACAATAACCACTGCTGGATTACTAAAACATAAAGGTGGCAGTTATGCTGGAATCGTCCACACAGCGGGAACATATGGAATTGCAATAGATCAAGGTGTTGATTTCGGTCCATATAAGACCCCTCAATTTATTTTCCATCACAAAGATGATCCCTGTAGATACACATATCACCGAGATGCAGAAAGGTTGTCAGAAAAATGGGAAATCAAATTAGTAACTGTTAGGGGTGGGACTGGATTCAGAGGTGACGCTTGTCAAGCATTTACTCAGCACGGATTTACAGGAAGAGAAGAAAAAGTTTCTTTGGCAATTAGACATTTAGTAGAGACTAGTGCTGTAGATAAAAACGAAATTGATTAATCTATTCGTAAATATTTTATTTTCAGAACGGGTGAAGGGGTAATCCCCCCCTTTTTAACATCAGCCAGAAGTGGGGTTAAGCAGCGCGCTTCAATTTCTGCATGGGCGTGATGCCGCCCAGCGCCATATTCGGTCGTTCGTGATTGTAAGTCCATAGCCAGCGGCTGGCCGATTCCTGCACTTCGTTTATCGAGTCGAACAGATACTGCCCCAGCGGACGAATGAACAATCGATGACAACAACAGAGTCCATCCATGTTTCCTATGAATAAATCCCCCTTTTCAGGGAGGGGCGCATTCGTAACCGCTCTCGCGTTGATCTTCACATCATCCGCCATGGCGCAGTTCAATTGCCTTAATACTTTTTCAAATCAGCAGCACAAATATTTGCACAACACAGCGCGGGCCGCGAGCGATCCATTTACGTTAATACCAGGCCCACCACTTGGTGCCATAAGCTACAAGGTCGGAGAGGAGACATTCGCGCTAGAGGAATATCTGACCAAATTCTGCGTTACAGGTTTTCTCGTAATGAAAGAGGACAAAATAGTCTTCGAGCGCTACTTGCAGGGTCACAAAGCATCGGACACCCTGTTTTCCGCATCCATGTCGAAGACGATTTTCGCGCTACTGGTCGGTATTGCGGTGGGGCAAGGAAAGCTGTCGTTACAGGATCGTGTAGTAACCGTGTTACCGGACTTTCAAGACAGCGCCTTCGCTGATGCAACTGTAGAGAATTTACTGCGCATGTCCTCTGGGGTCGTACTTGTGGATTCATATGAGCGCGACAATAAAGGGGACAATCAAGCGACAAACCCAATGATTTCACCGCGACAGAACGTACGAAGCTTTCTGCGAGACAAGAGAGACAGGACGGGTCCCCATGGCAAGGTATTCTCTTACAACGGTGTTCAGACAGCTATGCTGGCGCAGATGCTGTCTGAGCGCCTGGGTACGAACTTAACGAGTTATCTTGAAAACCAACTCTGGCAACCGATGGGTGCTGAGATGCCTGGGTACTGGATCAAGAACTGGCGGGGAGAAGAAGGTGCGCAGGGGCAATTTAATGCCTCGTTACGAGACTATGCGCGACTTGGCTATTTAATGATGAATCAAGGGCGAATCGGCGAGAAGCAACTTGTGCCTGCGGAGTGGATAGTTCAGATGACGGAATTGCGTCGTGATCAACCACAACCAAAAACATTACCCCACTATGGACTGCACGTTTGGATTCCTCAAGCTGCCGAGGGTAGATCCACATTCAATGGCGTGAACGGCCAGTTCATTTTCGTAGATCCGGTTGCACGCGTAGTTATCGTGCACACGGGCAATAGTCCGCAGGCAGCCTTCCATGGGAACGCGCATGTGTTTCCACTAAGAAATGCAATCGTCAAGCAATTGGCCGGAGAGAGGACATTGAAGTGAAGTTCTCTGGTGATGTTCTCTTCTATATTCTCAATCCCCACCGCCCGACCAAATTACTTCTCGAACCTGCGGCCTGTAAGTCATTGAAAATACTCGAAGTGGCGTCGCGAGCGCTCGCGTCCCTACTGATAACAGAGAGAGGAATTTGCGGGAATCGGAGCGGAAATCGGGCTGTCGGTGATCACATGAGCACGCATCACTCGCGGGCTATCGTTCGGGCCCGATCTACATCCGCGATTCAAGGGTCACAACGACGGAGTCAGGCCTTTATCTTATAGTGATCAATGATCTGCCTCAAAGGCTCGCGTACCGTTGCCCGCTCAATCTCAGTCTGGATCTGAGACACGCGTGCCACAGAAATACCGGCACGTTTAGCGACCGCTGCCAATGGCTGATTTGCCGCCCGGCGCAACAAATATACCGCCGCCTTGAATGCCTCCGGGTGGTTTCTATGCAAGGTTTTTCCATTTGGCAATCGATACGCTTTGGCCACCGCCGCCTCGACTGCTTCAGGTGTCGGACGCTGCGGCTGCAAGTGACTACGCGCAATGCCTGATACCCGCTGTGACGGCAGACGCCGTTGCATTTGGCCGAGGAAGTCCTCGTTCCCGAGGTAAATCTGTCCGCGCAATTGCTCCCAAGGAGATGCCTGGTCCACGCCCTGCGCCACAAACCGACGATACTTAGCGCGGCCCCCAAACAGTGCCCGCACCTCCTCACCCGCCAGCCACGCTGGTTTCGGAGCGTCTCCCACGGTTGCCGCGTAACTGGACCACTCCCACTGATCGACCCGCTTCACGGCCTTGGCGCGCACGGGATTTAGTACGATGTAACGGCACAACTCCTGCAAATAGGCGTTCTTGTCCACCACAATCGCTTTGTAACGCCCCTGCAGCAGATGCCCCACCCGCCGGTGACGGCGGTTGAACGCCTGCGTGTAGACACCATTTATGCGTCGCATCCCCACCACCAGGTTGGGCTCTGGAGTTTCGATCAGCAGGTGGTAATGATTGTCCATCAGACAGTACGCGTAGCAGATCCAGCCTTGCTGCTCGATCTCTTTGCCTAACAGATCGATAAAGCGGTGACGGTCATCCGCATCGAGGAAAATCTTCTGCCGCGCGTTACCGCGCGCCGTCAAATGATACAGCGCACCTGCGAATTCCAACCGGAGCGGACGGGCCATGTCTCAGCATAGCCGATCCATACTATAAGGTAAAGGCCTGACCCCGATGTTGCGGACCAGCGCCTTGCGGTGGTTCTCCTGCAGTTGCTGGTAGGTGGTGCGCGCGCGGTCCAGGGCCTGCGGCGAGAGCCACTTCTGCGCGGCCAGGTCCTGCGCGCTTCTAGTCCTCGGCCGCCTGCTGCAGCTGCACGCTGTAGGCCGCGCGAGCAAAGTATAGCCCCGTTCCTCCTGCCGAAGCCGGCTGCCGCGGGTCGGCGTTACTGCGGAAAACCGAACACGTTGGCCGGCTCGTCCGTCTGCGGGCGGTTGCGGGGGATGCGGTTCACGGCGGCGAGCACCGGCGGCGCGACGCGATAGAGGAGGTTGCGGTGCGCATCGCTCAGGGTGAGGCCGGCGCGCGCAACCGCGGCATCGACGATGGTGCGGGTGGGCCCGTCGATGTCGACCTTCAGGGCTTCCGCCGCGGGCGCCGTCAGCAACGGCGCCTGCGCGCCCGGCGTGAGTTGCGGCCGGCGGCGGCGCCAGTCGGTTGCCTGTTCGTAGGCGTGGCCCGCGTTCAACACCGTGGCTTCATTGAACGGCCGGCCGACCAGTTGCATCGCCAGCGGCAGCCCGTCATCGGTGTATCCATTGCACACGACCAATGCCGGCCCGGCCGACACGCTGAAAGGCGTGTAGATGTTCGGCTTCTCCCATTTGTCCGAGAAGCCCGAACCGATCAGTGTATCGAGGCGTGCCGCCGGCGCTGCGCTGGCGGTCAGCAGCACGTCGAACTGTTCGTAGAGCGGCGTCATCTCGTCGACCATGCGCCGCCGTTCGCGCTGCGCCCGCACGTAGTCGGCCGCCGTGAACAGGAAGCCGGGCAGGTTGCGCCCCACGAAGTCCGCGCCGAAATCCTGCAGGCGCTCGCGCATCGCCTGCTCGTGGATCACCACCAGTTCCGCCTTGGCGATCACCATCTTCACGTCGTTGTAGGCTTGGCGCGTGCGCATCCGCGCCACGCCGATCGTTGCACCGAGCGCGCGGAACACGTCGATCGCGCCTTCCATCGCGCGCGCCATCGCAGGCGGGGTGGGGCCCTCGTCTTCCCAGAAATGCCGCACCACGCCGATGCGCAGCCCGCGGATGTCGCCCGTCAGAGCCTTCGCGTAGTCGGGCAAGGCGTGCTGCGCGCTCGTCGGGTCCTTCGGGTCGTGGCCCGCGATGGCCTGCAGCACGAGCGCGCAGTCCTCCACCGTCCATGCCATGGGGCCGCAGTGGTCGAAGGTGAAGGAGTTCGGAATCACGCCCTTGCGGCTGACGAGCCCATAGGTCGGCTTGAGACCGGCGAGCCCGCACAAGGCGGACGGGATACGGATGGACCCGCCGGTGTCGGTGCCAAGCGCCGCCGGTATGAAGCCCGCCGCTACGGCCGCGCCGGAACCCGAACTTGAACCGCCGGTGAAATGCGCTGTGTTCCAGGGATTGCGCGCGGGCGGCCACGGCAGGTCGAGCGATGGGCCGCCGCTCGCGTACTCGTGCGTGGCCAGTTTGCCCAGCAGCACCGCGCCCGCATCGAGCAGCCGTTGCGCGGCAGTGGCCGTGGTGGCGGGCACGTTGTCGAGGCCCAGCTTCGAATGTCCGGTGGTGCGGATGCCGGCGGTGTCGTAGATGTCTTTCAGGCCGAAGGGGATGCCGTGCAGCGGGCCTCGGTGGCGCCCCTTGGCGATTTCCACCTCCGCCGTGCGGGCCTGCTCGAGGGCCCGTTCGTTAGTCCGCGTGATGAACGCGTTCACCTGCGCGTCCAGCGCATCGGCACGCGCCATCAGCGCCTGCGTGTACTCCACCGGCGATAGCTCGCGGGAGGCGATCAGCCGGGCGGCTTCCGCCAGTGTCAGGAAATGAAGGTCTGCAGGCATGCGTCGATCTGGTGAATGGCGGGGATACGGTGCAACGAAATGGTGGGTGCGGACGTGCGGCGTAGTGAGAGCGTTATTGCCATTATAATGGTCTGCTTCCCGCGACGATAATCGGGTGGTCTGATTTTTTGCCGGAGCGTGGTTGCGCCATGAAAAAGCCGTTGTCCTTGTTCATCGTTTCGCTGGTGGGTGCGTTGTTCAGCGCCGCCGCGCCGGCCCAAACGTATCCCACGCGACCCGTGCGCATCATGGTCGGCTTTCTGCCGGGCGGCTCCACCGACATCATGGTGCGGCTTGTAACGCCCGCCCTGACCGAAGCCTTCCAGCAGCAGTTCGTGATCGACAACCGCCCCGGCGCCAACAGCAACATCGCCAACGAGCTCGTGGCCAAGGCCGCGCCGGACGGCTACACGCTGCTCGGCGTCTCGGCGTCGTTTTCCATCAACGTGAGCCTGTATCCCAAGATGGGCTACGACCCGGTGCGCGACTTTGCGCCCATCACGCGCATCGCCGCCGTCCACAACGTGCTGGTCGTGCATCCTTCGCTACCCGTGAAGACCGTGAAGGACCTCGTCGCGCTCATCAAGGCGAAGCCTGGCCAGTTGGTGTTCGCGTCCTCGGGCAGCGGCAGCACCTCGCATCTGGCGGCGGAGCTGCTCAAGACGAGCGTGGGCGGCCTCGACGCCGTCCATGTGCCTTACAAGAGCGGCCCGCCCGCGCTGATCGATCTCGTCTCCGGCCAGGTGCAGATGCTGATCGCCACGATGCCTTCGACGCTGCCGTACGTGCAGGGCGGCCGCCTGCGCGCGGTCGCGGTGGCAAGCCTCAAGCGGGCGCAGGCCATGCCCAACGTGCCGACCTTCATCGAGTCGGGCTTTCCGGGCTTCGAGGTCTCTGCGTGGAACGCGATGCTGGCGCCCGCCGGCACACCGCCCGAGATCATCAACCGCCTCAACGCCGCCATCGTCAAGGCCGTGCAGACGCCGGAGGTGCGCGAGAAGCTGCTGACCCAGGGGGCTGAGCCCATCGGAGATTCCCCGGATCAGTTCGGCGCCTACCTTAAGGCCGAGGTCGCCAAGTGGGCCAAGGTCATCAAGGCGTCGGGGGCCAAGCTCGACTGAGCGTCGATTGAAGGCGGGCAAACTCACGCCCTGAGCCACCGCCCCCCGTATCCTGCGCAGCCATCCACACCGGAGGCTCGCATGAACCACGCCAATGTAGTGCTCGACCAGCCGCACCTGATCGATACCCTGCGCTTCCGCGTGCAGGTCGAGAAATCCCTGCCGCAGGAAACCGTCCGCATCGGTGTGCGCGTGCTCGTCATCGTCCGCGGCTCCGACCGCGACAGCGCCGCGCTCGAAAGCCGCGTCCGCGAAGCGCTCGGCCTCGAACTCGTCTTTGACAAACTCCGGCAAGACCGCGCCGGTTTTGGCTTCGACCTGGGCAAGGAAGGTCTCGAGCTGTTCCTGCACCACCTGAAAGAGTGTCGTTTCCCATTCGCGCGCCGCTGCTCGTCGGCGGACGAGTTCGAGCCCAATTGCGCAATCGCGTCGGCGCGTTGAGCGGTACACGCCAGCGCCGCACTGATATCATGCGGCTCTGAACAGGAGGCGTGTAACGTGAACGGAATCAAAGTCGAGAGCCCGCTCGGGGCGACGGATATTGATATATGAAAACGACACTACTGCGACGATTGGCTACCGCCAGCGCCATTCTTGCGGCGCTCGGCACAAGTCAATTCGCCCACGCCCAGTCCGGCTATCCCAGCAAGCCAATACGCCTCATCATTCCTTTCGCTCCTGGCGGCGGCACCGACCTCACGGCGCGCGCGATCGCGATGAAACTCACCGAAGCGTGGGGGCAAACGGTGGTGCCCGATAATCGCGCTGGGGCGAACGGCACGATCGGCGTCGACATTGCGACCAAGTCGCCGCCCGATGGGCACACGCTCACCATGATTTCGTCGAGCCACTCCGTCAATTCTTCGCTCTACAAACTGCCGTACGATCTCGCGCGCGACCTCGCACCGATCACGCAGGCAACGACACAGCCGTACGCGCTGGTCGTGCATCCATCGGTTGCCGCCAAGTCCGTCAAGGAAGTGATCGCACTCGCCAAAGCCAAACCCGACGCGATGACGTATGGCTCATCCGGCCTCGGCGGACTCAGCCACCTGTCCGGCGCGCTGTTGTGCTCATTGGCCGGCATCAAGCTCGTACACGTGCCTTACAAAGGCGGCGCCCCCGCGCTCAACGACGTGGTTGGCGGCCAGATCCAGATGCTGTTCTCGACGCTCTTGCAGAGCGACACGCAGCGCAAAGCCGGACGCGTGCGCGCGCTCGCAGTGACGACGAAACAGCGCTCGCCCGGCGCGCCGGATTTACCGACGATGCAGGAAGCAGGCGTGCCCGGCTACGAAGTGGCCGGCTGGTACGGCGTGCTCGCACCGGCCAAGACGCCGCGAGCCATCATCGACAAGCTCAGCGTGGAAATCGTGCGCATCCTGCACAGTCCCGACGTGCAAAGCCGGTTGGCTGCCGATGGCTCCGAGGCGGTCGGCAGCACACCCGAGCAGTTCGGCGCGCATATCAAAAGCGAAGTGACGAAATGGAGCAAGGTCGTCAAGGAAGCCAACATCCGTGTCGATTGAAATCCAAATCTTGAACCGCAAAGGACGCCAAGGTCGCAAAGGAATGCAAACGCAAAATTGGCCGCAGATGAACGCAGATAAACGCGGATCAGAAATACGCTACAAACGTTCTACCCGATTCAATTGTATTTGGTTTTCCTTTGCGTCCTTCGCGTCCTTTGCGGCGAAAGCTTTTCTTTGCATTGCTCTGCTCCGCGCGGGATTTGCATTAAGCGCGACGCCTGAGAACTACCCCAACCGCCCCATCCGCTTCATCGTGCCTTTCGTTCCCGGCGCCGGCACCGACATGACGGCGCGCGCGGTCGCCCAGAAGCTCGGGGAGAATCTCGGCCAGCAGGTCGTGGTCGATAACCGCGCGGGCGCTGCCGGCAACATCGGCATGGAACTCACCGCAAAATCGGTGCCCGACGGTTATACGATAGTGCTGGTCTCGGCCTCGCATACAACCAACCCGGCGTTGTACAAGAAACCGACGTATGACCTGATGCGCGATTTCTCGCCCGTCTCGCAGATGACAGCGCAGCCCTACTGCCTCACCGTGCACTCGTCGGTGCCGGCCAAATCGATTCGCGAACTCATCGACCTCGCGAAAGCCAAGCCGAATACGCTGACTTACGGCTCTTCGGGTACAGGCGGATTAAGCCACCTCGCGGGCGCCATGTTCGCGCACATGGCCAAAATCGAATGGATACACGTTCCGTACAAAGGCGGTGCAGCTGCCATCAACGATTTGCTCGGCGGCCAGATCAATGCGCAGTACACCACCATCATAGGCACCATCCAGCATGTCAAAGCCGGGCGCATGCGCTGGCTCGCGATCAGCACGGCGCAGCGCTCGAAGGCGGCGCCCGATCTGCCGACGATTTCTGAAGCCGGCGTGCCGGGGTTCGACGTCAGCGGCTGGTACGGCGTGCTCGCCCCCGCCAAAACACCGCCGCCTGTCGTCGCATTTCTCAGCAGCGAAATCATCAAGGCGCTCAAGGCGCCCGAAGTCGGCGATCGCTTCGCCAGCGACGGCTCGGAGCCCGTCGGCCGCACGCCTGAGAATTTCGCGGCTTACATCAAATCCGAAATTGCCAAGTGGGCGAAGGTCATCAAAGAAACGGGCGTAAAGGCGGAGTAATTCTTGAAGCCACCGCAGATAAACGCCGATGAACGCAGATAGATATTGAGCTTTATAATGTCGATCCTCATCCGCGTTCATCTGCGTTCATCAGCGGTTACATAACAGGAGGTTGAATGTCGATTGCCCTCGAACTTGCACAGCGCATCACCGAAGTCACTTACGACAGCCTGCCGCCCGACGCCATCCGCTGGGCCAAGATGGGCATACTCGATACAGTAGGCGTAACGCTCGCCGGCGCCCGCGAAGACGCCGCGCGCCTCGCCGCGTGTGCATTGGGCTCAAGCCCCGGCCCCAGCTACGTCTTCGGCACCGCAGCGCGCGTCAATCCGCTCGATGCGGCGCTAGTCAACGGCGCGGCTTCACACGCGCTCGATTTCGACGACTGCAACAATACTTTCGGCGGCCACCCGTCGGCCCCCATTCTGCCCGCGCTGTTTGCGCTGGCTGACGAAACGGGTGCCAGCGGCCGCGACTTCATCGCCGCCTACGTCGCCGGCTTCGAAGCGGAAACCAAGATCGCTTTCGGCGTCAATTTTCATCACTACATGAAAGGCTGGCACCCGACCGCAACACTCGGCGTTTTCGGCTCCGCCGCTGCCTGCTCGTATCTGCTGAAGCTCGACGCCGCGAAGACCGCAGTTGCGATTGCCGCGGCCGTGTCGTTCTCCTCGGGCGTCAAAGCCAACTTCGGCACCATGATGAAGCCGCTGCACGTCGGCCACTGCGCGCGCAACGGCCTCTACGCGGCGCTGCTGGCGCGCGAAGGCTACACGGCGAACGCCGCCACGGCGTTCGAGCACAAGCAGGGCTTCTTCAACGTGTTCAACGGTGAAGGCAATTACGACGCAGAGAAAATCCTGCCGGCGTGGGGCAAACCGTGGGACATCGTCGAACCGGGTATCGCGATCAAACAATATCCCTGCTGCGGCAGCACGCACCCGGCGATCGATGCGATGCTGATGCTGGTGCGCGAGCACAAACTGAAGCCCGCCGACATCGAGCGCGTAGACTCGTGGACGCACACGCGGCGTCTCGAGCACACCAACCGCCCGAACCCGCAAAGCGAGTTGGACGCAAAATTCAGCGTGCAGTACTGCCTGGCGCGCGCGCTCGTCGACGGCAAGGTCGTGATCGGCCAGTTCGAAGGCGACGCCTACAAAGACAAAAAAACGCGCGACCTGATGCCGCGCATACACGCAGCGGCGTACACGACCGCGCAGTTCCCGGCCGACAATCATTTCGGGGCCGAAGTGAAAGTCACGCTGCGCGACGGCACGGTGCACACGCAAAAAGTCGACCAGCCGTACGGCCGCACGTCGGCCAACCCCCTGACAACCGAGCTGCTCAAAGAAAAATTCGTCAACTGCGCCAAGCGTGTGTTGCCCGAACCGCGCATAGCGGAAATGTATGCCGCGATCGAAAAATTCGAACGCCTGGCCGACGTCCGCGAATTGACGGCATTGACGTCGTCGCACCAGAAAAGTGCCGCGCGCACCGCTTTAGCCGCCAGCGCATAGGCAACCGCCTTTTCTCACGCGGTTTTGGCCGGTGTTTTCGGTCCGTGTTACAGTGGCACGGCTTTCGCTTTACATGATAAAGACATACTCAGAGGAGGTTCCATGTTCCGCTTAATCCATCTCGGCCTGATCGCAGTTTTTGCAACCGTGGTTGCGGTACCCGCGAGCGCACAGAACGCGCTTGAGGACATCAAGAAGCGCGGCACGCTGATCGTCGGCGTCAAGGCCGACTACAAGCCGTACGGCTTCCGCGACCCCAGCGGTGCCATCGTCGGAATCGAACCCGACCTTGCGGCCGACGTCGCCAAGCGCCTCGGCGTCAAACTCGAACTGGTGCCCGTGGTGTCGTCCAACCGCATGCAGTTCCTCGAACAGGGCAAGATCGACCTCATGATCGCAACCATGAACGACAAGCCCGACCGCCGCAAAGTGGTTTACATCGTCGAGCCTTCCTACTACTCGTCGGGCGTCAACATCCTCACGCCGAAAACCGCCAAGCTGAAGGAGTGGGCCAACCTCAAGGGCAAAAAAGTGTGCATGATCCAGGGCGCCTGGTACAACAAACAGATCCAGCAGGACTACGGCGCGGAAATCGTCGCGTTCAAGGGCACCGCCGAAGTCTACAGCGCGCTCAAAGGCAACGATTGTGTGGGCTTTGCCTACGACGACACGCTGGTGATGGCCAATCTCCTGGAACCGGAGTGGAAAGACTACGAAATGCCGTTCAAGACCATACTCGACGATCCGTGGGGCCTCGCGGTCAAACTTGGCGAAGAAAGTTTCTACAAAATGATGTCGAACACCGTCGCCGACTGGCACCGCAGCGGGCTACTGATGCAGCTCGAGAAAAAATACGGACTGGGGAACACTGCTTTCGCGATCAAGATGAACGCCGATTACAAAGCCAAGAAGTAAAGACGCACAATCCGGCACAGGGCGCGGCGCACACCGCGCCCTTTTGTTTAGAAGTCTTCGTCTCAACAATCCCTTCTCCCCGTTTTTACGGGGCGAGGGAGCATTTCCAGAGCCCATTAACATATGCAGGAATTCTTTGACTGGTTCCGCTGGCTCTATGATGCGACCGGCATCAATCTCACGATTTTCTACGACAGCTTCGACCGCAGCCGTTTCGTCAACGGTTTCCTGACCACCCTCAAGCTGGCGGCATCCTGCGTCACGCTGAGCGTTGCGGTCGGCGTGGTCGGTGCCTGGCTGCAGGGCTCGCGCCTGAATTTCACGCGCCGGGTCGTCTACTGGTACATCCAGCTCTTCCGCAATACACCGCCGCTGGTGCAGCTCTATTTCTTTTATTTCGGCATCGGCCATCTGGTGAAAGGCGCGAGCGGAGTCCCGCTGGTAACCAATATGCAGTGGGCGATATTCGCGCTGTCGCTTTACGCCGGTGCATTCAACGTGGAAATCTTCCGTTCCGGCATCGAAGCCGTGCCGCGCGCCACCATAGAGGCCGCGGAGTCGCTGGGCTTCTCGCGGCTCAGGGCATACGTGCTCATCGTGCTGCCGCTGGCGTTTCGCATCAGCCTGCCTGCGCTCAACAACAACCTCGTCAACCTCGTCAAAACCACCAGCATCTCGTACGCGATCGCCGTGCCCGAACTGCTCTACGTCTCGAACCAGATCTGGTCGGATTCGGTCAATGTGCCGGAAATGATGAACGTGCTGCTGATCTGCTATGTGAGCCTCGTCGGCATCCTGGTGTGGCTCATGCACAAGTGGGAAAACGCAATGCGCGTGCCCGGGTTCGGAACGGTCTGACGCCATGCGCGGACTCAATCAAATTGCCACCGATCTGCCAGTGCTCAATACGGCAGCGCTGAACCGCATACAAACCTTTGCCGGCGGCGCGCGCCTGACTCTCACGCCGGCACTCGGCTTGCTGCTGGTCGCGTGCTTCGCAGCCAGCATCGGTGTTGCGCAGGCGCAGGCAGCGAGTGGCCATCCCTCGGTGCTGGCCACACTGTGGAAATGGACGCCACTCATCCTGAAAGGCTTCGTGTTCAATATCGCGATCAGCTTTCTGGCGATGGCAATCGGCACGTTCTTCGGCATGTTTCTCGGCCTCGCGCAGATTTCCCTGCTTCGCCCGGTGCGCAAAGGCGCGTGGTTCGTTACACATTTCTTCCGCAATGCCCCGTGGCTCGTGCTGCTGTTCTATTGCATGTTCCTGCTGCCGTTCAAGTTCACGCTGTTCGGCATCACCATCCCGTTTCCGGACTGGATCAAGGCGACGCTGGGCCTCTCGCTGCCGGTGATGGCCAACGTTTCCGAAATCGTGCGCGGCGCCATCCAGTCGATCCCGACCGGGCAATGGGAGTCGGCCTACTCGCTCGCTTTCAACCGCCGCCAGACCCTGTGGATGATCATCCTGCCGCAGGGTGTTAAGCGCATGCTGCCGCCGTGGATGAACGTTTATTGCATACTGGCGGTCGGCACGGTGCTCGCCTCAGTGGTCGGTGTGCAGGAAGTGATGACGCTCACGGGCGACGCACTGAGCGCGGAAAACCGTCCGGAACTGTTGATGCCTTTCTACGGCTTCGTGCTATTGCTGTTTTTCGCCTACTGTTATCCGATTGCACGCTGGACCGTCGCCATGGAGCGCAAATACGCGGTTAAGATATGAGCAAAGAACCCTACATCAGCGTCAAAGACATCCACAAATCCTTCGGCAAAGCGAAAGTCCTGAGCGGCATCTCGTTCGACATCGCGAAAGGCGAGGCCGTGTGCATCATCGGCCCCTCGGGATCCGGCAAATCCACGCTGCTGCGCTGCCTCAACGGCCTGGCGGAGATCGATCGCGGCGCCATCCGCATTGGCACGCACAATGTGCACGAGATCAAGACCGATCAACAGAAAATCGCGCTGCGCAAGGACGTGTCGATGGTGTTTCAGCAATACAACCTGTTCCCGCACAAGACTGCGCTGGAGAACATCATGATGGCGCCAATCCACGTGCTGAAGCAGGACAAGCAGGAAGTCGAAGCGCGTGCGTTCGCCCTCCTGAAGAAAGTGCGGCTCGACGGCAAGGAAAAACACTACCCGGGCGAACTGTCCGGCGGCCAGCAGCAACGCGTCGCCATCGCACGCTCGCTGGCGATGCGCCCGTCAGTGATGCTGTTCGACGAAGTCACTTCCGCGCTCGACCCCGAAACCGTCAAGGAGGTGCTGGTGACCATCCGCGAACTCGTCGAAGACGGCCTCACCTGCGTACTCGTCACCCACGAAATGGGCTTCGCGCGCGAAGTCGCCGAGCACGTCTACTTCACCGATCAGGGTGTGATCGTGGAGCATGGCAAGCCAGCCGAGATCTTCAGCAACCCGCGCGAAGCGCGCACCAAGGCGTTTCTGGATCAGATTCTTTAGAAGGTCTGGGTCCGCAAGCCAAGCACAAGTGGGCGGTGGTATGAGGTTATTTCGTTCGTTACCGCACAGAGGACGTGCCGGGATGACATGACTTGTTCAGTTCCGTGGCATCGATGGAACTGAGCGAACGGGAATTCCCAACAGCGGGCAGTCGCGACCGTCAGAATTTGGCGCAGGAGACGCGCATCTCTCTAAAGCTGTCGTTCATTGGCAGCCCGGGGCAAACAGCGCCACATGCATGCCAACTCGTGCTCGCCGGGGCGCCGCGAATGCGATGGCCTACTGGTAGATGAGGGCCCGCATTTCGTTGTAGCGCTGCAAAGCCTCCGCGTGCGCCAGGCGCGCGTCGGCATCATAGTCAGTCTTGGGTACGGGCTCGGGATCGAAATGTCCGTAGGTATCCACACCCCGCACCAGCGATGCCGTCACGCGCACCTTGCTCGTGCAGCGGCAATCCGTCGGAATGTAGCTCACACCAAA
>CANJHY010000071.1:0-22876 GCA_947474275.1 Betaproteobacteria bacterium
AGCCCCTTGATCATGCGATCGACGCGCGCCGCATGGACCAGCGCGGTTTCGATCTGCGACGGCGTGAATCGCCCGACGTTGCGCTCGATCAGTTTCTGGCGCGGCCCCCAGATGCGCGCGTCGCGCATGGCCTGTTGCAGCGGCCGGCCGCCGGAAAGCCCCGCCAGCACGCGGCCGACGGCGCGGATCTCCTCGGCGATCGACCAGAGTACGAGCGGCGCCGCGGCGCCTTCCCCCTGCAGGCCGTCGAGCACGCGCGCGAGATGTGCCGCGTCGCCCGACAGCACGATGTCGCCGAGGTCGAACACGTCGAAGCGCGCAACATCCAGCACCGACTCCTTGATCTGATCGAACGACAGCGCGCCGGGCGGGAACAGCAGCGCCAGTTTCTGCACTTCCTGGTAGGCGGCGAGCAAATTACCTTCGACTTTGTCGGCGATGAAATCAAGCGTGTCGGCGTCGGCGGTTTGCGCCTGGGCCGAGAGCCTGCCCTTGAGCCATTCCGGCAATTTGTCGCGTTTGACCGCGACTGCCTCCACCATCACGCCGGCCGCATCGAGCGCGCCGAACCACGCGCCTTTTTGCGCGCGCCAGTCAACTTCCGGCAGCGCAACGAGCGTAATCGTGTCCGGCGGTAATTGCGCCGCGTATTCCTGCAATGCCTGGCTGCCGTCATTGCCGGGCTTGCCGCTGGGGATGCGGATTTCAAGCATGCGGCGCGAGGCGAACAGCGATTGCGACTGGCTGCTGATCCGCAGTTGCGACCAGTCGAAGTGCTGTTCCGCGGTCAGTACCTCGCGTTCGACATGGCCTTCTTCGCGCGCGCGCGCGCGGATGCGGTCGGCGGCTTCGAGCGCCAGTAGCGGCTCGTCGCCGTACACGATGTAAAGCGGCGCAAGCGTGCGCTTGAGCTGCTGGGTGAGTTGTTCGGTGGTTATGCGCACAGGGCTGCGCGGCTGCGCGGATCGCGCAACGCCGGCTTAACGCGTATCCGCGCCCAGTTGCGCGACCTGCAGGCGGCGCACCACTTGATTGACCGCGTCGTTTTGCATGTCGCGATAGAGCAGCGCTTCTTCCTGCTCTTTGCCGAGCACGTCGCTGTCGTTGTAAATCAGGTCGCGTTTGAGCAGGATCTCGTTGGCGGCCATGAACTCCTTGCCGGCCTTGTCGTTGAGGCGAAACGAGACGCGGTAGCGTATCTGCAGCTCGCGCACGCGCCCTGATGACGACAGCGAAAGTATCGAGCGCTCGCGCGCTTCGGCCAGCACTTCCAGCGTGACTTCCGCTTCCTTGGGGTTGTTGATGACGCGCGTTTTGCTGCCGGCGCGCACGGCGCGCGCCAGCTGGTTGGCGAACGAGGGCGAGCCGCTGATGTACATCGATTCGAACGGCAGCGAAGCCTGGCCGCGCAGATGGAAACCGCAGGAGGTCAGCATCGCGCACAGCGCGAGGCTGACCGTGAGGCGCAAGGAGAGAGGCGTGAGGGGGAAACCCGCCGCTATCGCGTGCCACGCTCTGGATGTTGTGCTTGTCACTTCATGCTCCTTACACTGCAATTTTCCGTCTTTACACTACCACGTTCACCAGCCGGCCGGGAACCACCACCACCTTTTTCACGGGCTGTCCGTTGATGTGTTTCTGCACGTTGGCGTTCTGCATCGCGAGTTTTTCGATCAGCGCGCGGTCGGCGTCCTTGGCGACGCGCATATTGCCGCGCAGCTTGCCGTTGACCTGCAGCACGAGCTCGATTTCGTCCTCGATCAGCGCGTCCGCCGCGACTTCCGGCCACTTCGCCTCAAGTATGTCGGTGCCGAAGCCGAGGTCGCGCCACAACTGGTGCGCGATGTGCGGTGTGATCGGGTAGAGCAGGCGCAGCAGGATCGAGATGCCTTCTTTGGCGACGGGATCGCTCACGCCGGGCAGCCGGTCGAGCGCGTTCAATATTTTCATGGCCGCCGACGCCACCGTATTGAACTGATGCCGGGCAAAGTCGTGGTTGGCCTGTTTCAGCACCGAATGGATCTCAAAGCGTGTAGCTTTTTGCAACTCCGGCAAAACTGCAGGACCACCGCCTTCGCTGAACCGCACGCCGTAACTCCACAGGCGCTTCAGAAACCGCGATGCGCCTTCGACGCCGTCGTCCTTCCACAGCAAGGTATCTTCCGGCGCGCTGGCGAACATCATGAACAGCCGTGCGGTGTCCGCGCCGTATTCGTCGATCAGCGACTGCGGGTCGACGCCGTTGTTCTTGGATTTCGACATGGTGCCGATGCCATCCGACTCGACCGGCTGGCCGTCGGCTTTCAGTGTTACGCCTACGCGCTTGCCGCTGGCATCGACCGTGATCTCGACTTCGGCCGGGTTGTAATAGGTGGCGCGGCCGGCGTCGGGCTTGCGCAGGAAAACCTCGTTCAGCACCATGCCCTGCGTCAGCAGCCTGGCAAACGGCTCGTCGAGTTTGGCGAGACCGAGGTCGCGCATCACCTTGGTCCAGAAGCGCGAGTAGAGCAGGTGCAGGATCGCGTGCTCGATACCGCCTATGTACTGATCGACCGGCAGCCAGTAATCGACGCGCGCATCGACCATGGCGGTTTTCTGGTCGGCGCAGGCAAAACGCGTGTAGTACCAAGACGAGTCCACGAAAGTGTCCATGGTGTCGGTTTCGCGCTTTGCCGATTTGCCGCATTTCGGGCAGGTGCAATTCACGAAATCGGCGCGCTTGTTGAGCGGATTGCCGCTGCCGTCGGGCACGCAGTCTTCCGGGAGCACGACGGGCAACTGATCGTCGGGCACCGGCACGTCGCCGCAAGCCGCGCAATGAATCAGCGGGATCGGCGTGCCCCAGTAGCGCTGGCGCGAGATGCCCCAGTCCCGCAGCCGCCACATGATCTGTTTTTTGCCGAGCCCTTTGGCGGTCAGGTCGGCGGCAATCGAATTTACCGCGGCGGCATAGTCGAGCCCGTCGTACTTGCCGGAGTTGACGCAGACGCCGTGCTCGGCGTACCACGGCTGCCAAGCGTCGGTCGAATACGTCTGGCTGTTGACGTCGATGACGGACTTGATGTCGAGGCGGTATTTTTTTGCGAACGCAAAGTCGCGTTCGTCATGGCCGGGCACGCCCATCACCGCGCCGTCGCCATAACCCATCAATACATAGTTGCCGACCCACACCGCGATTTTTTCGCCGGTCAGCGGGTGCTCGACGGTCATGCCGGTGGGCATGCCTTTCTTTTCCATGGTCGCGAAATCGGCTTCGATCACGCTGCCGCGTTTGCATTCTTCGATGAAAGCCGCGAGCTGGGGATTTTTCTTTGCGGCATGGGCCGCGAGCGGATGCTCGGCCGCAACGGCGCAAAAAGTAACACCCATGATGGTGTCTGCGCGGGTCGTGAACACCCACAACTTCTCCGGCTTGCCGTCGAGCGTGTACGGGAATGCAAAGCGCACGCCGGTGCTTTTGCCGATCCAGTTGGCCTGCATGGTCTTCACGCGCTCGGGCCAGCCCGGCAGCGTGTCGAGCGCGGTGAGCAGCTCATCGGCGTATTTCGTGATCGCCATGTAGTACATGGGGATCTCGCGTTTCTCGATCACCGCGCCGGTGCGCCAGCCGCGTCCGTCTATCACCTGCTCGTTGGCGAGCACGGTCTGGTCCACCGGGTCCCAGTTTACCGTGCCGGTTTTTTTGTAGACCAGGCCTTTTTCCAGCATGCGCAGGAACAGCCACTGGTTCCAGCGGTAATAGTCGGGCTTGCAGGTCGCGAGCTCGCGCTCCCAGTCGATCGCGAAACCGAGCGAGACGAGCTGCTTTTTCATGTACGCGATGTTGTCGTAAGTCCACTGCGCGGGCGGCACGCGATTGGCCATCGCCGCGTTCTCGGCGGGCAATCCGAATGCATCCCATCCCATCGGCTGCAGCACGTTGAAGCCGCGCAAGCGGTGGTAGCGGGAGAGCGCATCGCCTATGGTATAGTTTCTCACGTGTCCCATATGCAGCTTGCCCGAGGGATAGGGGAACATCGACAGGCAGTAGTATTTGGGTTTAGCGGGCGCTTTAGTGGAGTCGCCTGACGGCTCCGCGGCGCGAAACGAGTGCTGCTCGATCCAGTACTGCTGGGCTTCGCGCTCAATGACGTGGGGGTTGTACTTGTTCTGCATACCGGTCTGCGATTGCGGCAAAGACGCGAATTATACCCGTCCCGCATCCGAAACCCGCCCGTCCCCGTATATGCATGCGTAACCGGAAACCAAGGAGGCCGCAATGAAGATTAAGGCGTTATTTACGGCACTGCTGATGCTGGCCGCGAGCTGTGCCGCGGCGGCAACGCGACCCAATATCGTGGTCGAAGGCGTGCAGATGCCGGCATGGGTCGAGCACGCGAACGGCGCGCGCGACGCGCTGTCGCTGGACATGAAACTCATCAACAAGGACCGCGTCATCACGGGGCCCGGCGCGCGCGCGCTGCTGCGGCTTGCCGACGGCAGCCTCGTCAAGCTGGGCGAGAACGGCATCATGGCGCTCGACGATCTCGGTCAGACCAAAATCAAGTTGAAGGACGTGGTGACAGCATCGCTCGACGTGCTCTCCGGCGCGTTTCGCTTTACCACCCAGGCGCTGTCCAAGTTCCGCGGCGAGCGCGACGTCAAAGTGCGGCTGGTCACCATCACCGTCGGCATACGCGGCACCGACCTGTGGGGCAAATCCGACAAGACGCGCGACATCGCCTGCCTGATCGAAGGCAAGGTCGCGGTGACGCGCGGGCCGGAAGCATTCACCATGGACCAGCCGATGTCGTTTTACGTCGCGCCGAAAGACAAGCCGGGCGATCCGGTCGGCCCAGTGTCGAAGGAGCAATTGGACAAATGGACGCAGGAAACGGAGATCGCGGCAGGCGCGGGCGCGCTGCGCAAAGGCGGCAAGTGGCGCGTGTACCTGGCCGAAGCCGGCGATCAGGATTCCGCGCTCAAAATTTACGACCAGTTGCGCAACGCGGGCTACGCCGCGGAAATCCGGCCGGTCAAAAAAGAAGATGTCACCACGTATCGCGTGCGCATTTCGCACCTGGCGAGCAAGCGGGAAGCCGAAACGCTGGGCGCCAAGCTGAAAGGCCAGATGGGCATCGCCGAGCCCAAAGTATCGAAGTAATCCGGTTTATTATTCAAAAAACGGCCAGCATTGCTGGCCGTTTTTTTCGCCCCACGCTTTATAATCGCATGTTCCCACCGAAACATCATTCATGTCGTCGCCTTCCTTTCTCACCGGTCTCAACGAACCGCAACTCGAAGCCGTCACGCTGCCGCACCAGTCGGCGCTGATACTTGCCGGCGCCGGCAGCGGCAAGACACGTGTGCTGACGACGCGCATCGCCTGGCTGATCCAGACCGGGCGGGCCAGCCCCGCAGGATTACTCGCGGTTACATTCACCAATAAAGCAGCAAAGGAAATGCTCACGCGCATAGGCGCCATGCTGCCGATCAACACGCGCGGCATGTGGGTCGGCACCTTCCACGGCCTGTGCAACCGCATGTTGCGCGCGCATTACCGCGAAGCAGGGCTGCCGCAGCTCTTCCAGATCCTCGACAGCCAGGACCAGCTGGCGCTCATCAAGCGCATGATGAAGGCGGCCAACGTCGACGAAGAGAAGTTCCCCGCGCGACAGATCGCGTGGTACATCAACAGCCACAAGGACGCCGGCAAACGCGCGGTCGACGCCGACGACGACGACGGCTTTTCACGCCGCATGAAAGAGCTCTACGCGATCTACGACGAGCAATGCCAGCGCGAAGGCGTGGTCGATTTCGCGGAACTCCTGCTGCGCTGTTATGAACTGTTGTCGAAGAACGAGCCCCTGCGCGACCACTATCGCGGCCGTTTCCGCAATATCCTGGTCGATGAATTCCAGGACACCAACCGGCTGCAATACCTGTGGTTGCGGATGCTGGCCGGCAAGGAAAACGCGATATTCGCCGTCGGCGACGACGACCAGTCAATCTATGCGTTCCGTGGCGCGTCGGCCGCCAACATGCAGGACCTGCAGAAAGACTTTGCGGTTGAGAAGGTCATCAAGCTCGAGCAGAACTACCGCTCGCATGGCCATATTCTCGACGCCGCCAACGCGCTGATCGATCACAACCGCAACCGCCTGGGCAAGAATCTGTGGACCGCGGAAGGTAAGGGCGAGCCGTTGCGTGTCTATGAAGCGGGCACCGACATCGATGAGGCGAGTTTTATCGTCGAAGAAGTGAAGTCGCTGCATCACGAAGGCCTGCGCCTGTCCGAAATCGCCCTGCTCTACCGGTCGAATGCGCAGTCACGCGTGCTCGAGCACGCGCTGTTCAACGCCGGCATGTCGTACCGCGTCTACGGTGGCCTGCGCTTTTTCGAGCGCCAGGAAATCAAGCACGCGCTCGCCTACCTGCGCGTGCTGGCGAGCGATGAAGACGATGGCGCGCTGCTGCGCATCATCAATTTTCCGACGCGCGGCATCGGCAACCGCGCGCTCGAGCAACTGCAGGACCTGGCGCGCACCGGTGGTGTCAGCCTGTGGACGGCGGCGGTGGAACGAGCGAGAGGCGAGAGGGGAGAGGTGAGAGGCGAAAAATCAAAGGATGAAGGAAGCTCCGGCATATCAGGCATCTCCTCACCCCTCACGCCTCTCGCCTCTCCGGCGAAAGGCGTCACGGCATTTGTGACGCTAATAGCCACCATGCGCACGGCATGCACGGGCCTGCCGTTACCTGAAATCATCGAACACGTGATCGAGCACAGCGGGCTCAAGCAGCATTACGCGAAAGAGCGCGAAGGCGCCGACCGGCTCGAAAACATTGGCGAACTGATCAATGCCGCGGCCGGCTTCATTGACGACGATGCGCAGGAGGACACCACCCTCGCGGGCTTTCTCGCCCACGCCGCATTGGAAGCCGGCGACAACCAGGCGCAGGCCGGCGCCGATGCGCTGCAGTTAATGAGCGTGCATTCGGCGAAGGGCCTCGAATTCCATAGCGTATTCATCAGCGGGCTCGAAGAAGGCCTGTTCCCGCACGAGAACAGCCTGTCGGAAGCCGACGGCAAAGAGGAAGAGCGGCGGCTGATGTACGTGGCGCTGACGCGCGCGCGGCGGCGGCTCTACCTGTCGTTTGCGCAAAGCCGCATGCTGCACGGGCAGACGCGCTACAACATCGCGTCGAGTTTTTTCCACGAAATTCCGGAAGGGCTGTTGAAGCGGATCAACCGCGCCAGCGCTTATGCGCCGCACACGCCGGCCGCCGCACGGCAGGCGCACGGCAACTATGCAATGGCGGAGCGCGCGGCGGGCTCGCTCGAAGCGGCTTCGCCCTGGCGCATCGGCCAGAACGTGACGCACCCGAAATTCGGCGCCGGTGTGATCGTCAATGCCGAAGGGCGCGGGAGCGATGCACGTGTGCAGATCAACTTTCACCGCAACGGCACAAAGTGGCTGGCCCTCGAGTACGCGAAGCTGAGCGCTGCCTGACGGTTGATCAGTTTTCGGCCGGCACAGGCTCGCGCACGAACAAATCCACATACCCCGCGTAAAGCGACGGCACGAGCACGGGCGCCAGCAGCCAGAATCCGATGTCGGGCTGGCGCGTGAGCGCCATGCCGATCTGCATCATCACCATCAGCGGCCCCAGCACTGCAACGCAGTAGATGAGCATGGGCAACGCGTTTTTCATGCAGGCCGACAGACTCAAAAGCATGGCCGGCAACGGTTTGACGTCGTCGAAAAATACGAGCAAAGGCGAAAACCACACCGCCAGCATGACGGGCAGCGCGATGCAGAGGCCGACCGCGACGCCCAGCAGCAGACGCGGCGCCGCCGTGCGCATCGCTGTCACGGTCTCCGCGGTGACCGCGCCTGACGCCATGGTTTTCATGATCTCGGCCAGCGCGTCGCCGGCGACCGTCGTCATCGCCATCAGCATCAAGAAGTGCCCGATTAGCGAGACCCCGCCCAAGGTGACCAGCTGGGCCGCGTTCTTGAGAAACCCGCTCGCGAGATAACCGAGCCTGAGCGGCTTGCCTTGCTCGAGCGCCTGCGCGCCATGCGTCAGGCCGGCCAGGAAATTGGGCGTAATCAGAATCACCACCAGGCCGACGAAAGGAATCGCCAGCAATACGCGGCTGCCGATAAACAGGATCGCGATCAGCATCAGCCATTGCGCCGGGGCCTTGCGAAAGATCGCCAGGCCCTGCACCAGCCAGCGCCAGCCGCGCGCTGCTTCGACGGTGCGGATCTGTATCATGCGGCCAACACCTGCTGCAGTTCGGCGGCGTGCGCGACATGCTGCTCGAGCATACGCTGGAAATAGGCGGGGTCCTTGGCGTGCACCAGCGCGCCCGGGCGCGGCAAATGAAAGTCGTAGAGCCGTGAGACCCAGAAGCGCAGAGCGCCGGCACGCAACATATTGGGCCACGCTGCGCGCTCGCCGGCGGTGAGGGGACGCACGCGCTGGTAGGCGGCGAGCAAGGCGCGCGCACGCGTGGCATCGAGCGCCGGCGCCGGCGTGGTGCACCAGTCGTTGACCGTGATCGCCACGTCGTAGAGCAGCGCGTCGGTGCAGGCAAAGTAAAAATCGATGATGCCGCCCACACGCGCGCCGTCCCACAGCACGTTGTCGCGAAAGAGATCAGCGTGGATAGCGCCGCGCGGCAGCTCATCACGGTTGTGCTGCGACTGGAAACGCACTTCGTCCGCCAGCATGGCGGCGGCGCGCGCGTCGAGGAAGGGCGTCACCTGCGGCGCCGCCGCGCTCCACCATTGCGGGCCGCGCGGGTTCGGCATGGCTGCGGCATAGCTCTGTCCGGCGAGATGCATTTCGGCGAGCAGTTCGCCGATCGTCGCGCACTGCCGCGCATCGACTTCTTTTACATCGGCGCCGGGCACGCAGGTCACGATGCTTGCCGGCTTGCCGTTCAGCTCGCTCAGATTCTCGTTTTTGAGATTGACGATGGGCTGCGGGCACTGAATGCCGTGGCGCGCGAGGTGCGCCATCAGGTTCATGTAGAACGGCAGCTCGTGCGCTTTCAGCTTCTCGAACAGCGTGAGCACGTAGCGGCCGTGCGTCGTGGTGACGAAGTAATTGGTGTTCTCGATGCCAGCGGCGATGCCCTCGAGTTTAACGAGGGTGCCCAGCGAATAGTTCTTGAGCCACGCCGCGAGCTGTTCCGGCGTGACGGTGGTGAATACGGACATCTATCAGGTTCCGCGGTTGGTCCTGCTGCGCGGCCGCGCCGCGGGTTCGTCAAGCCGAAAACTGACAGTCGGGAACAGCCTTACCAGGAATGTATGACCCACATCGGCGGACGCAGGCCGAAATCGAAGGTTTCCTGGCGCGACATTTTGCCGTCGCCTTTTTCATCGATCAGGTAATACGGCCTGCCGGTGGCGGGCGTGACCTTGAGCATGTACAGCTTGCCGCCCACACGGTATTCTTCGACCGTATCGGTGCCGCGTTTGAGAATGGTGACCTGGGGTTCGAGCGCGGGATCGAGTTCGAAGCCGGGCGGCGGCGGGGGCGGATCGGGAATCGGCTGCAGATTGCGCGGCCGGTCCGCGCCCAGCGCGGGCAGCGCGACGCATAAAAGCAGGATAACTAGCAGGTTGCGCATGATTGTTCCTCAGGACTTATGCGTCCTATTATCGGCTTTTCGGCAAAAAATATAAAGGGCAGGATTCAGGATTCAGGAGTCGGGATCCAGGAAGGCAAGAGCGGCGGCAAGGTTCAACTGAATCCTGCATTTAAAGCGCCAGCATCGATTCGCGGTCGGCTGCGGTAGGCGCGAAACCGTGTTTTTCGTAATAGTCGAAAATCGCGTTAACCACGTCCTGCGGTTCGTCGATCAACTGCAGCAGGTCCATGTCGCCGGGGTCGATCATTTTTTCGGCGACCAGCCGGTCGCGCAGCCAGTCCACGAGCCCGCGCCAGAACGGCGTGTGCACCAGGATGATGGGCATATTGCGCACCTTGTGCGTTTGCACCAGCGTCAGCGCCTCCAGCAATTCGTCGAGCGTTCCGAAACCGCCGGGTAGTACGACGTAGGCGGTCGCAAAGCGCACGAAGGCGACCTTGCGCGCGAAGAAGTGCCGGAACGACAGGCTGATGTCCTGGTAGGTGTTGGGGAACTGCTCGCGCGGCAGTTCGATGTTGAGCCCGACCGCCGGCGACTTGCCGAAGTAGGCGCCCTTGTTGAAGGCCTCCATCATGCCGGGTCCGCCGCCCGAGATCACGCTGAAGCCGGCGTCCGACAGGCGGCGCGCGATCTGCTCGCCAAGCATGAAGTACGGATGGTCGACCGGCACGCGCGCGCTGCCGAACATGCTGACCGCGGGCTGGATGTTGCCGAGGCGTTCGGCCGCCTCGAAAAACTCTGACATAATGCCGAACATGCGCCATGATTCGCGCGCCCATCCGGGTTCGGATGTTACGCGTGGCGGAACTTTGCTGGAATGGCTCATGTTCGACTCCTCTTTTTCCGTATTCACCTGTGGTTGACGCTGAATGACAAAGACCCTGCTGCTGGTGGACGGCTCATCGTACCTGTATCGCGCATTTCACGCGATGCCCGATTTGCGCAACAGCAAGAACGAGCCGACCGGCGTGATCCGCGGCGTGCTGAGCATGTTGATGCGGCTGCACAAAGAGAATCCGTCCGATTATAGCGCCTGCGTTTTCGACGCCAAAGGCAAGACGTTTCGCGACGATCTTTACCCCGAATACAAAGCCAACCGGCCAGCCATGCCGGACGATCTGGCGCTGCAGATAGAGCCGCTGCACGCGGCAATTAACGCCATGGGCTGGCCCCTGATCATGGTGGCAGGCGTCGAGGCCGACGACGTCATCGGCACGCTCGCGGTTGAAGCGCAAAAGCGCGGCGTGCGCACCGTGATTTCGACCGGCGACAAGGACATCACCCAGCTCGTCAACCCGCTGGTGACGCTCGTCAACACGATGACCAACGAAACGCTCGACGAGGCCGGCGTCGAAAAGAAATTTGGCGTCAAGCCGGAGCGCATCGTCGACTATCTCGCTTTGGTCGGCGACTCTGTCGACAACGTGCCGGGCGTGGAGAAAGTCGGTCCCAAGACCGCGGTCAAGTGGCTCACGCAATACCACACGCTCGACAACATTGTCGCGCACGCGGGCGAAATCGGCGGCGTGGTCGGCGAGAACCTGCGCAAGGCGCTCGACTGGCTGCCGCAGGCGCGCGCTCTCGTGACCATCAAGTGCGACGTCGAGCTGCCGGTCAAGCTGGAAGATCTTACGCACGACAAGCACGACGACGCGAAGCTGGCAGAACTTTTCGACCGCTTTGAATTCAAGCCCTGGCGGCGCGAGATTGAAAGGAAAGGCGAGGAAGGAGAGACGAGGGACGGGAAACCCCCTGACCCGGCGCCACCGGATCTAACCGTCTCTCGTCTATCGCCCGGCGTCTCTCGGGATTACGAAACCATCTTGACCGATAGCCAGCTCGACGACTGGCACGTGAAAATTTCCGGCGCGGCTCTCGTCTCACTCGATACCGAAACCACCAGCCTCGATCCGCTGGCGGCGCGCCTGGTCGGGATTTCGTTGTCGGTGGAGTCCGGCCGCGCCGCTTATATTCCGCTCGCGCACAACTATGCAGGCGCGCCACAGCAGTTGAATCTGGATACGGTGCTCGTAAAACTGAAATCCTGGCTAGAAAACGCACACCAGCACAAGGTCGGCCAGAATCTCAAATACGACGCTCACGTGTTTGCCAATCACGGTCTGCACCTCAGGGGTGTCCTGCACGACACTCTGCTGCAGTCGTACGTGCTCGAAAGCCACAAGCCGCACAACATGGACGATCTCGCGTCCCGCCATCTCGGCGTGAAAACGATTACGTTTGAAGAGGTCGCCGGCAAAGGCGCAAACCAGATCGGTTTCGACCAGGTGTCGGTCGAGCGTGCCGCGGAGTACGCGGCGGAAGACGCCGACATCACACTGCAGTTGCATCATGCGCTGTACCCGCAGATTGAGAAAGACGCGAAGCTCGCGAAAATCTATCGCGAAATCGAAATGCCGGTAATGGTCGTATTGCAGAAAATGGAGCGCAACGGTGTGCTGCTTGACGGCGCGCTGCTCGATGCGCAGAGCCGCGAGCTCGGCATCAAGATGATGGACATCGAGGCGGCCGCGCATAAACATGCGGAGCAGCCGTTCAATCTGAACTCGCCCAAGCAAATCCAGGAAATATTGTTCGGCAAGCTGGGCATCAAGCCGGTGAAGAAAACCCCGACCGGCGCGCCTTCCACCGATGAAGACGCGCTCGAACAACTGGCGTTGGACCACCCGTTGCCCAAGCTGCTGCTCGAGTACCGCGGCATCGCCAAGCTGAAATCGACGTATACGGACAAGCTGCCGCGCATGGTCAACCCGCGCACCGGCCGCGTGCACACCAATTACGCGCAGGCGGTCGCCATTACCGGCCGGCTGGCGAGCAACGATCCCAATCTGCAGAACATCCCGGTGCGCACTGCAGAGGGCCGGCGTATCCGCGAAGCGTTCATCGCGCCGCCCGGCAGCAGGATTGTGTCCGCCGACTATTCGCAGATCGAATTGCGCATCATGGCGCACATCTCGCGGGACGCTAGCTTGCTCAAGGCGTTTGCCGCGGGCGAGGACATCCATCGCGCGACGGCGGCGGAAATTTTCAGTCTCGAACTGCCGGCGGTCGATGTCGAGCAACGGCGTTACGCCAAGGTCATCAACTTCGGTTTGATTTATGGCATGTCGGTGTACGGGCTCGCCGGCCAGCTCGGCATCGAGCGCGCGGCGGCGCAGCAATATATGGACCGCTACTTCGCGCGCTATCCCGGGGTGGCCGAATACATGCGGGTGACGCGCGAACAGGCGCGCGAGCAGGGCTATGTTGAAACGGTGTTCGGCCGCCGTTTATGGCTGCCGGAAATCCGCTCCAGCAACGGCATGCGACGGCAGGGGGCGGAACGTGCCGCGATCAACGCGCCGATGCAGGGTACGGCCGCCGACCTGATCAAACTCGCGATGATTGCAGTCCAGGGTTGGCTCGAAGCCGACCAGCTCAAGTCCAAACTCATCATGCAGGTGCACGATGAACTCGTGCTCGAGGTGCCGGACGCGGAAATGGATGTCGTAAAAAAACGGCTGCCGGAACTGATGGGCGGGGTTGCCGCGCTCGCGGTGCCGTTAGTGGTCGACGTCGGCACCGGCCCCAACTGGGACAAGGCGCACTAATTACTCTACACGCGCCAGCCGGCGCTGGTCAGTCGTCCATCCAGTTTTTTGAATAGAACTCGCATACCACGCGTTTCTCGGCGTCGTAGGCCAGTCCTTCGCCGGTATGGAGATCAGCGGCGGTATACGAGTGATGCTCGACGCCGAGGTGATTGACGAGCGTCTGGAATATGTCGTTCAGGCGCATGTCGAGCTTGAATACCCAGCAGTACTTCGATAACTGGCGGTGCTTGGTCGCCTCTTTGCCCAAGGCAACGAGGGCCGCCTTGTAACGCTCGAGCGGTTTGGCGTCCTGGCCCGCGAACGAGAGTTCGACCGTGATCAGGACGTTGCCTTCGGAAGTGATGTTGGACGCTTTCCAGAGTTCTTTTTCGCCTTCGGCAAGGCCGACATAGAAGCGTGGCATGGAATTTTTCCCGCGCGGCTGATTATCTTAAAGCGCCGAAAACTTTTTGCACGATGCTGCTGGCGGCGCCGACGGGATCCTGGCGCAGCGCTTTTTCTTCGTCGGCTATGATGGTGTAGAGGCCGTCGAGCGATTTCTTCGTCACGTACTGTTCTATGGTCGCCTGGTCGGCGTTGACGAGGCCTAGCTGCGCGCCTTTGCCCGCGATCGAATTGTATTTTTCAGCAAGGCCGACTTTGGCGGTCGCTTTTTTTACGACGGGCAGAAATTTCCTGCCCAGCGCATCGGCGGTCGTGCGGCGGAAATAGTCGGTCGCCGAGGTTTCGCCGCCGGTGAGTATGCCCTTGGCGTCCTGCACCGACATTTGCTTGACCGCATCGACCAGCAGCGGCGTGGCTTCGGCCACCGCGGTTTCGGCGGCGCGGTTCATCGCGAGTTCGAGTTCATCGGCCTGGCGCTTCATGCCCATCGCGCGCATCAGCCCTTCCACTTTCTGCAGCGATTCCGGCAGCGGGATTTTTACCCTGGTATTGCCGAAAAAACCGTTCTCGACACCGAGTTTGCCGACGGCCGCGGCGGCACCATCGGTCAGCGCCTGGCGCAGGCCGGAAACGGCGTCCTTATTGGTGATGTCGGCGAGCCCGGCCGCGCTGGCGGACGCTGCGAACAGGTACAGGACAACGGCGGCGAATGTGCGTTTCATATTGGATATCTTCGTGCGGTACGGCGGATTATGTCACGCCTGCGTCGTGGGCCTGCTGGTCCGCATGATAGCTCGAACGCACCATCGGACCGCACGCAGCGTGGGCGAAACCCAACGCGCCGGCTTGGCGTTCGAATTCCCTGAATATCGCGGGGTCGGCGTAGCGCAATACCGGCAGATGATGCGCCGAAGGCTGCAGGTACTGGCCGAGGGTGAGCATGTCCACGCCGTGCGTGCGCAGGTCGCGCAACACCTGCAGGATTTCTTCGTCGGTTTCGCCCAGCCCCAGCATCAACCCGGACTTGGTCGGGATGTGCGGCAGGCGCGCTTTGAACTGCTGGAGCAGCGCGAGCGAGTTGGCGTAGTCCGCGCCGGGCCGCGCCTGTTTGTACAGCCGCGGCACCGTTTCGAGATTGTGGTTCAGCACGTCGGGCGGAGCGCCGGCCAGAATGTCGAGCGCGATGTCGAGGCGGCCGCGAAAGTCCGGCACCAGCACTTCGATACGGGTCGCCGGCGACAGTTCGCGCACGGCGCGTATGCAGGCGGCGAAATGCGCAGCGCCGCCGTCGCGCAGGTCGTCGCGGTCGACGCTGGTGATCACGACGTAGCGCAGCTTGAGCGCCGCTATGGTTTGCGCAAGATTGAGCGGTTCGCCGGCATCGGGCGGCTGCGGGCGGCCGTGCGCGACGTCGCAGAACGGGCAGCGCCGCGTGCACAGGTCGCCCAGTATCATGAACGTCGCGGTGCCCTTGCCGAAGCATTCGCCGATGTTGGGGCAGCTTGCTTCCTCGCACACCGTGTGCAGCTTGTGCTCGCGCAGGGTGTTTTTGATTTCCTGAAAGCGCCGGCTGTCGCCCATCCTTACGCGTATCCAGTCGGGCTTCTTCAGCCGTTCGACCGGCACGATAGGAATCGATCTCTTGCCGTAAGCGCGGTCGGTCTTGGCCGCGCCTTTTTGTTTGGTGATGACGTCGCTCATGGCGGAATCAATGCGTTTGCAATCGTGTTATCAGGTGCTGAATCAATTTGTCGCCCACTGTGTCCGGCGTATCAGTGATGCCAAGGTCACGCGTCTGCGTCACGGCCAGTCCGGGATAACCGCAGGGATCGATCGCGCGAAAAGGACTCAAATCCATGTCGGCGTTCAGCGCGACCCCGTGATAACAGCAACCGTTGCGGATGCGCAAGCCGAGTGCGGCAACCTTGGCATTGCCGGCGTAGACCCCGGGCGCATCGACGCGTCCGCTGGCCGCCACGCCGTATTCTCCAAGCAAGTCTATCACGGCGTTTTCCATCAGCCTAACCAGCGGCCGTACGCTCAAGCCATGACGTTTCATGTCGAGCAGCAGGTAGACGACGGGCTGGCCGGGACCGTGATAGGTGATCTGTCCGCCGCGGTCTGTTTTGACGACGGGAATGCCATTGTCGATACGCGGCAGGTGCTGCACGCGCGCCGCAATGCCCAGCGTGTATACCGGCGGATGTTGCACGAGCCACAGTTCGTCCGGCGTGTCAGCGGTGCGCTGCATGGTGAAATCGCGCATCGCCTGCCAGGTGGAGGCGTAGTCCACGCGGCCGAGCTGCCGCACGGCGGGAGAGGCGATAGACGATAGACGAGAGGCGTGGCTTTGCGTGCCGCTGTGCGGCGCGTGCTCGCTCTTCATTTCTTCCGTCTCTCGCCTCTCGCCCCGCGTCTCTCTTCTCATAGCACCATCACAACCATCGGGTGGTCGCACAGTTCCTGGTACAGCACGTCCAACTGTTCGCGCGAGGTCGCGTTGATCGTGCACGTGATGCTCAGGTATTTGCCGTGCTTGCTCGATTTCATTTCGAGCGTAGAGCCGTCGAAATCCGGCGCGTGGCGCTGTACGACTTCGAGGACGGCTTGCGCGAACCCGGCGCGCGTCGCGCCCATGATCTTGAGCGGAAATTCGCACGGGTATTCGAGCAGCGACGAGTCTTGCCTTTCGGGCATGCTAAGAGTGCCTGACTTATGCGGCGCGGCGCATCACCGTTTGTTTGAAGTCCTGGTATAGCGTGTGCATGCGGCGGAACAGCGCGCCGGGCTTGCCTTCGCCGACCGGTTCGTCATCGAGCATGGTGACCGCCAGCACTTCCTTGGTTGATGAGGTGACAAAGATTTCCTCGGCGGTCCTGACCTCGTGTTCCGATATTTCGCGCAGTTCGAGCGGCATTTTGTTGGCCCTGGCGATTTCGATCACGACGTCGTAGGTGATGCCGGGCAGGATCAGGTGGTTTTTCGGCGGCGCCAGCAGCACGCCGTTGCGCACGATGAACACGTTGCTGGCAGAAGCTTCGGTCAGGTAGCCGTCGCGGAACATCAACACTTCCGCAGCGCCCGCATCGACCGCCATCTGCTTCAGCAGGCAATTGCCGAGCAATGACACCGACTTGAGATCGCATTTGAGCCAGCGGAAATCGGTGGCGGTGATGCACGGCACGCCTTTTTCGAGCTGTTCGCGCGGCGGCGTCACCAGCGGATTGCTCATGATGAATACCGTCTGCTTCACGTTCAGCGGAAACTCGTGCGCGCGCGTGGCCGCGCCGCGCGTGACCTGGTAGTAAATGGATTGGTCGTCGCCGTCGTTGCGCTTGATGACTTCGTGGGTGAGCCGCGTCCATTCTGCGTCCGTCAGCGGATTGGCCAGCCGGATGCCGTCGAGGCTGTTTTGCAGCCGCTTGAGATGCTCGGCAAGCCGGAACGGATGGCGCGAATAAGCGGGCACCACTTCGTAGACGCCGTCGCCGAAAATAAAACCGCGGTCGAGCACCGGCAGGCGGGCTTGGTCAATCGGCATGAATTCGCCGTTCAGGTAAACGATGTCAGTAGCCATATCTGCTCCCTACTTGAATAAAAGTCTGATCGAATCCCAGCCGCGCCCGAGAATTCCCGCCAGCGCGACGTCTTCGAGCGCCACCACGGGCAACTCGGCATACGGCTTGCCATCGAGGGTCAGTTTGATCACGCCGATTTTCTGTCCTGCGGCAACCGGCGCCAGCAGCGGCTGGCGGCTCTCGAGGTTCGCTTTCATCTTCTCGGCCTGGCCCTTGGGCAGGCTGACGTACAGATCGTTGAGAAATCCCGCTTTCACGCTATTCGAGGCGCCTTTCCAGATCGGCAGGCTCGCGACCGCCTGGCTTTTCTCGTACAGCTTCACGCTATCATAATACTGAAACCCGTAGTTGAGCAGCTTCTGGCTTTCCGTCGCGCGCGCCGATTCGGAAGCGGTGCCGACCACCACCGAAATCAGCCGGCGTTCGCCGCGCTTCGCCGAAGTAATGAGGCAGTAACCGGCGTTCTCCGTGTAGCCGGTTTTCATGCCGTCGACTGTCGGGTCCGACCACAAGAGGCGGTTGCGGTTGGCCTGGGTGATGTTGTTGTAGCGGTATTCCTTCATCGCGTATAGCGGATGGTATTCGGGAAAATCGCGGATTATGGCGATGGCAAGCAGCGCCAGGTCCTGCGCGGTGGAATAGTGCTGCGGGTTGGGCAACCCGGTCGAGTTCATGAAGTTCGAGTTCTTCATGCCCAACTGCTGCGCCTGGGCATTCATTTTTTGCGCGAAGGTTTCTTCGCTGTCGGCGATCAGTTCGGCCAGCGCGATGCACGCGTCGTTGCCGGACTGCACGATCATGCCGCGCATCAGTTCCTCGACCGTCACCGCTCGATTGGGCTGGATAAACATGCGCGAGCCTTCGGCTTTCCATGCGCGTTCCGAGACCGGCACGTTTTGCGTCAGCTGGATCTGCTTTTGCTTCAGCGCGGCAAACGTCAGGTATGCCGTCATCAGCTTGGTGAGTGATGCGGGCTCGATTCTTTCGTCCGGCGTTTTGCCGGCGAGCGTCTGCTGGCTGTGATGATCGAGCAGCAGGAAGGAGCGCGCGGCAATGGGCGGCGCCGGCGGCACGAGCGGATGGGGCGATTGGGCGAACGACGCGTCGGCAAACAGCGACAGCAGAAGCAGAAGTGTGCGCATGAATTCCGAAAATTTTGATTATAACAAAGCAAAGTTGCATTGCCGGCGGCAACTTGAAACAATGAGCGCCCATTTAGTCAACGCTAAACCGGAAAATCTCCGACATGAACAATCTGCAAAAAGTTGCAAACGTGGCGGTCATCGCTTTGCTGTTCGCATCTTCGGCATTGGGCGCGGAATCGGTAACGACCGCCAATGCCTGGACTCGCGCGACCGTGCCGGGGCAGAGCGTGGCTGGCGCCTACTTCGACATCACGTCCGTTGCGCCTGCCGCGCTCGTCGCGGTAGAAAGCCCGGCCGCGAAAAAGGCCGAACTGCACACGATGTCGATGGATGGCGGCGTGATGAAAATGCGCGCGGTGCAGAAAATCGAATTGCCGGCACAGCAGACGGTCAGCTTGAAGCCCGGCGGTTACCACGTCATGCTGATCGATATCAAACGCGAGCTCAAAGCGGGCGAACGCGTGCCGCTGAAAATCGTGGTGCAGGACGGCAGGGGCGTGAAAACATCACTGAACGTTGAAGCCGAAGTGCGCGCGGCTGCACCGCCGGCGCAGCATATGAAATAGGCGGTTAGCGCGTTACCGCGCGTCACCGCCGTCGCGGTAACGGCGCACGGCCACCCGCAGAAACGCGAGTTGCGTGCGGAATTTTCTGCAGCCCTTGCATATTAGGAGATGCAGCTGCACGCTCCATTGCTCGAGAGGCCCGAGCCGGCGTTCCTGTGCTGCCGACAACAGCACGCTGATTTCTTTGCATGAGCGCATGGGATTTATCGGCTCGCGCCGCCAAACCATTTGATTTCGAGGCATTCGCGCAGAATGATGCGCGCGCGATGCAGGATCACCCACAGGTTGGTCGGGGTGATGGCCAGTTCCTGACAGATTTCCTCCGTGGTCAGCTCCATGACTTCGCGCAGCATGAACACGCGGGCGGTGCGCTCCGGCATCAGCCGCGAGCACACTTCGAAGATTTCCCAGAACTTGCGGTTTTCCAGCGCCTGCTCGGGGTCTCCCCAGGTGGCCGGCATTTGCTGCCAATGGCCGTCGCTTTTGAACAACGAGTCCACCGTCTCGGCGTCAGTGCTGTCTTCGACGCCGGTCAGCGGCTGCTCGCGCGACTTGCGGCGTATGGCGTCGATGATCTTGTGCTTGAGTATGCCGGTGAGCCAGGTCTTGACCGAAGAGCTGCCGCTGAAACGGGCGCGGCCTTCGAGGGCTGCCAGCAGCGTTTCCTGCACGACGTCCTCGGCGTGGTCCGGGTTGCGCAGTTGCAGCAGCGCGTAGCGCAGCAAGTATGGCCGGTGCTGCTGGAGGTCCTTATCGCTGGGGGGATTCACAAGGGGGCTTGAAATCGGGGCGGGTGGTCCAATCTACGGTTTTTTTTGCCCGCTCACAAGTGCTTCCGGGTATTGGGGGCGCGCACTTGAAAATATTCCGGGCGCATCCCATATGTGTTGTGTAGGGCAGGAGCCCGCTAAAAACACAGGAGAATTTAATATGGTAAACGTTGCACGTTTCAACACGCTCGATACCGCTCTGGACGACCTGGTGCGCGGATTCTTCGTGCGCCCGATGAATTACGAACCAGTCACGACGCCTGCGCAATTGCGCGTGGACGTGACCGAAAACGAAACCGGCTATGTGGTCCGCGCCGAGATTCCCGGCGTCAAAAAGGACGACATCAACGTGGGCATCGAAGGCAACCAGGTCGAAATCAGCGCCGAAGTGAAAAACGAAAAAGAAGTCAAAGAGGGCGAAAGGGTGCTGCGCTCCGAGCGTTATTTCGGCAAGGTCTACCGCGCGTTCGTGCTCGGCAATGACATCGACGAGAGCGCGACCGAAGCCCGCTACGCCGACGGCATTCTGGAGCTCAAACTCGCGAAAAAAGCGCCGAACGCGGCCAAGCGCATCTCGATTCAATAACCTTTGCAGCAGCTGGGCGCAAGGCGGCGGGCCGCAGGGCCCGCCGCCTTTTTTGTTGCCTGCGGTCGTGTAGAATAGTCAGCGTTTACTCCCGCGCCGAATGCCCCATGGCTCTGACTGCTACTTCCGCTGAACTCAAAGCGAAAATCCTCGCCGAGGCGCTGCCGTACATCCAGCGTTTTCACGGCAAGACCATCGTGATCAAGTACGGCGGCAACGCCATGACCGACGAGAAGTTGAAACACAGCTTCGCGAGCGACATCGTGCTGTTGAAACTGGTCGGTATCAACATCGTGATCGTGCACGGCGGCGGCCCGCAGATCGACGACCAGCTGACCAAGATCGGCAAGAAAGGCGAGTTCATCCAGGGCATGCGCGTGACCGATGCAGAGACCATGGACGTGGTCGAAATGGTGCTCGGCGGACAGGTCAATACCGATATCGTCAATCTCATCAATCAGCATGGCGGGCGCGCCGTGGGCTTGTCCGGCACCGACGGCCCGCTCATACGCGCGCGCAAGATGATGATACCGGGCAAGGACGACCCCAAGCAGATGATCGACATCGGCCGCGTCGGCGAGGTGGAGTCGATAGACCCGGAGATTGTGCGTTTGCTTACCGCGCAGAATTTCGTCCCGGTCATCGCGCCGGTCGGCGTTGGCAAGGACGGCGAATCGTACAACATCAACGCCGATCTGGTCGCCGGCAAGCTCGCGGAAATACTCAAGGCCGAAAAACTCGTGGTACTGACGAATATTCCCGGGGTGCTCGATAAGAGCGGCAATCTGCTTACCGGGCTGACGGCCAAGAAAATCGACGAATTGTTCGCCGACGGCACGATCTCCGGCGGCATGCTGCCCAAAATCGGCTCGGCGCTGGAAGCGGTCAAGAACGGCGTCAACTCCTGCCACATCATCGACGGTCGCGTCGAGCACGCGGTGCTGCTGGAAATTCTGACCAGCGAAGGCGTCGGTACCTTGATCAAGCGGCGTTAGCGCGCCACCGATGACGGGCGGCCATGAAATTTAACCGGATATGGGTGTTCGATCTGGACAACACGCTGCACAACGCCAGCCCGCATATATTTCCGCACATCAACCGCGCCATGACCACGTACATGCAGACCCATCTCGGGCTCGACGAAGCGGGCGCCGGTGAATTGCGCCAGCATTATTGGCGGCGCTACGGCGCGACGCTGATCGGGCTCATGCGCAACCATGCGACCGACCCGGCGCATTTTCTGCGCGCGACGCACGATTTTTCGGCGCTCGACCGCATGGTGGTGCGCGAGCCCGGGCTGCGCGCCACGCTCACGCGCCTGCCCGGCCGCAAACTAGTGTTTTCCAATGCGCCGGTGCATTATGCGGAAGCGGTGCTCGACGTGCTCGGCATCGCCGATTTGTTCGACGACGTATTTTCGATCGAGCGCACCGGTTACCGGCCGAAGCCGGATTGTTATGGTTTCCTGAAATTGTTCCGCCGGCACCGGGTGCGCGCCGGCGCCTGCATCATGGTCGAAGACACGCTGGCGAATCTCAAGACGGCCAAGAAACTGGGGATGTCGACCATATGGGTGGCGGGGGTGGCGCGCGCGGCACGGCTTCCCGCGTACGTTGATTTCAGCGTCAGGAATCTGCTGCAGCTGCCGCGCCTCGCGTGGCAGCTGAACTGAAGCATCGGGCACGGGAGGGCGACATGGGCAAACGCGGCGACCGCAAACTGCAAATCCTGCAAACCCTTGCCCGCATGCTGGAGCAGCCGGCGGCGGAAAAAATCACGACCGCGGCGCTCGCCGCCAATCTGGAAGTTTCGGAGGCGGCGCTGTACCGGCATTTTGCGAGCAAGGCGCAGATGTTCGAAGGGCTGATCGAATTCATCGAGGAAACGCTGTTCGGCCTCATCAACAAAATCACCAGCGAGGAGAAAAGCGGCCTGAAGCAGCTCGAAGCGGTGACCGCGATGCTGCTCGGCTTCGCGCAGAAAAACCGCGGCATGACGCGCGTGCTGATCGGCGACGCGCTGGTGCACGAGAACGAGCGGCTGCAGCAACGCATCAATCAACTGCACGACCGCGTCGAAGTGACGCTCAAGCAGGCCTTGCGCTTTGCGGCAGGGCAGAACGAGCTGCCGGCGACGCCGGACCCCGCGGCGCGCGCCAATCTCATCATGAGTTTTGTCACCGGGCGCTGGCACCAGTACGCCAAGAGCGGATTCAAGCGCGACCCCATGCAATACTGGAATGAGCAATGGCAGGCGCTGGTTGCACACTGATTGGCAGGCAATCGACGGAGGTCTTATGAGCATCACCACCCAACAACTCGCCGAGCTCCTGATCGGCATCGCGCGTTCGCAGCAGGCGATCATCGACGCGGTCGAGGGTATGAAAGCCGGCTTCAAAAGCACCTATCTCACGCCGGCGCTCGATACCGCGGCGAAGCTGCGCTCGACCGGACGCCCGCTCACGTTGCAGGAATTTCCCGCACGTGTGCTGGTGCAGTGCCAGGGCCGCGCGGGCCCCAACCTCGAGCAAATGGTGAAAGATCTCGACGACCTCTTGTCCGGAAAAGTGCTGACTCCGTCAGCCGTA
>CANJHY010000072.1:0-22276 GCA_947474275.1 Betaproteobacteria bacterium
ATTACCGGCGGGCACCGAGATGGTGATGCCGGGGGACAACATCTCGATCACGGTGGCGCTGATTCAGCCCATCGCGATGGAGGAAGGCCTGCGCTTCGCAATCCGCGAGGGTGGCAGGACCGTCGGCGCCGGCGTTGTCGCTAAAGTCATCGAGTAAACGTAATTTCTGGGCGGGGCGGCGAAGAGGCTTCGCTGCCCCGCCCGTTTGCACTTTAATTGACAGGGATTAGGCCAGTAGCTCAATTGGCAGAGCGTCGGTCTCCAAAACCGAAGGTTGGGGGTTCGATTCCCTCCTGGCCTGCCAGATTGCAAATGAGCAGCTGTCGAGCGTGAATGGTTGAGAAGTTTGGCGTGCAGGCGGTTACGGAGTATCTGCCTGCGGCCATGGACTTGAAGCGCTGAACGGGACACATGGCAGACAAGATAAAAATTGCGGTCGCAGTGGCGTTGCTGTTGGCGGGTATCGCGGGGTTTTACTACTGGGATCAGAGTCCGCTGATTGCGCGCGTGGGAGCGGTGCTTGGCGGTACGGTAGCGGCGGTGGTCGTGTTCTGGACCAGCACGCCGGGCAAGGAATTTTTTGCATTCGCGCAGGAATCGATTGAAGAGGCCAAGCGCGTGGTGTGGCCGACGCGTAAGGAAACGCTGCAGACGACCGGCATCGTGTTCGCGTTCGTGTTCGTGATGGCGCTGTTTTTATGGCTTATAGACGCGGGGTTGTTATGGGCGGTACGCATACTGATGGGTCAGGGCGATTCATGAGCAAGAGATGGTATGTAGTGCACGCCTACTCCGGTTTCGAGAAGAGCGTGCAGCGGGCATTGATCGACCGTGTCGCGCGCGCCGGCCTGCAGGAACAGTTCGGCCAGATCCTGGTGCCGGTGGAAGAAGTCGTCGAAATGAAAAGCGGTCAGAAGAATATTTCTGAGCGCAAATTTTTCCCGGGCTATGTGCTGGTCGAGATGGAAATGACCGACGACACCTGGCATCTGGTGAAGAGCACCGCCAAGGTCACCGGTTTTGTCGGCGGCACGTCGACCAAGCCGACGCCGATTTCCGAGAAGGAAGTGCAGAACATCCTGCACCAGATCCAGGAAGGCGTGGAGAAGCCGCGGCCGAAGGTGCTGTTCGAAATCGGCGAGTCGGTGCGCGTCAAGGAAGGCCCGTTTACCGACTTCCACGGCAACGTCGAGGACGTGAACTACGACAAGAGCAAGTTACGGGTATCGGTCACGATTTTCGGGCGCTCGACGCCGGTGGAGCTGGATTTCGGACAGGTCGAGAAAGCGTAACAACAGAATTCAGCACGGCAGTTGCAGTCGTAGCACGCAGTTGTTTTTAACGGGGAGGGCAGCGTAAAACCGCGGCCCGTTACCACCCACCAAAAGGAGTATTTATCGTGGCAAAGAAGATCGTCGGCTTTATCAAGCTGCAAGTGCCCGCCGGCAAAGCCAATCCGAGCCCCCCTATCGGGCCGGCGTTGGGCCAGCGCGGTCTCAACATCATGGAGTTCTGCAAGGCGTTCAACGCGCAGACCCAGAAAATGGAAGCCGGGCTGCCGTTGCCGGTCGTGATTACCGCGTTCCAGGACAAGAGCTTCACTTTCATCATCAAGACGCCGCCGGCGTCGGTGCTGATCAAGAAAGCGCTCAAGCTCGAAAAAGGCAGCAAGACGCCGCATATCGACAAGGTTGGCAGGCTGTCGCGTGCCCAGGCGGAAGAAATCGCCAAGACCAAGATGCCCGACCTGACGGCGGGCGATCTCGATGCGGCGGTGCGTACCATCGCCGGCAGCGCCCGAAGCATGGGCGTCGACGTGGAGGGCGTATAACATGGCCAATCTATCCAAACGCTACAAAGCGCTGACAGGCAAGGTCGACCGCGACAAGCTGTATCCGCTCGCCGACGCCATGAAGATGGTCAAGGAAAACGCGACCGCCAAGTTCAACGAATCGATCGACGTCGCGATCAACCTCGGCATCGACGCCAAGAAGTCCGACCAGACCGTGCGTGGTTCGGTCGTGCTGCCGGCCGGTACCGGTAAAACGGTGCGGGTTGCGGTGTTCGCCCAGGGCGACAAAGCGCAGGCCGCGAAAGATGCCGGCGCCGATCTCGTTGGTCTCGATGATCTTGCCGCCGAAATTAAGGGCGGCAAAATGGATTTCGACGTCGTGATCGCGACCCCGGACACTATGCGGGTCGTCGGACAACTCGGCCAGATCCTCGGTCCGCGCGGCCTGATGCCGAACCCGAAGGTCGGCACGGTCACGCAGGACGTTGCTGCCGCGGTCAGGAACGCGAAAGCAGGCCAGGTGCAATACCGCGCCGACAAGACCGGCATCGTGCAATGCACGATCGGCCGCGCGTCATTCACGGTCGATGCCCTGGTCGAAAACATGAAAGCTTTGCTCGACGCAGTGAACAAATCGCGTCCTGCCGGCATCAAAGGCATCTACCTGAAGAAGGTATCGGTATCGAGCACCATGGGTGTCGGCGTGCGCGTTGATCAGGGCGGCACGCAGGCGTAAAAAGAATTCGCAGTGCGGAATTGAATTGGTAGTGAAGGCTTTGGGCTGCCGGTGTTCGCGGTTGTATGCGGCGCCGGCAGGTTGTCAAAGACCGTAGAGGCGTTCGCGAGAGGCGAGAGGTGAGAGGCGGGAGGCGCAAGCCGACTGGCTCCAACCACGAAGCTCGAGCAGCGCTTAATTTGAGAGACGAAGCGCGAAGTGATGCGGGGTTTTACCCCTCTGGCCTCTCGCCTCTCCCCTCTCGGCTCTACGCAGACGGCGTGTCCCGATGAATCAGGTTTGTTGCTAATGCCTGGAGCTGAGGTCGCCGTGGGTCGGTTGCGAATGCTGCAAGTTTCGCGGCCATTAACGAATGGAGGTAGGCCTTGGGTCTTAATCTGGAAGAGAAGCAGGCGATGGTGGCCGAAATCGGCGTGCAGGTTGCGCAGGCGCAGGCCATTGTAGTCGCCGAGTATCGCGGCCTTGGGGTCGCAGCGATGACCGATCTGCGCAAGAAAGCGCGTGGTTCGGGCGTCTACCTGCGGGTCCTCAAGAATACGCTCGCGCGCCGCGCCGTCGCTGCGACGCCGTTTGCCGGACTGGCCGAGAAACTGGTCGGTCCGCTGGCTTACGGTATCTGCAGCGATCCGGTGATGGTCGCGAAGGTATTGCAGGATTTTGCAAAAGAGCACGACAAGTTCGTAATCAAAGCCGGTGCAATGGCGAATCTGGTCATGTCTGCGAAAGACGTGGCAACGCTTGCCAGGATGCCGAGCCGCGAAGAACTGCTCGCGAAACTTTGCGGAACCATGCAGGCGCCTATTGCGACGTTTGTGCGGACACTCAACGAGGTGCCGGGCAGGTTCGTGCGCACCGTTGCTGCCGTGCGGGACCAGAAAGAAAAGCAGGCTGCCTGATTAAATTCAGCGGCACGCGTGCTTTCATTACAGACAAATTTTAGGAGAACGACATGGCATTAGCAAAAGCAGAAATCCTTGACGCAATTTCCGGCATGACCGTGCTCGAACTGTCCGGCCTCATCAAGGACATGGAAGAGAAGTTCGGTGTTTCCGCGGCCGCGGCCGCAGTAGCGGTGGCAGCACCTGCCGCCGGTGGCGGCGCAGCAGCCGGCGCAGCCGAGCAAACCGAGTTCGCGGTGCATCTGACGAATTCGGGCGCCAGCAAGGTCAACGTGATCAAGGTAGTACGCGCGATAACCGGTCTCGGCCTCAAAGAAGCCAAGGACCTGGTTGACGCGGCGCCGAAGGCAGTCAAAGAAGGCGTGTCGAAAGCCGATGCAGACGGCATTCTCAAGCAGCTGATCGAAGCCGGCGCAACGGCTGAAATCAAGTAACTTGGCAGGCGAAACGGGGCTGGCGGGCAACCGCCAGCTTTTCCCTATTGTTGTTTGTGGCCGACCGGCCACGACCGAGCGCATCGTTCGCGGTGCGTTGGGTCGTGTACCGTCTTTCACTCTTGAGGTGCCTCAATGAGCTACTCGTTCACCGAAAAAAAGCGTATTCGTAAAAGCTTCGCCAAACGCGCGAGCGTGCTGCCGGTGCCGTATTTGCTGGCTACCCAGCTCGATTCTTACGCCGCGTTTTTGCAGGAATTCACTGCCCCGGATGCGCGCAAGAGCGAAGGCCTGCAGGCTGCGTTCCAGAGCATATTCCCGATCGAAAGCCATTCGAAGAATGCGCGCCTCGAGTTCGTGAACTTCGTGCTGGGCGAACCGCCTTTCGACGTCAAGGAATGCCAGCAGCGCGGCCTCACGTTCGCGGCACCGCTGCGCGCCAAGGTGCGCCTGACGATCATGGACAAGGAAGCGTCCAAGCCGACCGTCAAGGAAGTGAAAGAACAGGAAGTCTACATGGGCGAAATCCCGCTCATGACCACCACCGGCTCGTTCGTCATCAACGGCACCGAGCGCGTGATCGTATCGCAGCTGCATCGCTCGCCGGGCGTGTTCTTCGAGCACGACCGCGGCAAGACCCATTCGTCGGGCAAGCTCCTGTTCTCGGCCCGCATCATTCCGTATCGCGGCTCGTGGCTCGACTTCGAGTACGACCCCAAGGACTACCTGTACTTCCGCGTCGACCGCCGCCGCAAGATGCCGGTCACGATCCTGTTGAAGGCGCTGTCGTACACGCCAGAGCAGATCCTCGCCGAATTCTTTGCGTTCGATGCCTTTCGCCTGCATAAAGACCAGATCGAGTTCGAACTGGTGCCGGAGCGGCTGCGCGGCGAAATCGCGCGCTTTGACTTCGCGACCAAGTCGGGCAAGGTGATCGTGGCGAAAGACAAGCGCATCACGGTCAAGCACGTGCGGGAAATGCAGGAAGCCAATTTGAGCAAGCTTAGCGTGCCGCAGGAATTCCTGCTCGGGCGCGTGCTGGCGCAAAACGTGATCGACACGGAAAGCGGCGAAGTCGTGGCCAATGCCAACGACGAAATTACCGAAGATCTGCTGAAAAAGCTGACCGATGCAGGGATCGCCAAAATCCACACCATTTACACTAACGATCTCGACCAGGGTTCGTATATTTCGCAGACCCTGCGCGTCGACGAGACCAACGACCAGATGGCTGCGATGGTCGCGATCTACCGCATGATGCGCCCCGGCGAGCCGCCGACCGAAGATTCCGTGAAGACGCTGTTCAATGGCCTCTTTTTCTCGGAAGACCGCTACGACCTGTCGGCGGTAGGCCGCATGAAATTCAACCGCCGCGTCGGCCGTTCCGAGCTGACGGGCGCCGGCACGCTGTCGAAGGAAGATATCGTGGCGGTCATCAAGATCCTGGTGGAACTGCGCAACGGCCGCGGCGAAATCGACGACATCGACCATCTTGGCAATCGCCGCGTGCGTTCGGTCGGCGAACTGGCGGAAAACCAGTTCCGCGCCGGTCTCGTGCGCGTCGAGCGCGCGGTACGCGAACGTTTGAGCCAGGCGGAATCGGAAAACCTGATGCCGCATGACCTGATCAACGCCAAACCGGTGTCGGCCGCGATTCGCGAATTCTTCGGTTCGTCGCAGTTGTCGCAGTTCATGGACCAGACCAACCCGCTGTCGGAAATCACCCACAAGCGCCGCGTATCGGCACTGGGACCGGGCGGCTTGACCCGTGAACGCGCGGGCTTCGAGGTGCGCGACGTGCATCCGACGCATTACGGCCGCGTGTGCCCGATCGAAACGCCGGAAGGTCCGAACATCGGCCTGATCAACTCTCTGGCCTTGTATGCACGTACCAACGAGTATGGATTTCTTGAAACGCCGTATCGCGTGGTCAACGGCGCCCACGTCACCGACGAGATCCATTATCTGTCGGCGATCGAGGAAAGCAAGTACGTGATCGCGCAGGCGAACGCCGAACTCGACAAGAAAAACAAGTTCACCGACGAACTGGTGTCGTGCCGCAACAAGAACGAGTTCACGCTCGCGACTCCGGACCGTATCGAGTACATGGACGTTGCGCCGGCGCAGATCGTGTCAGTTGCCGCTTCGCTGATTCCGTTCCTTGAGCACGATGACGCGAACCGCGCCTTGATGGGTTCAAACATGCAGCGCCAGGCGGTGCCTTGCCTGCGCGCCGAGAAGCCGCTGGTCGGCACCGGCCTGGAGCGTACGGTTGCCGTCGACTCCGGCACTGCGGTGCGTGCCAATCGCGGAGGCATCGTCGATTACGTCGACGCCAGCCGTATCGTGGTACGTGTTAACGACGAAGAAGCGACCGCCGGTGAAGTCGGCGTCGATATCTACAATCTCGTCAAATACACGCGCTCGAACCAGAACACCAACATCAACCAGCGTCCGCTGGTGCGCGTCGGTGATCATATCGCCAAGGGCGACGTGGTGGCCGACGGCGCGTCGACCGACATGGGTGAATTGGCGCTCGGCCAGAACATGCTGGTCGCGTTCATGCCGTGGAACGGTTATAACTTCGAGGATTCGATCCTTATTTCCGAGCGCGTGGTTGCCGACGAACGATTTACCTCGATACACATCGAGGAATTGTCGGTGGTGTCGCGTGACACGAAGTTGGGACCGGAAGAAATTACACGGGATATTTCCAACCTGTCGGAAACCCAATTGGGCAATCTGGACGAGGCGGGCATCATCTACATCGGTGCCGAAGTCGAGGCCGGTGACGTGCTGGTCGGCAAAGTGACGCCGAAGGGTGAAACACAACTGACGCCTGAAGAGAAGCTGCTGCGTGCGATCTTCGGTGAGAAGGCCTCCGATGTCAAAGACACCAGCCTGCGCGTGGCCTCGGGCATGTCGGGCACCGTGATCGATGTGCAGGTATTCACACGCGAAGGTATTGAGCGCGATAAGCGCGCCCAGCAGATCATCGACGACGAACTGAAGCGCTACAAGAAAGACCTCGCCGACCAGTTGCGTATCGTCGAGGACGATACCTTCATGCGCGTCGAGCGCCAGCTGATCGGCAAGACCGCCAACAAGGGGCCGAAAAAGCTCGCCAAGGGCGCCAAGATCACCAAGGCCTACCTGACGGAAGTCGAGCGCCACAACTGGTTCGACATCGATATCGAGAACGACAAGTCGAACCGCCAGATGGAGCAGTTGAAAGAGAGCCTCGCGCAGAAACGCATCGAGTTCGACAAGGCGTTCGAAGAGAAGAAGAAAAAGCTCACCAGCGGCGACGAACTGCCGCCGGGCGTACAAAAAATGGTCAAGGTCTACATCGCGGTCAAGCGCCGCCTGCAGCCCGGCGACAAGATGGCGGGCCGTCACGGCAACAAGGGCGTGATCTCGAAAATCACGCCGGTGGAAGACATGCCGCACATGGCGGACGGCACGACGCTGGATATCGTGCTGAATCCGCTGGGCGTGCCTTCGCGCATGAACGTCGGCCAGATCCTCGAGACGCATCTGGGCTGGGCTGCCAAAGGCCTGGGGCTGAAGATTGGCGAGATGCTGAAGGCGCAGGCCAAGTTGCTCGATCTGCGCAAATACATCACGAAAATCTACAATTCGAGCGGCAAGCACGAAGATATCGACTCGCTCACCGACGGCGAGATCATGGAGCTGGCGAAGAACCTGAGCAACGGCGTGCCGTTCGCTACTCCGGTGTTCGACGGCGCAAACGAAGCCGAGATCAAGGAGATGCTCGAACTCGCGGGGCTGCCCAAGTCAGGCCAGATCACGCTGTTCGATGGCCGCACCGGCGAAGCTTTCGATCGCCAGGTCACCGTAGGCTATATGCAGATGCTGAAGCTGCATCACCTGGTCGACGACAAGATGCACGCGCGTTCGACTGGACCGTACAGCCTGGTTACGCAGCAGCCGCTGGGCGGCAAGGCGCAGTTCGGAGGTCAGCGTTTCGGCGAGATGGAAGTGTGGGCGCTCGAAGCTTATGGCGCTTCGTACACCCTGCAGGAAATGCTCACGGTCAAGTCGGACGACACGGAAGGCCGCCGCAAGGTCTACGAGTCCATCGTCAAGGGCGAGCACAAGATCGAAGCCGGCATGCCGGAATCGTTCAACGTGCTGGTCAAGGAAATCCGTTCGCTCGCGATCGATATCGATCTCGACCACGAACGCTACTGACCGCGCCGTATCGCATGCAGGCATCGATTTTCGGGATTTTGCGCATCACGCCTCTTTGGAGTGAAAAATGAAAGCACTACTGGATCTGTTCAAGCAGGTAACGCCGGAAGAAGAGTTTGACGCAATCAAGATCGGGCTGGCATCGCCCGACAAGATACGCTCGTGGTCGTACGGCGAGGTCAAGAAGCCGGAGACCATCAACTACCGCACCTTCAAGCCGGAGCGGGACGGCCTCTTCTGCGCCAAGATTTTCGGGCCGGTCAAAGACTACGAGTGCCTGTGCGGCAAGTACAAGCGTCTGAAGCACCGCGGCGTGATCTGCGAAAAATGCGGCGTCGAAGTGACGCTGTCGAAAGTGCGCCGCGAGCGCATGGGCCATATCGAGCTCGCCTCGGTCGTCGCCCACATCTGGTTTTTGAAATCGCTGCCGTCGCGCCTGGGCATGGTGCTCGACATGACGCTGCGCGATATCGAACGCGTGCTGTATTTCGAAGCCTATGTCGTGACCGATCCCGGCATGACGCCGCTGCAGCGCTGCCAGTTGCTGTCGGAGGACGATTACCTCGCCAAGGTTGAGGAATTCGGCGATGACTTCACCGCCATCATGGGCGCCGAAGGCGTGCGCGAACTGCTGCGCGCGATCGAATTGCAGCACGAGATCGAAACGCTGCGCACCGAACTCGCGGCCACCACCTCTGACACCAAGATCAAGAAGATATCCAAGCGCCTGAAAGTGCTCGAGGCCTTCCACAAGTCGGGCATCAAGCCGGAGTGGATGATCCTGGAAGTCCTGCCGGTACTCCCGCCCGAACTGCGTCCGCTGGTGCCGCTCGACGGCGGCCGCTTCGCGACTTCGGACCTGAACGACCTGTATCGCCGCGTCATCAACCGCAACAACCGCTTAAAGCGCCTGCTCGAATTGAAAGCGCCCGAAATCATCGTGCGCAACGAGAAGCGCATGCTGCAGGAAGCGGTCGATTCGCTGCTTGACAACGGCCGCCGCGGCAAGGCGATGACCGGCGCCAACAAGCGTCCGCTGAAATCGCTTGCCGACATGATCAAGGGCAAGGGCGGACGTTTCCGCCAGAATCTTTTGGGCAAGCGCGTCGACTACTCGGGCCGTTCGGTCATCGTGGTCGGTCCGCAATTGAAGCTGCACCAGTGCGGGCTGCCGAAGAAAATGGCGCTCGAACTGTTCAAGCCGTACATTTTCCACAAGCTGGAAGTGCTGGGTCTGGCGACCACGATCAAGGCCGCCAAGCGCCTCGTCGAGCAGGAAGTGCCCGAAGTTTGGGACATCCTCGAAGAGGTCATTCGCGAGCACCCGGTCATGCTCAACCGTGCCCCGACGCTGCATCGTCTGGGTATCCAGGCTTTCGAGCCGGTGTTGATCGAGGGCAAAGCCATCCAGTTGCATCCGCTGGTGTGCGCGGCATTCAACGCCGACTTTGACGGCGACCAAATGGCCGTCCACATCCCGCTGTCGCTCGAAGCGCAGCTCGAAGCGCGCACGCTGATGTTGTCGTCCAACAACATACTGTCGCCCGCCAACGGCGAGCCGATCATCGTGCCGTCGCAGGACATCGTGTTGGGACTTTATTACTTCACGCGCGAAAAGATGGGCGCGCGCGGCGAAGGCATGGCCTTCTCCAACGTCGGCGAAGTGTCACGCGCCTACGAAACGCGCCAGATCGAGGTTAACGCCAAGATTCAAGTGCGGATCAAAGAGATCGAATTTGACGAGGCGGGCGACAAGCGCGAGAAAGTCACGCGTTATCAGACCACCGTCGGCCGCTCCCTGCTCTCGGAGATTCTGCCGCCGGGCTTGCCGTTTGAGCTGATCAACAAGTCACTCAAGAAAAAAGAAATCTCGAAGCTGATCAATCACTCGTTCCGCCGTTGCGGTTTGCGCGAGACCGTTATATTTGCCGACAAGTTGATGTACAGCGGTTTCACGATGGCGACGCGCGCGGGGATTTCAATCGCGGTCGATGACATGCTGGTGCCTACGCAGAAGGATGCGATCATTTCCGCGGCTGAAAAAGAGGTGCAGGAAATCGAGTCGCAATACACCTCGGGTCTGGTGACCCAGGGCGAGCGCTACAACAAGGTCGTCGACATCTGGGGACGTGCCGGCGATGTCGTGGCCAAGGCCATGATGGATCAGCTCGGAACCGAAGATGTGGCGGCGTGGGATTACAAGAAGCAGGATTATCTGCCGTTGAAGGACAAGAAGGGCGCGGCGGTCACGCAAGAGTCCTTCAATTCGATTTACATGATGGCTGATTCCGGCGCACGGGGTTCCGCGGCGCAGATCCGCCAGCTGGCCGGCATGCGCGGCCTGATGGCCAAGCCGGACGGCTCGATCATTGAAACGCCGATCACCGCGAACTTCCGCGAGGGCCTGAACGTGCTGCAGTACTTCATCTCCACGCACGGCGCGCGGAAAGGCCTGGCCGACACGGCGTTGAAGACCGCAAACTCCGGCTACCTCACCCGCCGCTTGGTGGACGTGACGCAGGATCTGGTGGTGACGGAGGAAGATTGTGGCACGTCGCAAGGTGTTGCGATGAAGGCGTTGGTCGAGGGCGGGGAAGTTGTCGAGTCCTTGCGTGAACGCATCCTTGGTCGCGTCAGCACGGTTGAGTTGATCAATCCGGAAAGCGGCCAGTTGATGTTCCCGGTCAACTCGCTACTGGACGAAGATGCGGTTGAGGCGATCGAAGCGGTTGGCCTGGATGAAATCAAGGTTCGCACGCCGCTTACCTGCGAAACGCGTTACGGTTTGTGCGCCAAGTGTTACGGGCGCGATCTGGGGCGCGGTTCGAGTGTGAACGTCGGTGAAGCGGTTGGTGTTATTGCCGCGCAGTCGATTGGCGAACCGGGCACACAGTTGACGATGCGCACCTTCCACATTGGTGGCGCGGCATCGCGTACCGCGGTGGTGAGCCAGGTGGAAAGCAAATCGGCGGGTGTTGTGCGTTATTCGCCCGGCATGCGCTATGTAACCAACGCGCGCAGCGAGTTGATCGCGATCTCGCGTAGCGGCGAAGTGCTGATACACGACGAGCATGGCCGCGAACGCGAACGCCACAAGGTTACGTATGGCGCGACCCTGCTGGCGCGTGACGGCGAACAGGTAAAGGCCGGACACGTGCTCGCGATGTGGGATCCGCATACGCGACCTATCATTACCGAGTACGCGGGACGCGTGCGCTTCGAGAACGTCGAGGAAGGCGTTACCGTTGCCAAGCAGACCGACGAGGTCACCGGACTGTCCACCCTCGTGGTGGTCGATCCCAAGCGGCGCGGCAGCGCGCAGGTCAAGGGGTTGCGCCCGCAGGTCAAACTGCTGGACGCGAGCGGACAGGAAGTCAAGATCGCGGGTTCCGACCAGTCGGTCAATATCACGTTCCAGATTGGTTGCATCATCACTGTCAAGGACGGCCAGGAAGCCTCGGTCGGCGAAGTGCTGGCGCGGATTCCGCAGGAAACATCGAAAACACGCGACATCACCGGCGGTTTGCCGCGGGTAGCGGAGCTCTTTGAAGCGCGTTCGCCAAAAGACGCAGGTTTGCTGGCAGAAGTCACCGGCACCGTCTCGTTCGGCAAGGACACCAAGGGCAAGCAGCGCCTGGTGATCACCGATCTGGAAGGCGTGGCGAACGAGTTCTTGATTACCAAGGACAAACACGTCATGGCGCATGACGGGCAGGTCGTCAACCGTGGCGAGGTGATCGTCGACGGCCCCGCCGATCCGCACGACATCCTGCGCCTGCTCGGGGTCGAGGCGCTCGCGCGTTACATCTGTAACGAAGTGCAGGACGTGTATCGTTTGCAGGGTGTAAAAATCAACGACAAACACATCGAAGTCATCGTGCGTCAGATGTTGCGCCGGGTGACGATCGCTGATGCGGGAGATACGCGCTTTATCGTGGGTGAACAGCTTGAGCGCGCCGAAGTGCTCGACGAAAACGATCGCGTGACAGCGGAAGGCAAGAAGCCGGCAACCTACGACTTCATGCTGCTGGGTATCACCAAAGCATCCCTGTCGACCGACTCGTTCATCTCCGCAGCCTCCTTCCAGGAGACGACGCGGGTGCTGACCGAGGCGGCAATCATGGGCAAACGCGACGAATTGCGCGGGTTGAAGGAAAACGTCATCGTCGGCCGCCTGATTCCGGCGGGCACGGGCCTGGCCTACCACAACACGCGCAAGCGTCAGGTGGCGGCCGGGGAGCTCTTGCCGCTGATCGAGGCAGCGCCCGAAGAGGCGGCACCAGCCGAAACCCGCGAGCAGGTTGCTTGACAGGGGTTCTGTAACCCTTTAAAATTTACAGTCTTTTTGGCTTCAAACCCAAAAATGGACGGGACGGCATTTAGCCGTCCCCTCCTTTTTTCAGACACGCGAAATTTGCGGGTCCCGGGCACGAAAATAAGCGGAAACAAGCAGTAATTAGCTGAAAGCAGATAACCGACCATGCCGACGATCAACCAGTTAGTGCGCAAGCCGCGCGTCATACGCACCGTGAAAAGCAAGGTGCCGGCGCTCAAGAATTCGCCGCAAAAACGCGGGGTCTGCACACGTGTTTATACGACGACGCCGAAGAAGCCGAACTCAGCCCTGCGCAAGGTCGCGCGCGTGCGTCTGACCAACGGGTTCGAAGTGACAAGCTACATCGGCGGCGAAGGCCACAACCTGCAGGAGCACTCGGTGGTGCTGATCCGCGGCGGCCGCGTCAAGGACTTGCCGGGCGTGCGTTACCACATCGTGCGCGGCAGCCTGGATACCGCGGGTGTGAAAGACCGTAAACAGAGCCGTTCCAAGTACGGCGCCAAGCGGCCGAAGGCTGCGTAACACCCGCCCTGCCAAACAGAATAGAGAAATCATATGCCACGTCGTAGAGAGATACCAAAACGCGAGATCCTGCCCGATCCGAAATACTCGAGCGTTGAAGTCGCCAAGTTCGTCAACGTGCTGATGCAGGCCGGCAAGAAGTCGATCGCCGAGGGCATTATTTACAACGCGCTTGAGCAGATCAAGAAGAAAACGAGCAAGGATCCGCTGGAAGTCTTCACGACGGCAGTCAACAACGTCAAGCCGATGGTGGAAGTGAAAAGTCGCCGCGTCGGTGGCGCGAATTACCAGGTTCCGGTGGAGGTCCGTCCCATCCGGCGTACCGCGCTTGCAATGCGCTGGTTGCGCGATGTGGCACGCAGTCGTGGTGAGAAATCCATGGGCGCGCGGTTGGCGGGCGAAATCGCCGAGGCGGCCGAAGGCCGCGGCGGCGCGATGAAAAAGCGCGACGAAGTGCACCGCATGGCGGAAGCCAACAAAGCATTCTCGCATTACCGGTTTTGATCCAGGATATTTAAAGTGCCACGCAAAACCCCCATCGAGCGCTATCGCAATATCGGCATCAGCGCGCATATTGATGCGGGTAAAACCACGACCACCGAGCGCGTGCTGTTCTACACCGGCGTATCGCACAAGATGGGCGAAGTGCATCACGGCACCGCGGTAATGGACTGGATGGAGCAGGAGCAGGAGCGCGGCATCACGATTACTTCCGCGGCGACGACCTGTTTCTGGAAGGGCATGGACGGCAATTATCCCGAGCACCGCATCAACATCATCGACACGCCAGGCCACGTCGACTTCACGATCGAAGTCGAGCGCTCGTTGCGCGTGCTCGACGGCGCATGCATGGTGTATTGCGCGGTTGGCGGCGTGCAGCCGCAATCGGAAACCGTGTGGCGCCAGGCCGTCAAGTACGGCGTGCCGCGGCTCGCGTTCGTCAACAAGATGGACCGCCAGGGCGCGGATTTCTTCAGGGTCTTCGACCAGATGAGGTCGCGCCTGAAGGCCAACCCGGTGCCTATCCAGGTGCCAATTGGCGCCGAAGAGACATTCGAGGGCATCATCGATCTGGTGCGCATGCAGGCGATTTACTGGGACGACTCGACCCAGGGCATGAAGTTCGAACTGCGCGATATTCCCGCCAATCTCAAAGAGCTGGCGCAGGAATGGCACGACAAGATGGTCGAAAGCGCGGCCGAAGCCAACGAAGAACTGATGAACAAGTACATCGAGGCAGGCAGCCTGTCGGTCGATGAAGTAAAGCTCGGCCTGCGCACGCGCACGATCCACAACGAGATCGTGCCCATGCTGTGCGGCTCGGCGTTCAAGAATAAGGGTGTGCAGGCGATGCTCGATGGCGTCATCGACTACCTGCCGGCGCCGGTCGATATTCCGCCGGTCAAGGGCATGGACGACTTCGACAAGCCCACCGAGCGCAGGGCGAACGACGACGAACCTTTCGCGGGCCTCGCATTCAAGATTGCGACCGACCCCTATGTCGGCCAGCTGATATTCTTCCGCGTGTATTCGGGCGTGGTGAGTTCGGGCGACACGATTTACAACCCGATCAAGGGCCGCAAGGAACGCATCGGCCGTTTGCTGCAGATGCACGCCAACACGCGCGAGGAAATCAAGGAAGTGCGCGCGGGCGATATCGCGGCGGCGGTCGGCCTGAAAGAAGCGACCACCGGCGAGACGCTGTGCGACCCGCAGAAAATCATCATCCTCGAGCGGATGATATTCCCGGAGCCGGTCATTTCGCAGGCGGTCGAGCCGAAAACCAAGGCCGACCAGGAAAAGATGGGTATCGCGTTAAACCGCTTGGCGCAGGAAGACCCGTCGTTCCGCGTGCGCAGCGACGAAGAGTCCGGCCAGACGATCATCGCCGGCATGGGCGAACTGCATCTGGAAATCATTGTCGAGCGCATGCGCCGCGAATTTGGCGTTGAAGCCTCGGTTGGCAAACCGCAGGTCGCTTATCGCGAGACGATCAAGAAAGCCTGCGACAAAGTCGAAGGCAAGTTCATCAAGCAATCGGGCGGCCGCGGCCAGTACGGCCACGTTGTGCTCAAAGTCGAACCGCAGGCGCACGGCAAGGGCTTCGAGTTCGTCGATGCGATCAAGGGCGGCGCTGTGCCGCGCGAATATATTCCGGCAGTCGAGAAGGGCCTCATCGATACCCTGCCCGCGGGCGTGCTCGCCGGCTTCCCGGTGGTCGACGTCAAGGTCACGCTGTTCGACGGTTCGTACCACGAAGTCGATTCGAACGAAAACGCGTTCAAGATGGCCGCGTCGATGGCGTTCAAGGAAGGCATGCGCCGCGCCAGCCCGACCATCCTCGAGCCGATGATGGCGGTCGAAGTCGAAACGCCGCCGGATTTCATGGGCAACGTGGTGGGCGACCTGTCGTCGCGCCGCGGCATCATCCAGGGCATGGACGAAATCGCGGGCGTCAAGGTCATCAAGGCCGAAGTGCCGCTCGCGGAAATGTTCGGCTATTCGACTGCGCTGCGTTCGGCGACCCAGGGCCGCGCGACGTACACGATGGAATTCAAGCATTATACCGAGGCGCCAAAAAACATCGCCGAAGGCATTATCAATCGCGACAGCTCCGACAAGAGCTCCAAAAAGTAACAAGGGAACCGATATGGCAAAAGGCAAATTTGAGCGCACCAAGCCGCACGTGAACGTTGGGACCATTGGTCACGTTGACCACGGCAAGACGACTTTGACGGCGGCGATGACGCACGTGCTGTCGAAGAAGTATGGCGGCGAGGCGAAGAACTACGATCAGATCGACGCGGCCCCTGAAGAGAAGGCGCGCGGTATCACGATCAACACGGCACACGTGGAGTATGAGACGGCGAAGCGCCACTATGCGCACGTGGACTGCCCGGGGCACGCGGACTACATCAAGAACATGATCACGGGTGCGGCGCAGATGGATGGTGCCATCCTCGTGGTGAGTGCCGCTGACGGCCCGATGCCGCAGACGCGCGAACACATCCTGCTGGCGCGCCAGGTGGGTGTCCCGTACATCGTCGTCTTCATGAACAAAGCCGACATGGTGGACGACAAGGAATTGCTGGAGCTGGTGGAAGTGGAAGTGCGCGAGTTGCTCTCGAAGTATGAATTCCCGGGCGACGATACCCCGATCATCATCGGTTCGGCGTTAAAAGCGCTGGAAGGCGATACGACCGACATGGGCGAGGGCGCGATATTCAAGCTGGCCGAGGCGCTGGACTCCTTCATCCCGGAGCCCAAGCGAGCGCTGGACGGTCCGTTCCTGATGCCGGTGGAAGACGTGTTCTCGATCTCGGGCCGCGGCACGGTGGTGACGGGTCGTATTGAGCGCGGGATCGTGAAAGTGGGCGAAGAAATCGAGATCGTGGGCTTAAAGCCGACGCTCAAGACGGTGTGCACGGGTGTTGAGATGTTCAGGAAATTGCTGGACCAGGGCCAAGCCGGTGACAACGTTGGCGTGCTCTTGAGGGGCACGAAGCGTGAGGAGGTTGAGCGCGGGCAGGTGCTGGCGAAGCCGGGCTCGATCACGCCGCACACGAAGTTCACGGCGGAGATTTACGTATTGAGCAAGGACGAAGGGGGCCGGCACACGCCGTTCTTCCAGGGTTACCGTCCGCAGTTCTACTTCCGCACGACGGACGTGACGGGGAACATCGAATTACCGGCGGGCACCGAGATGGTGATGCCGGGGGACAACATCTCGATCACGGTGGCGCTGATTCAGCCCATCGCGATGGAGGAAGGCCTGCGCTTCGCAATCCGCGAGGGTGGCAGGACCGTCGGCGCCGGCGTCGTCGCTAAAGTCATCGAGTAAACATAATGGCCGCCGTTAAAAGTCAGAAAATCCGCATCCGCCTCAAAGCGTTCGACTATCGTTTGATTGACAAGTCGGCGCTCGAAATCGTGGATACCGCCAAGCGCACCGGCGCAGTGGTCAAAGGCCCCGTGCCGCTGCCCACGCGCAAGGAACGTTTCGATGTGCTGCGTTCGCCGCATGCCAACAAGACGTCGCGCGACCAGTTTGAGATCCGCACGCATTTGCGGCTGATGGACATTATTGACCCCACCGACAAAACGGTCGACGCGCTGATGAAGCTCGATCTGCCGGCCGGTGTGGACGTAGAAATCAAGTTGTAGAAAGGGGGATTCGGCAAGCAGCATGCTCCGAATCCTAAAGTGAAGGGCCGACCAATTGAAGTCGGCACCCACCCGCGGCGCCAGCAACACGGGCCGGGGGCAGGTTAAAGAGAAAAGGTGAGTAAAATGAGTTTAGGACTAGTCGGCCGCAAGGTCGGCATGACGCGCGTCTTCACCGACGAAGGGGATTCCATCCCGGTGACGGTCGTCGACGTGTCGAACAACCGCGTGACACAGATCAAGACGCCTGAAACTGACGGTTATACCGCGGTGCAGGTTGCCTACGGCAAGCGCCGCGCAAGCCGCGTCAACAAATCTGCCGCGGGTCATTACGCCAAAGCCGCCGTTGAAGCGGGTTCGGTAGTGAAGGAATTCCGCGTGACCGCCGAGCAGATTGCCAGCCTCAAGGTCGGCGGTGTCATCGGCGTCGACGTGTTCAAGGTCGGCCAGAAAGTCGACGTTTCCGGCACGACGATCGGCAAAGGTTACGCCGGCGTCATCAAGCGTCACCACTTCAAATCCAACCGTGCAACCCACGGCAACTCGTTGTCGCACAACAAGCCGGGCTCGATTTCGATGGCGCAGGATCCGGGTCGCGTATTTCCCGGCAAGAAAATGACCGGCCATCTGGGCGACGTCAACCGCACCACGCAGAACCTGGTCATCGTGCGCATCGACGCCGAGCGCCAGTTGCTGCTGATCCGCGGCGCGATCCCCGGCGCCAAAAACGGCGACATTACGGTCTATCCGGCGGTCAAGAAGAGCAAAGTGGGTGTGCCGCAGGTAGTCAAGACTGCCAAGAACCCCGCGAAGGCAGGTAAATAATGGAACTCAAACTGATCGATCAAAGCGGCAAGTCGACTGCCAACGTGGCGGCGGCGGACGCCGTGTTCGGACGCGATTACAACGAGGCGTTGATTCACCAGGTCGTGACGGCATATCTCGCGAACGGGCGCCAGGGCACGCGCGCGCAGAAAGACCGCGGCGAAGTGAGCCATACGACCAAGAAACCGTTCAACCAGAAAGGCACCGGACGTGCGCGCGCCGGTATGAGCTCGAGCCCGCTGTGGCGCGGAGGCGGACGCATATTTCCGAACCGCCCCGACGAGAATTTCACGCACAAGTTGAACAAGAAAATGTACCGCGCCGGCGTGTGCTCGATCCTGTCGCAACTGGCGCGCGAAGGGCGTCTTGCCGTTGTCGACAGCTTCACGCTCGATGCGCCGAAAACCAAGTTGCTGGCGCAAAAAGTCAAAAGCATGGGCTACGAGAACGTCCTCATCGTCACCGAAGGCATGGATGAAAATCTGCTGCTGTCGGCGCGTAACCTGCCCAATGTCAACGTCTGCGCCGTCACGCATGCCGATCCGGTCAGCCTGATCCGCCATGCGCACGTGCTGCTGACCAAGACCGCGATGGCCAAACTCGAGGAGCTGCTGAAATGAGCGCCGCACCCGCTATCAAGTCGGGCACCAAAAATACCGAGCGCCTGATGAAAGTGCTGCTTGCTCCGGTGATTTCGGAGAAGGGCACGTTCGTTGGCGAGAAGCACAACCAGTATCTGTTCCGCGTCATGTCGGACGCGACCAAGCCTGAAATCAAGGCTGCGGTCGAACTCATGTTCGGCACCAAGGACAAGAAGATCGAAGTCCTGTCGGTGCAGGTGTCCAACGTCAAGGGCAAAGAAAAACGCTTCGGCCGCTTCATGGGCCGCCGCAACGACTGGAAAAAGGCTTACGTGTCATTGAAGCCCGGCCAGGAAATCAACTTTGCGGCAGGGGAGACCAAATAATGGCTCTGATCAAAGTCAAACCGACGTCCCCCGGCCGCCGCGCGGTCGTCAAGGTCGTCAATCCCGACCTTTACAAAGGTCGCCCGCACGACGCATTGCTCGAGCGCAAAACGAAGACGGCCGGCCGCAACAACACCGGGCAGATCACCACCCGCCACATGGGCGGTGGTCACAAGCAGCACTATCGCGTGATTGATTTCAAGCGCGACAAGGACGGCATCGTGGCCAAGGTCGAGCGCATCGAGCACGACCCGAACCGCAGCGCCAACATCGCGCTCTTGTGCTACGCGGACGGCGAGCGCCGTTACATCATTTCCCCCAAAGGCCTCGTGGTCGGCGCCCAGATCCAGAACGGGCCCGAGGCGCCGATCAAATCGGGCAACGCGCTGCCGCTCAGAAACATCCCGGTCGGTAGCACTATCCACTGCATCGAAATGAAGCCGGGCAAGGGCGCGCAGCTCGCGCGTGCCGCCGGCGCCGGCGTGCAGTTGCTGGCGCGCGAAGGCGAATACGCGCAATTGCGGCTGCGCTCCGGTGAAATCCGCAAGGTGCACGTGAATTGCCGCGCGACCATCGGTGAAGTAGGCAATGAAGAGAACAGCCTGCGCTCGATCGGCAAGGCAGGCGCGGTGCGCTGGCGCGGCATCCGCCCGACAGTGCGCGGCGTTGCGATGAACCCGATCGACCACCCGCACGGCGGCGGCGAAGGCAAGACCGCAGCGGGACGTCACCCGGTAAGCCCATGGGGCACGCTGACCAAGGGCTACCGCACGCGCAAGAACAAGCGCACCAACAGCATGATCGTGCGCCGCCGGCACGCCAAAGTTAGCGCCGGATAAACGAGGTATATAAATATGGCACGTTCAATCAAAAAAGGCCCGTTCGTCGACTATCACCTGATGGCCAAGGTGGAAGCCGCGCGCGCATCCAACGACAAACGCCCGCTCAAAACCTGGTCGCGGCGGTCGACCATATTGCCCGATTTCGTGGGCCTGACGATTGCCGTGCACAACGGCAAGCAGCACGTTCCGGTCTACATCTCGGAAAACATGGTCGGCCACAAGCTGGGCGAGTTTTCGCACACGCGGGTATTCAAAGGCCACTCCAAGGCGGGCAGCGCTGCGGCGCCGGTCGCTGACAAGAAGTCCAGTGTCGCCGGGCCGGCTGCTGCCGCGCCCGCGAAGAAATGAGGAATGCGGTAATGGAAACCACGGCAAAATTAAACGGCGTGCGACTGTCGCCACAGAAGGGCCGGCTGGTCGCCGATCAGATCCGCGGCCTGCAGGTCGAAAAAGCGCTCAACCTGCTTTCGTTCAGCCCGAAAAAAGGCGCGGTGATCATCCGCAAAGTGCTCGAGTCGGCGATCGCCAACGCCGAGCACAACGACGGTGCCGATATCGACGAGCTGAAAGTGACGCGCATCTATGTCGAAAAAGGACCGGTGCTCAAACGTTTTGCGGCGCGCGCCAAGGGCCGCGGCGTGCGCGTGTTGAAGCATAGCTGCCACATTCACCTGACCGTCGGCGACGGAAGGAAATAGTCATGGGACAAAAAATACACCCGATCGGGTTCCGTCTGTCTGTGCTGCGCAACTGGTCGTCGAAGTGGTATGCGAACAGCAAGAACTTCCCCGGCATGCTGCAGGAAGATATCAAGGTGCGCGATTTTCTGAAGAAGAAGCTGAGCCATGCAGCAGTCGGCAAAATCATCATCGAGCGTCCGGCAAAGAACGCCAAGATCACGATTTACAGCGCGCGTCCTGGCGTCGTCATCGGCAAGAAAGGCGAGGACATCGAGTCGTTGAAGGCGCAGCTGCAGAAAATGCTGCATGTGCCGGTGCATATCAACATCGAGGAAATCCGCAAGCCTGAACTCGACGCGCAGTTGATTTCTGAATCGATCGCGCAGCAGTTGCAGAAGCGCATCATGTTCCGCCGCGCGATGAAGCGCGCCATCACCAATGCCATGCGCCTGGGCGCGCAGGGCATCAAGATCATGAGCGCGGGACGCCTGAACGGCATCGAAATCGCGCGCACGGAATGGTATCGCGAAGGTCGCGTGCCGCTGCACACGCTACGCGCCGACATCGACTATGGCTTTTCTGAGGCCCAGACCACCTACGGCATCATCGGCATCAAGGTGTGGGTGTTCAAGGGCGAAATTCTGACCAAGCACGAGCAGGCGCTGGCTGCCCCGACTGCCACGCCGGAATCGCTGGTGACCGACAAACCCGCGTCCGACAAGCCGGCGGCCAAACCGGCGCCGAAGAAACGACGCACAGGAGTAAAGCATGCTGCAGCCAGCTAGAAGGAAGTACCGCAAAGAACAGAAGGGCCGCAACAAAGGCGTCGCCACGCGCGGCGCCAAGGTGAGCTTCGGTGAATTCGGCCTGAAGGCGCTCACCCGCGGCCGTTTGACTGCGCGCCAGATTGAAGCAGCGCGGCGCGCGATGACGCGCCACATCAAGCGCGGCGGCCGCATCTGGATCCGCATATTCCCGGACAAGCCGATCTCGCGCAAACCCGCCGAGGTGCGCATGGGCAACGGCAAGGGCAACCCGGAGTACTGGGTCGCCGAAATCGTGCCGGGCAAGGTTTTGTATGAAATGGACGGGGTCGACGAGGCATCCGCGCGCGAGGCGTTCCGCCTGGCGTCGGCTAAATTGCCGCTGCTGACGACGTTCGTGCACCGTATGGTCGGAGGTTAAGCCATGAAAGCAAGCGAGTTGCGCGTCAAGAACACCGATGAGTTGCGCCAGGAACTGAATGAATTGCTGAAAGCGCAATTCAGCCTGCGCATGCAGGTTGCCACCCAGCAGCTCACCAACAACAGCCAGATCGGCAAGGTGCGCCGCGACATCGCGCGCGTGCGCACGATCATCAATGAAAAGGCCCGCCAGTCATGAGCGAAACCGAAACCACCGCGAACAAGCGCACGCTGACCGGCCGCATCGTCAGCGACAAGATGGACAAGACGGTGACCGTGCTGGTCGAGCGCCGCGTCAAGCACCCGCTTTACGGCAAGATCGTCACGAAATCGAAGAAATACCATGCGCACGACGAGAAAAACGAATTCAAGGCGGGCGATATGGTGCTGATCGAGGAATGTCGGCCTATCGCCAAAACGAAGGCGTGGAAGGTCAGCAAGCTGATTGAAAAGGCACGCGAAGCGTAGGCGGGAAAAGCCGTCGAAAAAAAACCGACATAATAGTTGAAATGGCGGGAAATTCTCTGTAGAATCCCGCCTTCGTTGGACCGCGCCCCTGAATTTCGGCGCGGACGCCTGACCCCGAACGGGTTCCAAGACTGACCGCAAACCAGCTGCAGTGCGGTTCAAGTTGGAAAAGACAGAAGCACAAAGCGAGAGTAAAAAATGATACAGATGCA
>CANJHY010000073.1:0-22231 GCA_947474275.1 Betaproteobacteria bacterium
ACAAGGTGATAGAAAGCGGCGATTACCGGCAGTTCTACATGCACCGCACGGGACACTGGCTGGGTCTCGACGTGCATGACGCGGGCGACTACAAGCGCGATGGCGCATGGCGCAAACTCGAACCTGGTATGGCGCTGACCGTGGAGCCCGGATGCTATATACGTCCTGGCGCAGGCGTCCCCGCTCATTTCGCCAATATTGGCATCCGCATCGAGGATGATGTGGCGGTCACTGCGAAGGGCAACGAAGTGCTGACGCTGGCGGCGCCCAAAACGGTCGCCGACATCGAAGCATTGATGCGTGGCTGACGGTAACGATGCCTTGATGCATGGCTGACGACTACGACTACGACATCGTCATTGCCGGCGGTGGTCCGGTCGGCGCCGCGCTGGCGCTGGGTTTGCGCGAGAGCGGCCACCGCATAGCCCTGCTCGAAGCACGGCCGCGCGACGCTACGGTCGAAGACGCGCGGGTCATCGCGCTGTCGCATGGCAGCCGCCTGGTCATGGAGCGGCTCGGTGCGTGGCAAGCGCTCGCTGACGTCACGCCCATACACAATATCGTTGTTTCCCAACAGCAGCGTTTTGGCCGCGTCGAATTAAGCGCGGCTGACGCAGGGGTGCCGGCGCTCGGTTATGTGGTGAGCTACGTCGCGTTGCAACGCGCGCTGGCTGACGCAGTCGCCGGCAGCACGGTGGAAGTGATGAACGGCTGCAGCGCGCGTGAGTTCACGAGCAATGCGGATGAGGCGATCGTCGGCGTCGTATGCGGGGGAATGACGCGGCAATTTCACACGCGATTGGTCGCGCTGGCCGACGGCGCAGACGGACTGCAACTGGCGCGCGTTGAAGAGCGTGATTACCGGCAGTCGGCGCTGGTCTGCGAAGTCATCAGCGAAGAGCCGCACCAAAACCGTGCTTTCGAGCGATTTACGCCCTACGGCCCGCTTGCGCTCTTGCCTACGCATCGCGGCTGGTCTCTGGTGTGGACCGCGCGGCCCGACCGCGCGAATGCGCTGGAGGCGCTCAACGACGCCGATTTTTGCGTGGAATTGCGCGCGGTATTCGGCGCAACGCTCGGCACATTCAGTTTGCGCGGCGCGCGGCAGGTATTTCCTTTGATGTTGAGACAGGCGCGGCGGCCGCTTGCGCCGCGCGTGGTGCTGGTCGGCAATGCGGCACAATCCTTGCATCCGGTCGCAGGTCAGGGTTTCAATCTCGGTTTGCGCGATGCGTGGGAACTGGCGCAGACGGTGCGCGATGCCTGCGATCCCGGCAATCGCGCGACATTGAATGCTTATTTCTCAGAACGGCGTTTTGATCGAACCGCGACCATTTTGTTCACTGATACGCTGATCCGGTTGTTTTCCAACAACATCCCGATAATCGATCGGTTGTGCGGCGCCGGGCTCGCCGCTTTGAGCAGCATTCCGCCCGCGAAAAATTTTCTGGTGCGTCGCATGATGTTTGGTGCGCGCGGCTGAGCAAATAGTTGCATATGCCGCTTTTCTTGCAGCTTTGAGGCGATTACAATTACGCCCTTTCCCTGAATTCCTGCAGCGCCAAAAAAATTTATCCTCTCCATGCGCGTCGGCCCCTATCAACTGAAAAATAATCTGGTCGTCGCGCCGATGGCCGGCGTTACCGACCGGCCGTTTCGCCAGTTGTGCAAGCAGATGGGCGCGGGCATGGCGGTGTCTGAGATGGTCGCTAGCAATTCATTGCTGTGGGGCAGCGAGAAAACGCGCCGCCGCGCCAATCACGAAGGCGAAGTCGATCCGATCTCGGTGCAGATCGCGGGCGCCGATCCTGCCATGATGGCCGAGGCGGCGCGCTACAACGTCGATCAGGGCGCGCAGATCATCGACATCAACATGGGCTGTCCGGCGAAGAAAGTCTGCAACGTGATGGCGGGCTCGGCGCTGCTGCAGAACGAGCCGCTGGTCAAACGCATCGTCGAAGCGGTGGTGCGCGCCGTGAACGTTCCCGTCACGCTCAAGATACGCACCGGGTGGGACCGCGGCAACCGCAACGCGGTGGCCGTTGCCAGGCTTGCCGAAAGCGCGGGCATACAGTTGTTGGCGGTGCACGGGCGCACGCGCGCCTGCGCCTACACCGGCGATGCCGAATACGACACCATTGCCGCCGTCAAAGCCGCGGTGAATATTCCAGTGATTGCCAATGGCGACATCACCACGCCGGAAAAAGCCAAACACGTACTCGCGTATACCGGCGCCGACGCGGTCATGATAGGCCGCGCAGCACAAGGCCGGCCGTGGATCTTCCGCGAGATCGAGCATTTTCTCGAGACTGGCGCGCACCTGCCGCCGCCGGAAGTCGAGGAAATTCATCGCGTGCTGGTCGCGCACCTGCACGACCTCTACGCTTTCTACGGCGAATACACCGGTGTCCGCATGGCGCGCAAGCACATCTCCTGGTACACCAAGGGGCTCGCCGGTTCGGCGGCGTTTCGCCATGCGATGAACCAGCTGCAGACCTGCGCCGAGCAAATGGCGGCGGTCGACGAATTTTTCGGGGAACTGGCCAGCCAGAGCCAGCGGCTTATTTATGTTGAGGAACTCGCGGCATGATGATGAACGAGAATGAAATGGCCCGTTTCGTGCGCAAGGCGATCGACGGCTATTTCAAGGACCTGGATGGGGAGAAGGCGCGCGGCGTTTACGACATGGTAATCAACAGTGTCGAAAAGCCTCTGCTCGAATCGGTGTTGCATAAACTGCGCGGTAACCAGTCGCATGCCGCGCAGGTGCTGGGGATCAACCGCAACACGCTGCGCAAGAAAATGAAGGCGCACGGAATTAAAAGCTAGGCATCGGGATTCAGGATTCGGTGCCGTGCACAGTGGTAATGCCGGATATTTTCTGCATCCCGAATCCCGAATCCCGAATCCTGAATCCTGAATCCTGCATCCTGCATCCTGCATTTCCCCCGCCCCATGTCCGTCATCAAGACCGCGCTACTAAGCGTTTCCGACAAAACCGGTCTCATCGAGTTCGCGCGCGGCCTCGCCAGTTTCGGCGTCGCGATGCTGTCGACCGGCGGCACCGCCAAACTGCTGCGCGACAGCGGGATCAGCGTCACCGAGGTGTCTGACCATACCGGTTTTCCGGAGATGCTCGACGGCCGCGTCAAAACCCTGCACCCGAAAGTTCACGGCGGCATACTCGTGCGGCGCGACGTTCCCGCGCATGTCGAGGCGATCAAAAGCGCCGGTATCGCGCCTATCGACCTGGTGGTCGTCAATCTCTATCCCTTTAGCCAGACCGTCGCCCGCGCCGGCTGTACGCTGGACGAAGCGATCGAAAATATCGATATCGGCGGGCCGGCGATGGTGCGCAGCGCGGGCAAGAACCACGCGCACGTTGCGGTAGTGACCGATCCCGCCGACTACGCTGCAATATTGGGCGAAATGCGCGCAGCCAACGGCGCGGTCGGCGAGACGACCCGCTTCAGGCTGGCGCAAAAAGCTTTTTCGCACACGGCAGCCTACGATGGCGCGATCAGCAATTACCTGACCGCGCTGGGCACGGACGGCGCGCGCGCCGCTTTCCCGCAACGTCTCAATCTGAATTTCGAGCTGGCGCAAACGCTGCGTTATGGCGAAAACCCGCATCAGAACGCGGCTTTCTACCGCGACCTCGAGCCCGCGCCGGGCAGCCTCGCGCGCTACGTGCAGCTGCAGGGCAAGGAACTCTCATATAACAATATCGCCGACGCTGACGCGGCGTGGGAGTGCGTAAAGACATTCGAACAACCGGCGTGCGTGATCATCAAGCATGCGAATCCGTGCGGCGTCGCGGTCGCCGGCAGTACGCTGGATGCTTATCGCGCGGCTTTTGCCACCGATCCGACCTCGGCGTTCGGCGGCATCATCGCGTTCAATCGCGAGCTCGATGCGGCGACTGTCGCCGCGGTGGCCGAGCAGTTTGTCGAAGTGCTGATCGCACCACAGGTTTCAGCTGGCGCGCGCGCGGCACTCGCCAAGAAAGAAAACGTGCGAGTGCTGGAAGTCCCGCTGGCGGACGGCGCCAATGCGTACGAGATGAAACGCGTCGGCGGCGGGTTGCTTGCGCAGACAACCGACAACTTTCATATCAGCGCCGCCGATCTCAAAATCGTCAGCAGGGTGCAGCCTACGCCGCAGCAACAGGAAGACCTGCTGTTCGCGTGGCGCGTCGCCAAGTTCGTGAAATCGAATGCCATCGTGTTTTGCGGCAAGGGCCGCACGCTGGGCGTGGGTGCGGGCCAGATGAGCCGCGTCGATTCGGCGCGCATCGCCGCCATCAAGGCGCAGAACGCCAATCTGACTCTCGCCGGTTCAGTAGTGGCGTCGGACGCGTTTTTTCCGTTTCGCGACGGCCTCGACGTCGTCGCCGAGGCGGGCGCGGTCGCGGTGATCCAGCCCGGCGGTAGCCTGCGCGACGCGGAAGTCATCGCCGCCGGCGACGAACGCGGCATCGCGATGGTCTTCACCGGCCACCGCCACTTCCGGCACTGACGCGCGTTAAGCCGAGATGAAGCTAATGGTCATAGGCGGCGGCGGTCGCGAGCATGCATTGGCGTGGAAGCTCGCGAAGTCGCCACGCGTATCCAAAGTGTATGTCGCGCCGGGCAATGCCGGCACTGCGCTCGAAGACGGCGTCGAGAACGTCGATATTACCGATCACACCAAACTCGTCGAGTTCGCGCGCAAGGAGCCGATCGCGCTGACGGTGGTCGGCCCGGAAGCGCCGCTGGCCGCCGGCATAGTCGATGCATTCCAGGCGGCGGGCCTCAGGATATTCGGCCCGACGCAGCGGGCGGCGCAACTCGAAAGCTCCAAGGATTTTGCCAAAGCGTTCATGCAGCGCCATTGCATTCCGACCGCGGGCTACCAGACTTTCACCGATGCCAAGGCCGCGCATCAGTATGTGGACGAACGCGGTGCACCCATCGTCATCAAGGCCGACGGCCTGGCGGCGGGCAAGGGCGTGGTCGTTGCCGCCAATCTTGACGAAGCGCATGCCGCCATCGACATGATGCTGATCGACAACAAAATGGGCAGCGCTGGCAGCCGCGTCGTGATCGAGGATTTTCTCGACGGCGAGGAAGCGAGCTTCATTGTCATGGTCGATGGCCGCCACGCGCTCGCACTCGCCACCAGCCAGGACCACAAGCGCCTGCGCGACGGCGACGTCGGCCCCAATACCGGCGGCATGGGCGCGTACTCCCCGGCGCCGGTGGTGACACCCAGCGTGCACGCGAAAGTCATGCGCGAAGTGATCAATCCCGCTATCGCCGGCATGGAACAGGACGGCACGCCGTTCGTCGGTTTTCTCTACGCGGGCCTGATGATAGGCAAAGGCGGGCAGGTGCAGGTCGTCGAATTCAACTGCCGTCTCGGCGACCCGGAGACCCAGCCCATCATCCTGCGCCTTAAAAGCGATTTGCTGACGCTGCTTGACCACGCGCTCGCCGGCACGCTCGACAAAATCGACGTCGAGTGGGACCCACGCGCAGCACTCGGTGTGGTGATGGCCGCCCACGGTTATCCGGATGCGCCGCGCAAAGGCGATGCCATCACGGGGTTGCCGCCGGTAAACGCCGCGGCGGGCGACGACTATCGCGTATTCCATTCGGGCACTGCGCTGAACGGCAAGACGGTCGTGGCCAGCGGCGGCCGCGTGCTGTGCGTGACGGCGCTGGGCCACAACGTTAAGACGGCGCAGCGCCGCGCCTACGAAATCGCCGAACCGATACGCTTCGACGGCATGCAGATGCGCCGCGATATCGGACATCGCGCGATGCAGAATCAACGGCGCTGAGCGGCCAGCCAGGCGCAAACTGCCGCGATGTCCGCTGCCGCAACCACAGCCGTCGACCTCGCGGCAGTCAAAAATTACCTGCTCGATCTGCAGGACCGCATCGTCAAGCGGCTTGAGGCAATCGACGGTGGCGTGTTTCGCGCCGACGCCTGGCAGCGTCCCGAAGGCGGTGGCGGTGTCAGCCGCGTAATTGAAGACGGCCGCGTGTTCGAGCGCGGCGGCGTCAATTTCTCGCATGTGATGGGCAAGACCCTGCCGCCGGCGGCGACCGCGGCGCGCCCCGAGCTCGCCGGACGCCCGTGGGACGCGGTGGGCGTGTCGCTGGTGCTGCACCCGCGCAATCCGCATGTACCGACCGTGCACATGAACGTGCGCTTTTTTATCGCTGCCGCGCCCGCGGCGGAACCCGCATGGTGGTTCGGCGGCGGCATGGATTTGACGCCGTACTACGGCTATGTCGAAGACGCGATCCATTTTCACCGTACCTGCCGCGACGCGCTCGCCCCCTTCGGTGCTGACTGCCATGCGCGCTACAAGGCGTGGTGCGACGAGTATTTTTATCTCAAGCACCGTCAGGAGCCGCGCGGCATCGGCGGCATCTTCTTTGACGATCTTAACGCGCCGGATTTCGCGACTTGTTTTTCGCTGCAGCAAAGCGTCGGCAACCATTTTCTCGACGCTTATGTGCCGATACTCGAGCGCCGTAAAGAATTGCCGTACGGCGAGCGCGAACGCGATTGGCAGGCTTACCGCCGCGGCCGCTACGTCGAGTTCAACCTCGTGTGGGATCGCGGCACGCTGTTCGGCCTGCAATCAGGCGGGCGTACCGAGTCGATACTGATGTCGCTGCCGCCCATCGTGAAATGGCGCTACGACTGGCAGCCCGCGCGAGGTAGTGCGGAAGCGGCGCTCGCCAGCGATTTTTTGATCAGGAAAAACTGGCTCGCTTGAGCCCAGACAATGCTGGCCTCCTCATCGGGCTCGATACACGCGCAGCTCCTGGTGGAGCGCCGCGCTGAGTGTCGCCGGCATTGCCGCGGTGGGGATGGCATTGAGCGACGACGGCGCGAAATTCTCACTGCACAAATACCTGGGCGCCGCCGGCAATTATGTGACGGTAAGTTCTAGCGACGGTCGTCATGCCGTACAGTTCGAGGCCTGGCATGGCCGCGTATTCCGTTATCGCGCGGGCAAGTTTCCCGAGGTGACTTTGGTCGAAGGTTGCAATTAGCGGACGGGTATTATTTTTCGGCGGTTCTGAACCATTTTCCGCGCAGCGACTTGATGCCGTCGAGTATGCGCCGGCCGACCGACGACGCGCGGACCTGGTCCGCCTGCTGCACGCGTTGTGCGTTGAGAAGTTCCGGCGATTGTTTGTAAGTCAGGTAGCGCTGCAGCGCGGCGTGCACATGGCCTTTGAGCAGCCGCACGTTCACCGGTTTGTTGAGGAAACGGAAGATCTGCGCTTCGTTGATGAGTTCGATCACGAGTTCAGAATCCGAAGCCGTGGTAACGACGATGGTCAGGATCTGCGGATTTTCCTGTTTCAGCAGCTTCAGCATCGCCGTGAGCTGGCCGTGGCCCGCCTCGATATCGGTAATCACCACCGCGATTTCACGCGCCTGCATGACGGCGAGCGCCGCGTCGACGTCAGCGGCATAGATCACCGGGCACAAGCCGCCGATCAATTCGCGTGCGACGCGGAAGATTTCCTCATCCTGATCGATTACCAGCACACCGGCTTCCATCTTCGACGGCAGTTCGGCCGCGACCGCCTTGGTATCGGCGAGCTGGAGGGCGATGGTTGCCGCTTCGGCAACGATGGTTTGCAGGTCGGTGTTGTCCCACGGCTTGCTGATGAAGCGGTAGACCTCGCCGTCGTTGATGGAGCCGACTATGGAGGCGAGATCGGAATAGCCGGTGAGCAGTATGCGCACGCTGGTCGGCGAAATTTCGTGCGAGCGCCGCAGCAGCTCGACGCCCGGCATGATGGGCATGCGCTGGTCGCTGATGACGACGTGGACGTGGTACTTGGCCATGAAGGCGAGCGCCTTGTTGCCGTCGGTCGTGGTGAACACGTGGTAGCGCTGACGGAACAGCGATTTCAGCCCCGACAGTATGCGTTCCTCGTCGTCGACCACCAGCAGCCGCGCCTGCTTGACGCCGGTGTCAATGCTGATCGCGCTGTCGACCGTCAATGGCGAAGACAGGTCGCCATCAGCAGTCGCCGCGCCGCCTGCGGGCGGTGCGCTCAGCAGCTTCGCGGCGTTCATGAGGGCCGCGCCGTCGGGGGGCGGTTTGCCGTCTATGGTTGTCGCGGCAGTCGCGGTGGCAATCGAGGCGTCGATGGCAACGCGGAAAGCTTCCGCGAACGCGCGCGCGCTCTGGAACCGGTCTTCGCGTTTTTTGGCGAGCGCGGTGTGCAGCACGCGGTCGAGCAGCGGCGACAGGCGCGGGTTCAATTCCGTCGGATTGACTGGCGCCTGGTTGAGCACCTGGTGCATGACGGCCGCCGAGTTGCCGGTAAAAGGCTTGCGTCCGGTCAGAAGTTCATACGCGATGACGCCGACCGAAAAGAGATCCGCTTCCACGCCGATATCCATGCCCAGGAACTGCTCCGGCGCCATGTAATGCGGCGTGCCGAGCACGTCGCCGACCTGGGTCAATTGCGAGGACTCGATGCGCGCGATGCCGAAATCGCTGATCTTGATGCGGCCGTCATTGTTGATCAGGATGTTCGACGGTTTGACGTCGCGATGGATCACGCCCGCCGCGTGCGCGTGGCCGAGGCTGTCGAGCAATTGGCGGATGATCTCGCCGACTTCGCGGATTTCGTAGCTGACTTCCTGCTGCAGATGCTGCGCCAGCGTTTTGCCGTTGACGAGCTCCATCACGATGTAGGCGACCGCGTCGTCCTCGCCGTAGTCGTAAATCTGCACGATGCGCGGATGCACCAGGCGGCCGACCGCCTGCGCTTCGTGGCGGAAGCGCTGCATGATGTGCTTCAGGTCGTCGGCGCCGACTGATGCCTTGGAGATCGCCTTGATCGCAACCTGGCGCGAAATGACGGGATCGAAACCGCGGTACACGCTGCCCATGCCGCCTTTGCCGAGGACGTCCTGGACATCGTACTTGCCGATTTTTTGCAGATCTGCCATGGCGCGCGGTCAGGCTCCGAGTCCGGCATCCGCCGGCGGCTTGAACGGCAGCCACACCGTGAAGCGGGTGCCGCTGCCGACTTTCGATTCGACGTTGATGCGGCCGCCGTGCTGCTGCACGATTTTGTACGAAATCGACAGCCCGAGTCCCGTGCCCTTGCCGATTTCCTTGGTCGAAAAAAACGGATCGAAGATTTTCGGCAGCACTTCGGGCGCGATGCCGTTGCCGTCGTCCGCGACGTCGACGGCGACGCCGTCGCCTTCGACGCGGGTGGTCAGCGTAATGGTGCCCGGGCGTTCTCCCATCGCCTGCGCGGCGTTGGTGATCAGGTTCAGAAATACCTGGTTGATCTGCGACGGCGAGCACACGATGGGTTTGACGTCGCCCAGATTTTTGTTGATGGTCACCGCTTTGAGCAGGTGCTTGGCGAGCAGCAGTGTGCTCTGCAGGCCTTCATTCAAATTGAAGCTCGTCACCTTGCTGCGGTCGAGCCGGCTGAAATCTTTCAGGTTGCCGACGATCTCGGCCATCTGTCCGGTGCCGTAGAGGCCGTCTTTGACGAGGCCGGCCAGCTCGTCCACCACGCCCTGCTGCTTGAGCTGCGCGATTTGCTGCGAGACCAGCGCGAATTGTTTCGACAGCCCGCTGGCGTCGTTGCCGGCCTGCAGCAAAGCCAGCAATTTCTCGCAGTTGTCGAGCACGCTCTTCAGCTCCGGCAGTTTTTCGGCTACCGTGCCGAGACTGTTCTTGACGTAGGCGAGCGGCGTGTTGATTTCGTGCGCCACCCCCGCCACCATCTGGCCGAGGGAAGACATTTTTTCGGACTGGATCAACTGCGACTCGGATTCCTTCAGGTGCTGCATGGCAGCCGACAGCTCGCGCGTGCGCTCTTCGACGCGTTTCTCGAGTTCCACGTTGGAGGCTTTCAGCTTGCCGCCGAGATAGGCAAGGAGGATCAGCAGCGCGCCGGCGTAGGCGATCAGGTAAACGCGGTAGCGCTCCTTGTCCTGCAGCGTCGCTTCGACTTCGCTGTTGAATGACAGGGTCAGGTTGTCCAGTCGCGGGCCGGATGTGAGCAACGCCAATTTGGTGGACAGCGCTTGTCCGGCAGGTTTGGCTTTGAGCAGGGCCTGCACGGCGCTGTCTAGCTTTACCGCGGGGTCGCGCAGGGCGTCCGGCAGCGCGCGCAATGGCGCGGCCGCCGCTTCGAGAGGCGCGCGCTGGCTGTCCTGGCCAAACCAGTAATATTGCGGCGCGGCCGTCGTCAGCGTGTTGAGCGCCGGCTCGAGCGCTGGCGGACGCGCTTTCAGCCCGCCCGCCAGCGTGCCGAGTTCTGCCGCGTTCTTGGCAATGTCGCGCAGCGCCGCCTGGGCGGTGCCGTTTTCAGCGCGGAATTTTTCGACCAGCGCCGCTTTTTCCTTGATCGCGGCGCTGAGTTCCGGCAGTCCGGCGCTCAAGGCCGGGCTCTGCGTGCGCGCGACGGCCGCACTCAGATTTTGCAGCGCTTTGGCGGCAGCGGCGCCGCGATTGGTGGCGGGCAGATCGGCGGTCGCCAGCTCGGCGCGCGCGCGCAGCACGTCGTGGTCCCAGCGATTGTCGACCTCTTTCAGCTCGCGCAAAAAGCCCAGGATCTCGTTTTGTTCGCGCAAATCGACGGCCTGCGTTTTGTCGTACAAAAACGCCAGCGCGCCCGCCAGCGCGGTGGCGCCGATACACAACAACAGGGTGTGCAGGACTTCGGTCTTGTTCATAGCCAGTCCTTATTCGCCCAGGTAGGCGCGCCGCACCAGCGGATTGGCCAGCAGCGCCCGCGCCTGGTCCTGCAAAGTAATCTCTCCGCTTTCCATTACGTAGCCGCGGTCGCACATCTCGAGCGCCAGCCGCGCGTTTTGTTCGACCAGCAGCGTCGTCACACCCGTGGCGGCAATCTCACGGATGGTCGCGAATATTTTCTGTACCATCAGCGGCGCCAATCCCATGCTCGGTTCATCGAGCAGCAAAAGACGCGGCCGGCCCATGATGGCGCGGCCGATTGCGAGCATTTGCTGTTCGCCGCCCGACAGCGTACCCGCGATCTGGCGGCGGCGCTCGGCGAGCCGCGGAAACAGAGTAAAGACATAATCATGGTCCGCATCTATTCCAGGCTTATCGTTGCGGCAATAGGCGCCGATGTCGATATTTTCTTCCACGGTCAGGCGCGGAAACACGCCGCGGCCTTCCGGCACCAGCGCAATGCCGAGCGCCAGCAGGCGATGCGACGGCATTGCTGTGATATCAGCGCCATTGTAACGGACGCGGCCCGCAGTGGGGCGAACCAGCCCGGTCAACGCCTTTAACGTGGTCGTTTTGCCGGCGCCATTGGCGCCGATCAGGGTCACCATTTCGCCGGCGTTGACCGTAAATGTTATGCCCTTAACCGCATTGATTCCGCCATAGGCAACCTTCAGTCCTTCGACGGAGAGCATCGCCGCAAGCTTCTCTTCCGGTTGGCCGTTCACGCCACTGCGCCGCCGAGATAGGCTTCGATGACGGCGGGATCGCGTTGCACTGCAGCGGGTACGCCCTCTGCGATTTTCCTGCCGTAGTCGAGCACGGCGACGCGGTCGCACAATCCCATCACCAGTTTCACGTCGTGCTCGATCAAAAGGATCGTGGTGCCATCGGCGCGGATGCGTTCGAGCAGCAGCTTCAGCGTCGTCGTCTCGGTCGCGTTCATGCCGGCAGCCGGCTCGTCGAGCGCCAGCAGTTTGGGTTCGGTCGCCAGCGCGCGCGCGATTTCGAGCCGGCGCTGATCGCCGTATGACAGGTTGCGCGCGAGATCGTGCTGGTGCGCCGCGATGCCCACGTACTCGAGCAGCTGGTGAGCGCGCGCGTGAATGGCGCGTTCCTCCGCGCGCGCGCCGGCCGTGCGGAACACCGCCCCGAGCACGCCGGTCGCGGTGCGCACGTGGCGGCCGACCATCACGTTTTCGAGCGCCGTCATATTGCCGAACAGGCGAATGTTCTGAAAAGTGCGCGCGATGCCCGCCGCTGCAACTTCGTGGGTGGCGTTGATGTTCAGCGGCGCGCCATCAAACAGGAACTGGCCGCTGTCGGTGCTGTAAAAACCGGTGAGCACGTTGAAAAAAGTGGTTTTGCCGGCGCCGTTGGGTCCGATCAGGCCGTAGATTTCGCCGTGCGCGATGGTGAGGGCGACGTCCGTCAGCGCTTCGAGTCCGCCGAAGCGCTTGCCGATGTTTTTTGCCTCAAGCAGCGTGGTCATACGCTCACACCTCTGCAAAACGAGGCGATAGCCTCGGCATCACGGGTCGGCGTCCTGCAACATTCGCTTTGCTGTCGATCCCCCGCGGGGCCCCTCGCCAGGTAGCTCATGTTGACAACTCCCGCTTGCGTACTTTTGACGGCCACAGGCCGGCGGGGCGGAACAGCATCATGAGTACGAGCGCCAGCCCGAACAGCAGCATGCGCAGGTCCGACGGGTCGATGAACACACGGCCGAACCATTCCTGTTGCAGCGGGCCGACGTAGCGCAGCGCTTCGGGCAAGGCGGTGAGCAGCACGGCGCCGAGCACGACGCCGGGAACGTGTCCCATGCCGCCCAGCACCACCATGCACAGGATCATGATCGAATCGAGCAGGGTAAAGCTCTCGGGGCTGATGAAGCCCTGGAACGCGGAAAAGAGGCCGCCCGAAATGCCGCCGAAGGTCGCGCCCATGGCGAAAGCCAGCAGCTTGATGTTGCGCGTATTGATGCCCATCGCGCGGGCGGCGGTCTCGTCTTCGCGAATGGCGATCCACGCGCGGCCGATGCGCGAATCCTCGAGCCGCACCGACACCAGCATGATCAGCAGCGCACAGATCAGGAATACGAAGTAATAACTGTGCACGGGTGCGAACGTGACGCCGCCCAGCGTATAGGTTTTGCTGAGCGACAAGCCGCCCGCCTGCAGCGGATCGACCAGCGTGATGCCCTGCGGGCCATTGGTGATGTTGAAAGGGCGGTTGAGGTTGTTGAGGAAAATGCGGATGATTTCGCCGAAGCCGAGGGTGACGATGGCGAGGTAGTCGCCGCGCAGCTTTAAGGTCGGCGCCCCGAGCAGCACCCCGAACACTGCGGCGACCAGCGCTCCCAGCGGCAGCAGCAACAGGAAGGACGCGTGAATATCGTGCTGGGGAGACGCGAGCAGCGCGTAGCAATATGCACCCACTGCAAAAAACGCGACATAGCCGAGATCGAGCAGTCCCGCGTAGCCGACCACGATATTGAGGCCCAGAGCGAGCATCGTGAACAGCAAGGCGATATCGATGATGCGCACCCATGTGCGGCCCAGCGTGGCGTCTACCGCGAACGGCAGCACGAGCAGCGCAACAGCGATGAAGGCATAGCCAATCCACGCCGCGGGCCGTGCGCGCTTGGGGGCGGATATCGTACTGTCGCTCATCGCGGTCTGCCTTACGCCCGCTCGCCGGATGTCTCGCCGACCAGCCCCGAAGGCCGGAATACCAGCACCACCACCAGCACGAGGAATGCAAAAACATCGCGGTAATTGCTGCCCAGCACGCCGCCGGTCAGATCGCCGATATAACCCGACGCCAGGCTCTCGATCAGCCCCAGCAGCAGTCCGCCGAGCACCGCGCCGTGCACTTTGCCGATGCCGCCGAGCACCGCGGCGGTAAATGCCTTGAGGCCGAGAATGAAGCCCATGTAGTAATGGCCGAGGCCGTAATAGAGTACGACCATGACGCCGGCGATGGCGCCCAGCGCGGAGCCGAGCAAAAAAGTCAGCGCGACAATGCGGTTGATGTCTATGCCCATTAGGCCCGCCACCTCCGCGTTCTGTTCGGTCGCGCGCATGGCTTTGCCCAGGCGCGTGTACTTGATGAACCAGAGCAGCGCCGCCATCAGGCCGCACGCCAGCACGAAAATGAAAATCTGCAAATCGGTGATGCTGGCGCCTGCAATCGTATATTGCGCGGGCTTGAAGATTTCAGGCAGGGATATGTACTGCTTCGACCACACCAGCGCCGCGGTGTACTGCAGCAGGATCGACACGCCGATGGCCGTAATCAGGGGTGCCAGACGCGGCGCGCGACGCAGCGGGCGGTACGCAACACGCTCTATCGTCACGCCGAGCGTCATGCAGATCAGCATGGCGGCGAGCGTCGCGCCCCCCAGGATCAGCGGCACGGGCACCGCGGACCCGAAGAGCGCCTGTATCACGGTCAATGCAACTAACGCGCCGACCATCACGAGGTCGCCGTGCGCGAAGTTGATGAGACCGAGTATGCCGTAGACCATCGTGTAACCGAGCGCGACCAGTGCATAGATGCTGCCCAGCACGAGGCCGTTGATGATCTGCTGCAGGAAAATGTCCATGCGGTTACGGCGGCTTTACAGCAAAACGGCACCCGCAGGTGCCGTTTGCATACATGTATGTGAGGCTCAACGCGCCATTATTTCTTGGCGGGTTCGGCGGCTTTCGCCGGTTCCGCTGCTGCTGCCGGCGCTTCCGCCGGCTTGGCTTCAGGCGCGCCGCCCGGCGTTACGACTTCCAGGGTTTCCCATTTGCCGGCTTTCACGACGTAGATCGTGATGGGGCCGTTCTTGAGGTCGCCTTTGTCGTCGAAAGCGATCGGGCCGATGACGCCTTTGTAATCGGTCTTGCCGACTTCGGGCAGGAATTTCGCGGGGTCGGTCGATTTGGCGCGTTTCATCGCTTCGATGAAGACGAACACCGCGTCGTAGCCCATGGGCGCGAACAACTCGACGTCGGCATTGAACTTGGCCTTGAATTTTTCGAGGAACTTGGCGCCGCCCGGCATCTGGTCTTTGGGCAGGCCGGGCATGGAAGCCATCGCGCCCTCGGCCGCGGAATCGCCGGCGAGTTTGACGAAATTCGGCGTCTGCATGCCGTCGCCGCCCATGAATTTGGCCTTGATGCCGAGTTCGCTCATTTGCTTGATCATCGGGCCGGCCTGCGGGTCGATGCCGCCGAAGAAAATGAGGTCGGGTTTCTTGCCTTTGATCTTGGTCAGGATCGCCTTGAAGTCGGTGTCTTTGTCAGTCGTGTGCTCGCGCGCGGCGATTTTGGCGCCACCGGCTTTGACCGATGCTTCGAACGTGTCAGCGAGGCCCTGGCCGTATGCAGTGCTGTCGTCGATCACGGCGATGTTTTTCGCCTTGAGTTTTTCGAGCGCGAACTTGCCGCCGACCGGGCCCTGCTGATCGTCATTGGCGACGACGCGGAAAGTGGTCTTGAATCCCTGCTGCGTGTATTTCGGATTGGTCGAGGACGGCGAGATCTGCGGAATGCCCGCGTCGGAATAAATCTTGGACGCGGGGATGGACGCGCCCGAGTTGAAGTGGCCGACGACGGCAACGACTTTCGTGTCGACCAGCTTTTGCGCGACCGTTGCGGCCTTGGTCGGATTGGCTTCGTCGTCTTCAGCGATCAGCTGTAGCTTGATTTTTTTGCCGTCTATCGTCACGCCTGCAGCGTTCGCGTCATCGACCGCCAGTTGCACGCCGTTCTTGATGTCGATGCCGATATGCGCCTGCGGGCCGGTCAGCGGCGATGCCACGCCGATCTTGACGATGGTTTCTGCCGGCGGCGGGGCTTCGGCTTTGGGCGCCGGCTTCGGCGGCTCTTCCTTGCCGCAGCCCTGCATCAGCAATGCGGCGGCGAACAACAACCCGGTGGCTAAGGACTGGATGCGTTTCATGGTCTCTCCCGTGAGCATAAATTGTTGTTGCAGCGGAAAAAATGATTATCCGTAGGCGCCTGCCCGTTGTCAATTTTGCGCCTGCCGTGCGTCTTGGCGGACCGGCGCCGCGGCCGCCGGACGAAAAAAAGGCGCGCCTGCCGGCGCGCCCTGTGTGTCGCGGAACGGGTTATTTGATTTTTGCCAGCATCAGGTCGACCACCGCTTTAACTTCGGCATCGGACAGTTTCGCGACGCCGCCTTTGGGCATCATCGTGGTGCCGGGCTTGCCCAGCAGCGCGATTTTGTACAGCGCTTCCTTGCCTTGTTTGACGCGTGGCGCCCATGCCGCCTTGTCGCCGAGCTTGGGCGCACCAGCAAGGCCGGCGTCGTGGCAGGCGCCGCACGCGCTTTTATACGTTTCGTCGGTGGTGGCGGCGAAAATACTGCCGGCGGTAACCAGGCTCAGGACGCCGAGCAAACCAGACAAAAACGATTTCATACGGTCTCCTTTGAGGGGCACACAAAAACTGCCGGCATCATAACAAATCCGTCCGGCCATTTCTAATTCATGCCCGGGGGCGCGGTCAGCACGGCGAGCAGCGCGGCGCAGCCGGCGATCGGTGGTAAGCAACTAACGCCGCGGCACACCCAGGCGTTGACGGCGTCACCCGCGGGTTTGTCGAGCACCGCCGGCAGGCCCGCGGTTCCGGTGGGGATCGCGAACACCAGCGTGTGCGGCAAATAGTGCTGGTTGATTTCACGCTGCCACGCCGCCACGTCGTCGCCGCCGCGCAATACGACGATGGCGGGCGGCGCCAGTTCCTCTTCGAGCGCGGCGCACAGGCTCGTGTGCGCGCTGGGCTGGCGCTCGAGCGGCAATTTGAACGCCTGCAGGGTGCGCGCTGCGGCCTCGCAATAGCGCGGTTCGCCGACCAGATGGCCGAGCCGGTTGAGCGCAAGTGCCGCGATGCCGTTGCCGGCGGGCGTGGCATGGTCCTGGGCGTTTTTGGCGCGATAGAGCAGGCGCTCGTGGTCGTGGCTGACGAAAAAGAATCCGCCATGCGCGCGATCTTCGAACTGTTCGAGCAGGACTTCGGCCAGCGCGCGTGCCCATTCCAGGTCCGCAATCCGGAAATCGTGCTGCATCAGTTCGAGCAGGGCATCGAGCAGAAAAGCGTAGTCGTCGAGATACGCATTGAGGTGCGCATTGCCGTCTTTGTACGTTGCAAGCAACCGCCCATCGCGCCATAACGTCGCGCGCATGAACTCAACCGCGTTGCGCGCAGACAGCAGCCATTCAGGACGCCCGAATACGCGCGCGGCGCGCGCCATGCCTTTCACCATCAGAGCGTTCCAGCTGGCGAGCACTTTCTCGTCGCGTCCGGGGCGCACGCGCGGTTCGCGTGCGGCAAACAACTTTGCGCGCGCCGAGTCGAGCAGCGCCTGCGCGCGTTCCGGCGTCAGTTCCAGCCGTTTGGCGACCACGGCCAGCGGCTTGGTTACGCGCAAATGCCAGAATTCCCGTTCAAAGTTCGGTCGCACATCGAGCCCGTAATGCGGTTCAACCACCGCGTATTCCCCGGCGCTCAACGCGGCCTGGACTGCGTCCGGAGTCCACACATAGAACTTGCCTTCGACGTGTTCGGAATCGGCGTCGAGCGACGAGTAATAGCCGCCCTCATTGGCATCGACCGGGGATTGCATTTCGCGCATGACCCATGCCGCGGTGTCGCTGACGGTGCGCGCATACAAAGGCTGGCGATCGGCGAGCCATAAATCGCTGTAGAGGCTCAGGAGCGGGCCGTTGTCATAAAGCATCTTTTCGAAATGCGGGATCGTCCAGTGCGCGTCGACGCTGTAACGGCAGAAACCACCGCCCAGCTGGTCGTAAATTCCGCCTTCCGCCATGTTCTTGAGCGTAAGCCGCACCATGCCGAGCGCGTATTGGTCGCCGACGTCGGCGGCGCGGCGCAGGCAGAATGCGAGTTCCGCCGGATGCGGAAACTTGGGCGCGGCGCCGATCCCGCCGTCGGTTTCGTCGAACACGTTTTTCAGGTCGCGCAACGCTTCGTCCAGCAGCGTCGCAGATAACGCGCCGCCGTCAGCAGGCGGCGGCAGGGTTTGCGTGAAAGCGGCGCGCAGGGCTTCGTTTTGCTGTTCGATTTCGCCACGCTTGTCGTGATACGCGGCCGCGACCTGCGGCATGAGGTCGATAAAACCCGGCATGCCGTGGCGTGAAGTCTTCGGAAAATAGGTGCCGCCGAAAAACGGTGTCTGATCCGGCATCAGGAACATCGTCAATGGCCAGCCGCCATTGCGCCGCGTTAGCAGCGCGTGCGCGGCCTGATAAATCTGGTCGAGATCGGGACGTTCTTCGCGGTCGACTTTTACGTTGACGAACAGCTCGTTCATCATCGCCGCCACTTGCGCATCCTCGAACGACTCGTGCGCCATCACGTGGCACCAGTGGCACGCCGAGTAGCCGATCGACAGCAGGATGGGTTTGTCCTGCGCGCGCGCGAGTTCGAGCGCTTCATCTCCCCACGCGTGCCAGTCGACCGGATTTTCGGCGTGCTGTTGCAGGTAAGGACTGGTTTGCTGCGCGAGTCGGTTGGACATTAGGGATTGGGGGTTCCGCGGAAGGCGTCCAGTTTACACCGGCCGCGCGGCTGAGCTGCATTCAGGACTGCAGGGATGGCCGCAGATATTCCATGCGGTCTATCGAATGCACGCTGATTTCGCGCACGGTCTTGGCGCGCCAGATTTGCAGCGTGATTTGGTTGCCGGCGCCGCCGCTCGCCCACAGCGCGTGATAGAACTCGGCCTGGTTGCCGATCGCCTGTCCGCCGAGAGCGAGGATGACGTCGCCGCGCTTCAGGCCGCCGCGTTCTGCCGGCGAATCGCGCAACACCTGGGTGACGACCAGGTGCTGGCGCATTTCCTCCGAATAAATCCCCAGCCAGGGGCGCGCCGCGCCGCTGCGCCGGCCCTGCGTGGTGAGATCTTTGAGGATGGGCTTCAGGAGATCGGTTGGCACGAACATGTTGCCGGGAAACGCCGCGCCGGCATCGATAGCATCGCCGACCCACAAGGAGCCGATGCCGATCAGCTGGCCTGCGTCGTCGATCAACGCGGCGCCGCTGTGATTGTCGCGCGCCGGTGCGGTGAAAATTGCTTCATCGAGCGCGTACTCCCACCAGCCGGTGAAAGACCGCCGTTTGACGACGCAGGCGTTGGACCAGCCGCCGGCACCCGCATGCGCGGCGACGGCCACGGTACTCATTTCGCGCAGGGCGCTGCTGTCGCCCAAGACCAGCGGCGGATGATCAAGCGATTGCGCCGCACGCACGAGGCCGAAGCCGGTAGCGTGATCGAAGCCGGCGACGGTGGCCGGCAACACGCGCCCGTCAGCGGCGACGATCAGTATCGATTGCGCTTCGAGCAGCAGATAGCCGATGGTCAGGATATGGCCGGCGTCGTCTATCAATACGCCGGTGCCTTCGCGTTCGGTGCCCAGCGTGTCGGCGGTGCGCGCGGTCGGCGGCACGCGGATGCCGAGCTTGACGATGGCGCCGGCGAGATCGTCCGCCGCGAATTTATCCGCAACCGGCAGATTGGCGGCACCCCATGCGGCCCACGCGGCAGTTATCAATGATGGCATGGGTGCGCCGCCCGCTCCTGATCCGGCTAGCCCGTTACCGCGCCTTTGCTCGCGGAAGACACGAGCTTCACGTACTTGGCGAGCAGGCCGCGCGTGTAGCGCGGCTTGGGCTGGCGCCATTTCTTTTTGCGCTGAGCGAGTTCTTTGGCGGTCACATTGACCTGGATCAGGCGCTTGTGCGCGTCGATGGTAATGGAGTCGCCTTCCTTGACGAGTGCTATCGGCCCGCCTTCGAAAGCTTCGGGCGCGACATGTCCGACCACCATGCCCCAGGTGCCGCCCGAAAAGCGGCCGTCGGTGATGAGGCCCACCGATTCGCCGAGACCCTGGCCGATGAGTGCCGAAGTCGGCGCCAGCATTTCCTGCATGCCAGGGCCGCCCTTGGGGCCTTCATAGCGGATCACCAGCACGTCGCCGGGTTTGATTTTTTTCGCGAGTATCGCGTTCATCGCTTTGGGTTCGGAGTCGAATACGCGCGCCGGCCCGGTGATCTTGGGCGACTTCAGTCCGGTGATTTTGGCGACGCAGCCTTCGGGCGCGAGATTGCCTTTGAGTATCGCGAGATGGCCGTGCGCATATAAAGGGTTGTTCCACGGCCGGATTACATCCTGATCTTTGCGCGGCTTCGCCGGGATTTTGGCGAGTTCCGCAGCCAGCGTTTTGCCGGTGATCGTCATGCAGTCGCCATGCAGGAGACCATGCACCAGCAACATCTTCAACACCTGCGGCACGCCGCCCGCGCGATGAAAGTCAGTTGCGACGTAGCGCCCGGAAGGTTTTAAATCGCAGATCACCGGTACTTTGCGCCGCACGCGCTCGAAATCATCTATCGTCCACTTGACCTCGGCGGCATGCGCGATTGCCAGATAGTGCAGCACCGCATTGGTCGAACCGCCGGTGGCCATGATCAGGGCGGCGGCGTTCTCGATCGATTTGCGCGTGATGATGTCGCGCGGCCGCAAATTGAGCCGGATCGCGTTGACGAGTGCCGTGGCAGACGCGGCGGCCGAATCGGCTTTCTCGGCATCGGGCGATGCCATTTGTGAAGAACCGAGCAAACTCATGCCGAGCGCTTCGAACGACGACGACATCGTATTGGCGGTAAACATGCCGCCGCAGGCGCCCACCGAAGGGCAGGCGTTTTTTTCGATGCCAATGAAATCTTCGCGCGCCATCTTGCCCGCGCTGAAAGCGCCGACCGCCTCGAACACGCTGACGACGGTCAGGTCCTGGCCTTTCCACTTGCCGGGCTTGATGGTGCCGGCATAAACATAAATGCCAGGCACGTTCATGCGCGCCATGGCTATCATGCCGCCGGGCATGTTCTTGTCGCAGCCGCCGCACACCAGCACGCCGTCCATGGCCTGGCCGTTGACCGACGTTTCGATGGCGTCGGCGATGACTTCGCGCGACACCAGCGAATACTTCATCGCCTCGGTGCCCATGCCGATGCCGTCGGTGATAGTAGGCACGCCGAACACCTGTGGCATCGCGCCGATTTCGCGCAGCGCCGCCATCGCGCGGTCGACCAGCGGCTGGATGCCGGCATTGCATGGATTCATGTTGGAATGGCCGTTGGCGACGCCGACGATGGGTTTTTCGAAATCGGTGTCGCCGAAGCCGACCGCGCGCAGCATGGCGCGATTGGGCGAGCGCGCGTCGCCGTGCGTGATGAGGCGGCTGCGTTTGTTCAGTGCCATGGTGTGTCCTTGACAGCGTTACGTATAATCGATGATTTTAACCCAAACCCCCGGGCATTTAATGCTGGTTCACCCGCAGTTCGATCCGGTTGCCATCCAACTGTTCGGTCCGCTCGCCATACGCTGGTACGGCCTGACTTATCTGCTCGGTTTCGCGTTGATCTGGCTGGCCGGACGCTATGCGATCAAGTCGCGCGGGCATTCCGCGGTAAGCGCGCAGCAATTCGACGACCTGTTGTTTTACGGCATCCTCGGCGTCATCGCGGGCGGCCGCCTTGGCTATGTGTTGTTCTACAAATTCAGCGATTACTTCGCCGAGCCGTGGAAGATTTTTTACGTATGGGAAGGCGGCATGTCGTTCCATGGCGGCTTTCTCGGCGTCATCATCGCGCTGTGGTGGTATGCGCGCGCGCGCGGGTTGAAGTGGCTCGCGATCACGGATTTCATCGCGCCGCTGGCGCCGCTGGGGCTCGCCGCCGGGCGGCTCGGCAATTTCATCAATGCGGAATTGTGGGGGCGCGCGACCGACGGCCCGTGGGCGATGATTTTTCCGAACGTCGACCGCGTGCCGCGTCACCCTTCGCAACTCTATGAGTTCGCGCTCGAGGGCGTCGTGTTATTTGTCCTGCTATGGTGGTTTGCAGCCAAGCCGCAGCCGCGCGGCGCCGTATCGGCGTGTTTCCTGATCGGTTACGGCGCGTTCCGCTTTGCGGTGGAGTTCACGCGCGAGCCGGACAGTTTCCTGGGGCTGCTGGCGTTCGGTTTTTCGATGGGACAGTGGCTGTCGCTGCCGATGATAGCGGCGGGCGTGGTGATGCTGGCCTGGGCGTACCGGCGCCCGGCTGATTAAGCTTTTTTTCCGGCGGGTTTTTCCGCGGCCGCCGGCTTGGCGGTGTCGCCACGGCGTCCCAGCAGACGCTGGAAATTTTCGAGCGACATCAGGTGCGCATAAATCCGCCCGAGCACGCCTTTTTGCACCAGGTCTTTCAGCACCGATGCATCGAGTTCGGCCAGCTTCGCTTCGGCGACGCGGAACATGCCGGTGAGCTGCAGCGGCTCGCCCTGGTTGGGCACCGCCTGCATGGTGAAGGGCTCGAGCAGCTGATGCTGCGCGAGCAGCTTGCACATTTCTTCGGTGCGCGCGAGGTCGGCTTCGTATTCGAACAGCAGTTTCTGGCGTTG
>CANJHY010000074.1:0-22195 GCA_947474275.1 Betaproteobacteria bacterium
AGAGAATGGCGATATTGGCAGGATAAACGGGCACCCAGCGGTGCGCTCACGATCCGCTCAAACCATTTAGCCCTCGATTCACTGTTCCGCTCGATTACCATGATCAACATCGCTCAAATCATCAACTCCAGTCCGACAGGCTGCTAGAGAAGGGAAAGGAAATGTCGAGCGCCACCTCTGGTGCCAAGGTTGCTGCTGCAGAACTTGAGACCAATGAGATACAAGATTGAGCCGACTGTGTTTCTGCCATCAAAAAAGCCGCCGCTGGCCAGCAGTTGCGATTCAAAATATCAGTTTAGCTTGGTGACAAGACGACTGTGCCAAAAGGCGCAATTGACCAGGTCAAAGCGTTGCTTCGCAAAGGTGAAGGCGGGTTGAAAGCTTAGTTGAGCGGTACGCGGCGCGCGGAGGGCGATACGCCGATTCGAACACCGCCGCAATGAATCGTTGCCGCGGCCGTAGCTTTCAGACGTAACCTAAGCCGTGTGCGGCGGCCTGGTTCCCCGCATGAGGTCGACTTTGAGGAAATAGTGCCGGGCATACGCCAGCAACTGGCCATCGCTGGGATGATCGACGGATTCGACGCCGACCACTTTGTCGGCGATCGCCGGATCATGCTTGTGCAGATGCTTGATCAGCGCGAGCTTGGCGTTTGACGGGCCGACCACCAGTATTTCGGCGGCATTTTCCAGAGCGTGCGCGACCTCGTGGTAGTACTTCTGGTCTTCCGGTGCATGGCCGGAGCCGACGGTGCCCGACTTTGCGTGCAAGTGTTTGTGTTTTGAGTGCGCGCTGATCTTTGCGTTTTCGGCGGCGTTGTCGTTGAAATGCAGGATATGGGCTTCGGTGTGGTCCAGCCACACTACGGCGTGGTTGAGTGACATGGCATTGCTCCTGAAGAGTTAGGGCGAATATCGCGATCGCGCGTGCCCGTCCGGCCTCAAGTCAGCAAGCGCGATTGATCAACATAGCCGACGCCGCATAGTACGGCTGTGCGGTAACGCACGTTTGATATTGATCAATAAAGACGCAAATCACCATCGCCCGGAGGGGCGACGGCGGGGTCAGGCTGCCAGGCCCTGCGATATGAGGTAGTCGTCGTAGTTGCCGGCGTGTATGACGATGCCCGCCGCCGTCATCTCGATGATGCGGGTGGCGAGTGAGGAGACGAATTCGCGGTCGTGCGAGACGAAAATCAGCGTGCCCGAGAATTTTTCGAGCGCGGTATTGAGCGATTCGATGCATTCCATGTCGAGGTGATTGGTCGGTTCGTCCATCAGCAGGACATTGGGTTTCTGCAGCGCGAGTTTCGCGAATATCATGCGCTGCTGCTCGCCGCCGGACAGCACGCGCGTTAACTTCGTCGCGTCTTCGCCTGAGAACAGCATGCGCCCGAGTGCTGCGCGTACCGTCTGGTCGTTGTCGTTGGGGCCGCGCCAGTTGGCCAGCCATTCGGCGAGCGTTTCTTTTTCGGTGAATTCCGTGGCATGGTCCTGCGCGCAATAGCCGGACTTCGCTTTCTCGGTCCAGCGTATGGTGCCGGCGTCCGGTGTGAGATCGCCGGCGAGGCAGCGCAGCAATGTCGTCTTGCCGATACCGTTGGGGCCGATGATAGCGATGCGCTCGCCCGCTTCGACGCGGATGTTGAAATTGCTGAACAGCGGTTTGTCGTAACCCTTGGCGAGCTTCTGTGCTTCGAAGACATAACGGTGCAGTTTGTCGCGGTCGTCGACGTCGAAACGGATGTACGGGTACACGCGCGAAGACGGCTTGATGTCTTCGACCTTGATTTTTTCGATCTGGCGCGCGCGCGAAGTGGCCTGGCGCGCTTTCGACGCGTTGGCCGAAAAGCGGCGCACGAAATCCTGCAGATCGGCGATCTTCTCTTTGGCTTTGACGTTGGCGGTGAGCATGCCTTCGCGCGCCTGGGTCGCGGCCAGCATGTAGTCGTCGTAGTTGCCGGGGTAGACGCGGATTTCGCCGTAGTCGACGTCGGCCATGTGCGTGCACACCGCGGACAGGAAGTGGCGGTCGTGCGAAATGATGATCATGGTGCTGTTGCGCTCGTTCAATATGCCTTCGAGCCAGCGGATGGTATTGATATCGAGGTGGTTGGTCGGTTCGTCGAGCAGCAGGATGTCGGGGGCGCCGAACAGCGCCTGCGCGAGCAGCACGCGCAGCTTCCAGCCGGGCGCAACTTCGCTCATCGGGCCGTCGTGCTGCGCGATCGGGATGCCGATCCCGCTCAGCAACGCGCTCGCGCGCGCTTCCGCCGTGTAGCCGCCGAATTCCGCGAATTCATGTTCGAGCTCGGCGGCGCGCATGTAGTCGTCTTCGCTGGCTTCTTCGTTCGCGTAAATCGCATCGCGCGCCTGCATCGCCTGCCACATACCGGCGTGGCCCATCATGACGACGTCGAGCACCCGCATATCTTCATATGCGAACTGGTCCTGCTGCAGCTTGCCGAGGCGTTCGCCGCGGTCGAGCGCGACTGAGCCTGCGCTTGGTTCGAGATCGCCACCGAGGATTTTCATGAACGTCGATTTGCCGCAGCCGTTGGCACCGATCAGGCCGTAGCGATTGCCGTCGCCAAAGCGGATCGAGACGTTTTCAAATAGCGGCTTGCCGCCGAACTGCATGGTGATGTTGGTAGTGCTGATCACGAGGAATATCCGATCGGTAAATGCCTTGCGCGAGTCGCGCAGGGACGCAGCCAGATTGCGGCTACGTTTTTTTGGTTTTCAGCGCCGGCGTGAGATGCGGCGCCAGTGCCTGTACGAGTTGCGAGAAAATTTTCGGGTTGCCGGCCACGATGTTGCCGGATTCGAGGTGGCCGCCGTTGCCTTCGAGATCGCCGACCAGGCCGCCCGCTTCGATAATCAGCAGGCTGCCGGCCGCCATGTCCCACGGCGAGAGACCGAATTCCCAGAAACCGTCGAGGCGTCCGGCGGCAACGTACGCAAGATCGAGCGCCGCGGAACCCGCGCGCCGCAGTCCTGCGGTCTTTTGCGTGAGATCACGGAACATCGCGAGGTAGGCATCGATCTGCGAGAACTCGCGGAACGGGAAGCCGGTGCCGATCAGGCTTTTTTGCAGGTTGATGCGTTTGCTGATGCGCAGGCGCTTGTCGTTGAGATAGGCGCCGCGGCCGCGCGATGCCGTAAACAAATCATTGTGCACGGGGTCGTAGATCACCGCCTGGGAGAGCACGCCTTTTTGCGTAAGCGCGATAGACACCGCGTATTGCGGAAAGCCGTGCAGAAAATTGGTGGTGCCGTCGAGCGGATCGATGATCCACTGGAATTCGGATTTGCCGCTGGCGCCGCTTTCCTCCGCCAGGATCGCATGCGAGGGATAAGCTTCCTGCAGCACGCGGACGATGGCGTCTTCTGCGGCGCGATCCACTTCCGACACGTAATCGTTGGCGGCCTTGGTCGTTACCGTCAGGATGTCGAGGTTTTGCGAAGCGCGGTTGATGATGGTACCGGCGCGGCGCGCGGCCTTCACCGCGGTGTTGAGCATGGGATGCATCATCGCGGGCATGTCAGCGGCTCCCTGCAGAAAGCGGGGAGAAGACGCGCGAGGCCACGCTTTTTACCCCCGCGCAGGCCGGAACGCATATCATGGCAATTTTCATGGCGCGTATTCTAAGTGATTCAAGGCGATCCGCTCAAAAATATTCGCGTCGTACTGACGCAACCGAGTCATCCGGGCAACATCGGCGCCGCCGCGCGCGCGATGAAGACCATGGGGCTGCAAGCGCTGTATCTGGTCAATCCGCGTCATTTCCCGCACGATGAAGCGGACAGGCGCGCAGCCGGCGCGCTCGATGTGCTGGAAAAAGCGCAGGTTTGCGACAGTCTCGCGCAGGCGCTGAGCGGATGCGTGCTGGCGGTCGCCACCTCGGCCCGCCAGCGCGGCTTGCGGCACGAAGTAAAAAGTGCGCGCGAGGCGGCGGGTGCGTTGCTGAGCGCGGCCGCGACTCACCCGGTAGCGCTGGTGTTCGGCAACGAAACCTCCGGCCTCAGCAACGAGGAGGCGAGCTTGTGCCAGCTGTGGGCTTACGTGCCGGCCAACGCCGGGTTTTCTTCGCTGAATCTCGCCGCGGCTGTGCAGATCTTCGCTTACGAATTGCGCATGGCCGTGTCAGATGGCGTGTTGCCGCAGGCGCCGGAATGCGCGCCGGCTACCCTGGAGCAAGTCGAGCAGCTCTACCGGCATTTCGAGCAAACCATGACGCACACGGGTTTTCTCGATCCATCCAGTCCCAAGCGGTTGTTGCCGCGTCTGCGGCGTTTGCTGGCGCACGCGGGACTCGAAACGGAAGAGGTGAATATCCTGCGCGGGTTCCTGAACACCGTTAGCAAGTGGCCGCGCAAATAGAATAGATTACTCCCTGTTTAACCGTCTTACCCGCGCAGGCGGGTATCCGGAAACAGTTGAGTCGCCTGGGTTCCCGCCTGCGCGGGAACGACAAAAAATGGCTTCCTCAGTCCTTTCAAAAGGGCGCTTGTGCGGCGTCGGGATTGGTCGGCGCCGTCAATAGTTGACCAGATTAGTAGGGTAAAGTATGCTGCCCTGCTTATTTGCTTTCGAATCAACCATGTTCACTCGCCTGCAAGAAGAAATAGCGGTCGTATTCGAGCGCGACCCGGCGGCCCGCAACACGTGGGAAGTGGTCACCTGTTATCCCGGGTTTCATGCGCTGCTGGTGCACCGGCTGGCACATTGGCTGTGGAGCGAACGGCTGCGCTGGATCGCGCGCTTCGTTTCGCATCTCGGCCGTTGGCTGACCGGCATCGAAATTCATCCTGGCGCGCAAATCGGGCGGCGTTTTTTCATCGATCACGGCATGGGGGTAGTGATCGGCGAAACCGCGGAGATTGGCGACGATTGCACGCTGTATCACGGCGTCACGCTGGGCGGCACGTCCTGGAGCAAGGGCAAGCGCCATCCGACGCTGGGTAACGGCGTGGTGCTCGGCGCCGGCGCCAAAATACTCGGCCCGATCACGATAGGCGACCGCGCGCGCGTCGGTTCCAATGCGGTCGTGGTCAAAGACGTGCCGCCCGGTGCGACGGCGATCGGCATTCCGGCGCGCATTATTGCGGAGCAGGCGGGCGACAAGGGCGGGTTCTCGGCCTATGCGGTTGGCAGCGACATGAACGACCCCATCACCAAAGCCATCCACGAATTGATCGACCACAGCGTCAGCACCGACCAGCGTCTCGAGCAGATTCTCGAGCAGTTGAAGCAGCTCGGGGTCGACTGCGGCAAGGTCGGCAAGCGCGACGAATTCGACGCCAATTACCTGAACAACATTGTTGACTGAATCCATCGGGTATTGTATAGTCGACTAAATCCATCGTGTATTATATTATGCTGCAAGTAATTGATTTAATGAGAGGTATATTATGAGACTGACGACTAAGGGGCGGTTTGCAGTGACGGCTATGGTCGATCTCGCGATGCGCCATGGCGGCGGCCCGGTGACGCTGGCGGAAATCAGCGGACGCCAGAAAATTTCGCTGTCCTACCTCGAGCAGTTGTTCGGCAAGCTGCGCCGCAACGGTCTGGTCGACAGTGTGCGCGGTCCCGGTGGCGGCTATTGCCTCGCGGGCGACATGGCGCGGGTGTCGGTCGCCGACATCATCGTCGCGGTCGATGAACCGATAGATGCCACGCAGTGCGGCGGCAAGGAAAACTGCCACGACGATCACAAGTGCATCACGCACGATCTGTGGGCCAATCTCAACCAGCACATTATCGATTACCTGCAGGCTGTCACGCTGACGCAACTGGTCGACAAGCAGAAGGCCAAGCAAAGCGGCGTCGCGCAGGTGCACGACATGCGCGACAACACCGGCAAACGCGAGCGCACGCCGGCCGCGGTCTGATCCTGCTGCAATGACGCACGTTTATTTCGATCACAACGCGACCACGCCGCTCGACGAGCGCGTGCTGGAAGCCATGTTGCCGTACCTGCGCGAGCAGTATGGCAATGCATCCAGCCGTCACGAGTTCGGCACACAGGCGCGCAAGGCCGTGAATCAGGCGCGCGAGCAGGTCGCCGCGCTGGTCGGCGTGCAGCCGGTGCAAGTGGTCTTTACTAGCGGCGGCACTGAAGCCAACAACGCTTTCATCAAGGGCGCGGCGGGGATGTGGAATCCCAGCCAGCTTGCCGTCAGCGCAATCGAGCATCCCTGCGTGGCCAAGCCGGCGCAGGAACTCACGCGCGCCGGCTGGAAATTGCGCAAGCTTGCCGTCAACAGCGATGGTCGTGTCGATCTCGGAGACGTCGCGCAGGCGCTCAAAGAGCCGGCCGGCATCGTGTCCGTGATGCTTGCCAACAACGAGACCGGCGTGATTCAGGACGTCGCTGCTATCGCGGAACATGCACGCGCAGCACGCGCGTGGGTGCACACCGACGCGGTGCAGGCGCTGGGCAAGATAGACGTCGATTTCTCCGCGCTCAACGTGCACGCGATGACGCTGTCGGCGCACAAGATCTACGGCCCCAAAGGCGTGGGCGCGCTGGTGCTCGACAAGCGCATCGAATTAAAACCACTGATCAGCGGCGGTGGGCACGAGCAGGGCCTGCGTTCGGGTACTGAAAACGTGGCGGGCATAGTCGGTTTCGGCGCGGCATGCGAACTCGCTGCCGGTCGCATGCGCGATCTCGCGCCGCGCCTGGCTGCCATGCGCGACGAACTGGAACGCGGGTTGTGCGGCATGGATTCGGTGATATTCGGCGCTGGGGCAAAGCGCGTGCCGAATACGAGTTATTTCGCGTTTCCGGGCATCGAGGGCGAAACGCTGGTGATCGAACTCGACCAGGCGGGTTTCGCGGTGGCAAGCGGTGCAGCCTGTTCCAGCACCAGCACCGAACCGAGTGCGACACTGCTCGCGATGGGCATTGCCCCGGAAGTCGCGCGCGGCGCAGTGCGTTTCAGCCTCGGCAAGGACAATACGGCTGCCCAGGTCGCTGATTTTCTGCGCGCGCTGGCGGGCGTGCTGGCGAGATTGAAACGCCTGACGGCAATTGCAGTCTAAAAGCAAACCAACTGTAAACGGTAAACACCATGGCGATTACATTGACTGAAAACGCGGCGAAACAGATCCGCACCCAGCTCGCGAAGCGCGGCAAGGGGCTGGGCCTGCGCGTGGGCATCAAAAAGGTCGGCTGCTCGGGTTTTGCCTATACCTTCGACTACGCTGACGACATTCGTGTCGATGACCATGCGTTTGAAGCGCATGACGCGAAAGTGGTAATAGACGCTGACAGCCTGGGCGTCATTGACGGGTCGAAGCTCGACTTCGTAAAAGAAGGATTGAAGCAGATGTTCAAGTTCGAGAACCCGAACGTCGATGCGACCTGCGGTTGCGGCGAGAGCTTCAGTGTGAAAGCAACGGAAAAATCCTGAACCGCCAAGGACGCGAAGGAAAGAAAATTTCTACCAGAATGCTGTTTTTGGTTTTCCTTCGCGCCCTTAGCGACCTTAGCGGTTAAAGAATTTTCGATTTTTGGATCAATATGAGTTCAGTTCTGCAGAATCTGGTCAATCAACCCTACAAGCACGGGTTCGTGACGGACATCGAGTCCGACGTCGCGCCCAAAGGCTTGAATGAAGATACGATCCGGCTGATTTCGTCGAAGAAGAACGAGCCCGCGTGGCTGCTCGACTTCCGGCTGAAGGCGTACGCGCGGTGGCTCACGATGGAAGAGCCGAAGTGGCCGAACGTGCACTATCCGAAAATCGATTTCCAGGCGATCAGCTACTACTCGGCGCCAAAACCGAACAAGCTGCTGAAAAGCATGGACGAAGTTGATCCGGAACTGCTGCGCACCTTCGAGAAACTCGGCGTGCCGATGAACGAGCGCGCAAAGCTGGCCGGTGTGGCGGTCGACGTGATATTCGACAGCGTGTCGGTCGCCACTACCTACAAGGCCAAGCTGGCGGAAGTGGGCATCATTTTCTGTTCGATGTCCGAGGCCGTGCACAACCATCCGGAGTTGATCAAGCAGTACCTCGGCACCGTGGTGCCGGTTGGCGACAACTACTTTGCGGCGCTCAACTCGGCGGTATTCACCGACGGCTCGTTCTGCTTCATCCCCAAGGGCGTCAAATGCCCGATGGACCTGTCGACCTACTTCCGCATCAATACCGAGGCGTCGGGGCAGTTCGAGCGCACGCTGATCGTGGCCGAAGAGGGCGCGTCAGTGTCGTACCTTGAAGGCTGCACCGCGCCCAAGTTCGACACCAACCAGTTGCATGCGGCGGTGGTCGAGCTGGTTGCGCTCGACAATGCCGATATCAAGTATTCGACGGTGCAGAACTGGTACGCGGGCGACGAGAACGGTGTCGGCGGCATCTATAACTTCGTGACCAAGCGCGGCCTGTGCAAAGGCATCAATTCGCGCATTTCTTGGACGCAGGTCGAAACCGGTTCGGCGATCACCTGGAAGTATCCGAGCTGCATCTTGCGCGGCGAGAATTCGGTTGGCGAGTTCTACTCGGTCGCGCTGACGAACCATTATCAGCAGGCGGACACCGGCACCAAGATGATCCACATGGGCAAGAACACGCGCAGCACCATCGTGAGCAAGGGTATTTCCGCCGGACACTCGAACAACAGTTACCGCGGGCTGGTCAGGATAGCGCCGACCGCCGCTGGCGCGCGCAACTACTCGCAGTGCGACTCGATGCTGATCGGCGATCGCTGCGGCGCCAATACTTTTCCGTATATCGACGTGCGCAATCCGAGCGCGAAAGTTGAACACGAGGCGTCGACTTCGAAGATCGGTGAAGACCAGTTGTTTTATTTTGCCCAGCGCGGCATCGGCGCCGAAGAAGCGGTGTCGATGATCATCAATGGATTCTGCAAGGATGTGTTCCAGCAATTGCCGATGGAATTCGCCGTCGAAGCGACCAAATTGCTGGGCCTGAAACTCGAAGGAAGCGTCGGATGATTTACCAGGACAGCAAAACGTTGCTCGAAGTGCGCGGCTTGCGCGCGACAGTCAACGGCATCGAAATTCTCAAAAGCTTCGATCTCAACGTTAAAAGCGGCGAAGTGCACGCGATCATGGGGCCCAATGGCTCTGGCAAGAGCACGTTCGCGAAAGTGCTGGCCGGGCATCCCGCGTATGAAGTCACGGGCGGCGAAGTCCTGTTCCAGGGTAAAAACCTGTTTGATCTCAAACCGGAGGAGCGCGCGCGCGCCGGCGTGTTCCTTGGTTTCCAGTACCCGATCGAAATACCGGGAGTAGCGAACAGCCAGTTCCTGCGTCTCGCCTACAACACGGTGCAGGTCGAGCGCGGCAAGGAAGAGCTCGATCCGCTCGAATTCGACGATTTCGTGCGCGAGAAGATGAAATTACTGGAAATGAATCCGGATTTTCTCGACCGCAGCGTCAACGAAGGTTTTTCGGGCGGCGAGAAGAAGCGCAACGAGATACTGCAGATGGCGTTGCTGGAGCCGAAACTGGCGATACTCGATGAGACCGACTCGGGTCTCGACATCGACGCATTGCGCGTGGTTGCGGGCGGTGTCAATCAACTCGCGAATAAAGACAACGCAGTGGTGCTGGTCACGCACTACCAGCGCCTGCTCAATTACATCGTGCCCGATTACGTGCACGTGATGGAGTCCGGCCGCGTCATCAAGACGGGCGGCAAAGAGCTTGCGCTGGAACTCGAAACCCGCGGTTACGACTGGGTCAGCGCAGAATACAAAGCAGGCGGAGTGAAAAGTGCGGGGACGACGGCATGACCGTAGTCGCGACCAACAGTTATCTCGCCAGCTTGCTGGCGGGAAGGCCGCAAACGGCGCCGAGTCCGCTGGCGTGGTTCAACGACCTGCGTGCGCATGCGGTCGACCGCGTTGGAGCTTTAACGGTGCCGACGACGCACGACGAAGAGTGGCGCTTCACGGATATCTCGCCCCTCACCAAGATTCCGTTCCAGCCGGCATACAACGCGGCGCAGGTCGACCCTGAGGACCTTGAACGTTTCGCTTTGCCCGAAGCGGGTGCGCGACTGACCTTCGTCGATGGGGTCTATGTGCCGCAGCTGTCGTTCAACAACGCCGGTATCGAAGTCGAGAACATCGCGGATGGATTGATCAAGCATGGTGTGGCGATCCAGGCGCACCTTGGCCAGCATGCGGCATTTGATGCCAATGCGTTCGCCGCGCTCAATACGGCTTTCCTCAATGACGGCGCATTGATCCTGGTGCCGCGCAATATGACGGTTGCGGCGCCGCTGCACCTTTTATTTATTGCGACGCAAAAAGAAGCCGCCAGCTATCCGCGCTGCCTGGTGGTTGCCGAGTCCGGCAGCGCCATCACGCTGGTTGAGGACTTTGTGGCGTTGCAGGATGGCGCGTATTTTACGAACGCGGTCACCGAGATTGCGATTGCCGATAATGCAAGCGTCAATCATGTGCGGGTGCAGCGCGAAGGCGCGCAGGCGTTTCATATCGCCAATTGCGCGGTATCTCTTGCGCACACGAGCCGCTACCACTCCGTAAGCGTTGCGTTCGGCGCGCGCATTTCGCGTTATAACCTGAACGTGTTGCAGTCTGCCGAAGGCGCGGAATGTGCCATCGACGGCCTGGCGCTGATCAACGACAGCCAGCTTGCGGATACGCACACTTGTATCGACCATGCCAAACCGCATGGCACGAGCCGCCAGCAGCACAAATGCATAGTCGATGGTGCGGCGCGCGCCGTGTTCAACGGCAAGATCATGGTGCGCCAGGGCGCGCAGCAGACCAATTCGTCGCAGTCGAGTCGCAACCTGCTGCTGACCGCCAAGTCGCGTGTCGATACCAAGCCACAGCTTGAAATATTCGCCGATGACGTGAAATGCGCGCACGGCGCGACCGTCGGCCAGCTCGATGCCGATGAAGTGTTTTACCTGAAGAGCCGCGGGCTGTCCGACGCCGCGGCGCGCAATCTGCTGACTTACGCGTTCGGCGCCGAAATCATCGACCGTATTCCGGTAGCTTCGCTCAAACACCACCTCGAGCAGACCGTGCTCGATCATACGAATCGCCTGTCATGACCACGGCACTGAAAGCCCGTTCGTCTTCAGCGTTTGATGTGGAGCGCATACGCGCTGATTTTCCGATCCTGAAGCTGAAAGTCGGCGGCCAGCCACTGGTCTATTTCGACAACGCGGCTTCGAGCCAGATGCCGCAGCCGGTGATCGACCGTTTCGTGCGCTACCAGAGTACGCAGCACGCCAATATTCATCGTGGCGCGCATTATCTGTCGGAGACCGCTACGGGCGAATACGAGGAAGCGCGGCGCAAGCTGCAACGATTCATCAATGCGCGCGAAGAGCGCGAAGTGATATTCACCAGCGGCACCACCGAATCGATCAATCTCGTGATGCACGGCTACGGCCGCAAGTTCATCGGCAAGGATGACGAGATCATCCTGACCACGCTCGAGCACCACTCGAACATCGTGCCGTGGCAGATGCTGGCGGAAGAGAAGGGCGCGAAAATCCGCGTCGTGCCCATCAACGACGCGGGCGAATTGCTGGTTGACGAGTACGAGAAGCTTTTCAACGAGCGCACCAAATTCGTCGGCGTCATGCACGTATCGAACGCGCTGGGCACCATCAATCCGGTCAAGCACATGATCGAGTTCGCGCATGCGCGCGGTGTGCCGGTGCTGGTTGACGGCGCGCAGGCGACGCCCCATATGCGCGTTGACGTGCAGGACCTCGATTGCGATTTTTATGCGTTTTCCGGCCACAAATTGTGCGGCCCGACGGGTATCGGCATTCTTTACGGCAAGGCCGCGATACTGGAGCGCATGCAGCCGTTCAAGGGCGGCGGCGACATGATTTTGTCGGTGACGTTCGAGAAAACCACTTACAACACGATCCCGCATAAATTCGAAGCCGGCACGCCGCCGATCGCCGCGGCGATTACGCTGGGTGCCGCCGTTGATTACCTGTCTGCCATCGGCATGGACCAGATCGCGGCGCACGAAATCGATCTTCTTAACTACGCGACTGAGCAGGTCAACGGCATGCCCGGCGTGCGCATCATAGGCACCGCCGAGAAAAAGGCCGCGGTACTGTCGTTTGCCATCGAAGGCGTGCATCCGCACGACGTCGGTACTTTGCTTAACCAGGATGGCATCGCGATACGCACCGGTCACCACTGCGCGCAACCGGTGATGCAGCGCTTCAAGGTGCCGGCGACGTCGCGCGCTTCGTTCGCGTTTTACAACAACCTGGCTGAAGTCGATGCGCTGATCGCCGGTATCCGCAATGTGCAGAAGGTTTTCGCATAATGGCGGACCCGAAATCGCTGTACCAGGAAGTGATCCTCGATCACAACAAGAAGCCGCGCAATTTCGGCGCACTGGACGACGCCAGCCACAAGGCGGAAGGGCACAACCCGCTGTGCGGCGATCATCTAACGTTGACCCTCAAGCTCGACGGCGAACAGGTCGGTGCGATCGCGTTCACTGGTGAGTCCTGCGCAATCTGCAAGGCGTCGGCTTCCATGATGACCGTAGCCGTCAAAGGCAAGACGCGCGCCGACGCCGAAACGCTGATCCTCGAATTCCGCGACATGGCGACCGGCACTCTCGACTATGCCAACACGCCGCATCATCTCGGCCGCCTGACGGTGTTCGCGGGCGTGCGCGACCTGCCGACCCGCGTTAAATGCGCGATCCTGCCGTGGCACACGCTGCATGCGGCCCTGAATTCCGTCACCAGTACTTCGACCGAAGCTGAAGACGATCCGATGCACGCGCCGATTGGCGACGCGTGATCCTGCAATGCTTTACCGCAAAGACGCAAAGGCGCAGAGACAGCGCAAAGAAAAACAGGTATTCAATGGTCATACTGGGTTCCCCTTGCGTTCTCTTTGCGCCTTCGCGTCTTTGCGGTCAGATTGAGTTGAACTATGCCGAAAATAGCTGAAATCGAGGGTACGCCCAATCCGAACGCGATGAAGTTCATCCTCAAGGAGCCGTTGTCCTGGGGCATCACGCGCTCGTACGACAATGCCGAAGCTGCAAAGGGCGACGCGCTCGCCAGCCAGCTTTTCGATATCGAACACGTGACCAATGTGTTTTACGTTGACCACTGGATCACTGTCACGCAGGACGGCGGTGCCGACTGGCATGATTTGCAGCGCAAGCTCGCGGAACCGATACGCGCGGCGCCGGCGGCCGATGAGCAATCGGCCGCCACCGCTGATGCGTCGGCCACCGCGCTCGCCGACTTGAGTCCCGCCGACCAGGAAAGGCTCGACCGCATCAACGAGCTGCTCGACGAGCAGATCCGCCCTTACTTGCAGGGCGACGGTGGCGATCTCTATGTCACCGGCCTTGAGGGCAATACGCTGTCGGTGCATTACCAGGGCGCGTGCGGCAGTTGCCCGAGCTCGCTGTCGGGAACGCTGGCCGGCATAGAAAACCTCGTAAAGTCGATAGAGCCGGATATCCAGGTCGTCGCGGTCTAGTTTGGCCCGCCGCCGGGTCTGGCGGCTTACCCCTGATTTAAGTTATCGTGGCTGCCTTAACCATTATTGAGCGCGACCCGTCATCGAAGCGGGCGCGGCCAATACAAAATTGGAGGAGGCACGATGATTTCTCGCAACCGGTGTGGGTATGCCATTCGTCTGTTGGCGGGTGCGCTGATTTTGATGGTCGCAAGCACGGCAACGTCAGCCCAATATCCGGATAATCCCATCCTGGTCGTAGCCCCGTTTACCGCTGGCGGCGATTCCGATCTGGCCGCGCGCAATTTGACCGCCATGTTTCCCAAATACACCGGTCAGAACGGCGTGGTGCTGAACAAGGTTGGCGCGAGCGGCGCAATCGGCTCCGAGTACGTCAAAAAGGCGGTTGCCGACGGTTATACGCTGCTGCTCGCGCGTGTCGGTTCGCAGGCCACGTTGCCGGCATTGAAACCGGACCTTGCTTATAAGTGGAACGAATTCACCTTTCTTGGCTTGCTAGAACTGAATCCTTATGTCTGCGTGGTGCGCGTCGACTCGCCGTACAAGACGTTTGGCGATCTGGTCGAAGGCATCCGTAAAAATCCCGGCAAGCTGAAATACAGCACTGCCGGCGTCGGCACCATCCATGAGATGGGCCCGCAGATGCTGTTCGACATCCTGAAGCTCGGCAAGGACGCCGGGATCCAGATTCCATATAAAGGCGGCGGCGACGCCACTGTCGCGCTGATGTCGGGCGAAGTCGATATCAATTGCACTAATCTCGGCACCGCGCTGAGCTTCATCAAGTCAGGACAATTGCGCGCGCTGATGACCACCACGCCCGAGCGCTACAAGGAAATTCCCAACGTGCCGACGGCGAAGGAGGTCGGCTATCCGCAGCTCGAGCGCATCATAGGCTGGAGCGCGTTGTACGGCCCGCCGGGTATGGACCGCAAGCTGGTCGCCTACTGGGGCGGCGTCCTGCAGAAAGTCGCGCAGGATCCGCAATGGATTACCGCGACGGAACGCATCGGTTCGGTGCCGCGCATACTCCCGCCGGAAGAAACGGCCCGCTTCGTCAAGGAGCAGTTTGAAACCTACGACCGCCTTGGCAAGGCGATCGGCCTCGTGCTGAAGTAAGCACCCCGGTTCCGGCATGGACACGCTGACACATGCGTTGAGCGGAGCTTTGCTTGCGCGGGCCACTGCGCGCGTTCGGCCGGAACCTGGCGGTTTGTCGATGCGCGCGCGCCTCGCGGTCGGCTTTCTCGCGGCGGCGTTTCCGGACTGCGACATCGTGGTGTCGCCGGTATCGCCCTTGGCCTATCTCTACAACCACCGCGGCGTCACGCATTCTGTGCTGATGCTGCCGCTGTGGGCCGTGCTGCTGGGACTGGTGTGCGCGTGGGTGATAGGGCGCGACCGCTCGCGCTGGCGCAGTTGCGCGGTGATGGCGGGACTCGGCGTGGGAGTGCACATCCTCGGCGACATGATCACGCCGTACGGCACCATGATATTCGCGCCGCTCTCCGACGTGCGCTATGCGTGGTCGACGACTTTCATCATCGACCTGTGGTTCTCCGGCATTATCCTCAGCGGACTCGCTGCCTCCGCGGTGTGGCGCAAGTCGCGCAAGCCCGCGCTGATTGCGTTGTGCGTGCTTGTATCGTACGTCGGCTTCCAGGCGCTGCAGCGGCAGCGCGCAATCGAGTTCGGCGAGGCCCATGCACGCGCCGCGGGTTATGCGCAGTACCAGGTAGACGCTGTGCCGCAACCGCCACTGCCTTTCAACTGGAACGTATTCGTGACCGAACCGGAACGCCACCACTACAGCCTGGTGAGCCTGTCACGCACCGAGCCTGCAGCCGCGCTGGCGGACGACGCTGCTTTCCTCACGCGCATAGGCGCGGCCTACATGCCGGTTGCGCAAGCAGTGTGGCTGACGGTGCCGCGTTACGGCAGCGGGGCGGACGACCAGGCGCTTGCGCGCGAAGCGTGGGAGCAGCCGAACTTCGCGTTCTACCGCTGGTTTGCGCGCCATCCCGCGCTGTACAGGATCGAGCGCGGCGCCGCGCCCTGCGTATGGTTCGAAGATCTGCGGTTTTTTACGCCGGGACGGGGGCATATGCCGTTTCGCTACGGAATGTGCCGTGAGAGCGGTAAATGGCTTGCCTACGAGCTGCGCGGCGAGCAGCGTCGCGCCGTCAATTGAACAGGTTGAGCACGCCGTCGAGCCCAACGTAATTCAGCGCGCAGGTCGCCTGCGCGCGCACCACCGGCTTGGCGTGATAGGCGACGCTGACGCCGGCTTCCGCCATGAACTTCAGATCGTTGGCGCCGTCGCCGAGCGCGACGATCTCGTCCTTGCCTAATCCCAGTTCGTCGCGCGCCTGCAGCAATGTAGTGCGTTTGCTTTCGGCGTCGACGATATCGCTGGTGATGCGTCCGGTCAGCTTGCCGCCGGCGATCTCGATCATCGTGTCGGCGCCCGGCGACAGGCGCAATCTTTCGTCGTAGACGCGCTCTAGCGCGCCCGCGTCGAGGCGTTTGAGCAAGGCCACGCGCTGGCGCAGGCTTTGCGGATAGTCAAGTTCGCCGCGCATCGCCGCGACGGTGATTGCCGCGACGTAAGTTTGAACCGGTAGCAACTCGCAGGTCAGACCGGCGGCCGCGCTACTTCTGGTTCCAGAAGGTGCGTATGCGGGCGCCGATCAGGGCGGCCGGTGGCTGCCGTACCGAGGTGCCCGAAATCAGGACCTGCTGCAGCTTGCCTCCGATGCTCACGATGGCGGCGACCGGCGAGGGCGGATAGCCGCCGCCCGCGTGCACCAGAAAGCGGCTCGAGTTGGCCGCGCCATTGAGAGGGGAGATCGGCCCGCCCGTCTGGAAATTGACCGAGTACTCGCGCGCGATGCCGAGGTTGCCGGTGCATACACCTGGTGCGGGCGCGGTGGGCTGGTTGGTATTGAAAAACGTCGCGCCGCCCAGGGTCACCGAGCTGCTGACCACTTTTTCTCCCGTCAACAGGGTGATATACCATCCTTGGGCGCTGGCCAGCGCCGAGCTCGCCGCGGAGATCTGCGCCGACGTGAGGGTATTGGTCATGTCGTACAAACCGCCCTCGGCAATCGTTGCGCCCGAGTATGTGAAACCGGTATTGCGATCCTTGATCATGTAATACCGGTTGGTTACCGCGTTGATCAGCGGATTGGTCGTAGTGCCGGCGCCGTTGAACGGATGCTCGCGGTCGCCTGAGCCGATCAATACGGCGTCATATGGCCCGTTAGCGTCTTTGCTAAGCACCACGTCGGGCGGATACAGGAACTTGCGCCGGCTGTTCACCGTCCCGTACTCGGCGAATCCGAACGAAGCGAGCCTGTTCACGGTCCAGTTCGCCGGTGACGGATCGTTGATGTCAGCGCGCCATACATTGCCCCCGGTATCGCCGACGTAGAGGCGGTCCGCATAGCCGTCGTTGTTGCGGTCGAGGACGGCCACGTCGGACGGAATCGCATATGTCATGTTGGACACACTCTGGAATACTTCCCCGGGCGACTGCGACGCGGGCGCAACGGGACCGGCCTGCCACAGCACGTTGCCGGTAATCCCGTCGACCACGAAAATGCCGCGGCCCATGGTATCCGTCGTGCCTGACGGAATCGGATCCTGATCCTCCACCGCGGGATCGTAGCCGGCGCCGAAAATCAGCACCGGGTTGGCTGAGGCGCGGATTTTGCGGACCTTGGGCTCGGCCCAGGTCTGGCCGAGTTCGGCGTAGCCGGGGCTCGTGTTGTCGCGCTTCCACATGAATTTTGGATTGTCCGGGTCGGTGACATCGAGCGCGTAGATTAAGCGGCCGCCCCGGCGCATCGAGATATAAAGGTAGACCTTGTCGCCGTCGGCGGCCACCAGCTTGCCGTCATTGTTCGCGTCGAGCTGGTACACACCCACCGAGCCATCCGCGAAGTAGGGCTTGGTATTGGTGGAGCCGATGGGCGGCGAGTTGTCGCGCAGGCGTTTAAGTCCGGGGAAGAATTCGGTCGGCACGAACGCCCATTTCTCATTTCCGTCGCTCGCGTTCTGCCCGCCTTTCACGGCGCGAAACAGGCCGTCGTTGGCGCCGTAGAAGATAACGACGTCGTTATCGTCGCCGTTGCGGTTATAGTTCACCACCGCCGGCCGCGAATGCAGCACGTCGCCGTGCACCGAGGCGCGGATATCGGTGAAGCTGCCATTGAGATTCTCGTCGACGGCGTTATCCTTGCCGCGCACCCAGTTGATGATGTTGGTCACTTCGGTTGCGCCGCTCGCGCCGAATGCGCTGATGTTCGCGGCCGCCGAAGGGCTGATGTTGGTGGTATCGAACGGAAACGTCGCCAGCGACGCATTGGCGGCCGCCGGGCAGGTGCCGTTGCAGGTGTAGATCTTGCGGGTCTGCGCCAGCGTTGAATCGGGGTTCGGATAAAGCGTGCGGATGCGCTGGGCGACTCCGCCTTTCTCCACGATGGGCCCGTCCGGCGAGTCCGAGCCGGATAGCGGATTGCCGGAAGGCCTGAACGACCAGAAGGCCGACGACGAAGTCCAGAAGCTGACAGCGCCGTCGGCAATAAAACCGGTGGCGGCACTTGCCGCGGCGTTCCCGTTCACGTCGGCGAGGAATACCGTGCCCGTATTGGCGTTATAGGCGAGCTGGTATTGCTTCAGGTTGCCGAACCAGCGCGGGGAGCTGTCCGGGTCGGGGCGGAAACCGCCGAGATAAATCTGGTTCAAGTTGGTGCCGCGCACGTTGACCGAAACCGGCAGCGTCACCGAGGCAAATACGCTGTTGATGCTTTGCACTTCGTTAAAAATCGTCTGCAGCGCGTCGCGCAGCGCGGCGGCGCTGGTCGCGGCGAAATAGCGCCCGTGTCCCTGGTTGGCGATGCTTTGGAGCAACACGATATTGGACGTGTCGCTGCCGGTCATGTGCGCCGGGTCATAGACATTGACCGTGTACGTCACGATGTTCTGGCTGCCGGACAGGTTGCTCACGTCGGTCTGATACAGAAAGCGCGCATACTCGTCGCCGATGTTCCCTTGGGCGGTGACATTGGGCAGCGGAATGGTGGAGATGGCGCTCGCGCCGCCCACATTGCCGAGCAAGGTGCTGGCGCTCGGGTTGCCGAGGTCCGAGCCGTTCGGGGGCATACCGTTGCTGAGGATTATGACGTAGTTCTTCTGGCACGCATCGGACACCGGGCTCACATACGTGCTGCTCGCCGCGGAGGCAAACGCATTGCCCGCCAGCGCGCCGGCGGTATTGGCGACGCCATTGCCGGAGTAATCGCGCTTGGGCTGACCAAATCCGCCGAACGCGGCGGGACCGAAATTCTGGGCGTTCTGCGGTGCCTGGCTGGTGCCGCCGCCGCCGAAATACTTGTAAGCCTCGAATAGCGAAAAGCCATAGGGCGCATTGCTGCCCTTGTCATTATTGATATTCAAACCTGAAATCATGCTCTGGAGCGCGCTTTTGTTGCCCGCCGTCATGTTGCGCACGGCGTATCGGATATACGCGGTAATCGGACTGCCGGTGCCCGGCCCGTTTTCCCCGAAAGCCATCACGCCGACATTGAGGTTGGTATTCAGGGTCCCGACGAGGGTGCTTAACGTCGCCATCTCGGAGCTGAATTTCGTCCCGCCGTCAAATGCGGCACTCCAGTTGGCCGAGTTGTCCAGGATGATGAGAACGTTGGGCGCAACGCCGACAACGGCGGGATTGCCGTTGTAAATATCGATGTCCTCCGCCAGCGCGGGAACGGGAAAGGCCAGTAGCACGCAGACCATTCGGATTAACAGGTGGCGAAAATTGAACGTCATGCTGATCTCCTTCCCGTGTTTATCACGGACAAAAATTGGTGGGCAAGCGGATGCGCACGCCCTGGGTGACGGTCGCCGTTGCGCTGGTAAGCGGGTCGGCCGCGGTCGCGGTGACCGCCCAGTTGGTGTCATACAGCGTGATGTTGTTGATCGCCGTATAGTTTTCGGCAATCGCGACACCGAGGCACGCGGGCGGGCTGACGGCAACCGCGATACCGTTGACGGTGATGGTCTGGGCAACCGGGGTGTTGAAATTGTTCACGTTACTCAGCACCGCCTCGATTGCCTGCTGCACGTTCTGGGTCACCATCATTTTCGACTGGTAATTACCCACGATGCGCAAATCCGCGGAGTTCATGTTGGCGGAGGAGATGGCGAACATCGTGATGAGCATGAGAATAACGAGGCCCACGAGAAGTACCGCGCCGCGCTGGCGTTTAGGGCTCGTCATTGCGGTATCTCGCGCCGTCCGCTGACATCGTTCAAGCGCGCAGTGCCGGCGAACAGATGTTTTTTGAATGCGTCATTGAACGGCCCCACCGTTCCCGCCAAACCCAGGTTATAGGTCTTGAAGTCGACATACCTTGCGGTGAGCTCAGTCGACACGGCGATAAAATTGATGCGGACGCTGACCACGTTGGGCCAGTCGGCCGGCGTGGGCGCGGTCACATACATGTCAGGTGCGCCGTCGCCGAATTGGTTCGTCGCGGGATCCTGTGCCGCGGGCAGGTTGTCGATCCCGTAGTCGATCTGCAGGTTGCGTATGCCATCGACGAGCGGCGCGATACTCCATACGGTGGCGTTGCCGACGGCCGTAAGTTCGAGGCGCTTTAACGTTGGCACCGGCCTGCCGCCGTCGTCCGCGGCACCGCTACAGGTGTCGCTGCCGTTGGCCGGCACGCTGCATGGAGCGATAAAGTAAATATGCACCGCGAGTTTCCGGATGTCCGCCGCGGTAACGCCGTCCTTCTTGAAAATGGCGGCCGCCGAGCCATCGGCCGTTTTGGTCGTGCCCACGGCGGCGTTGCCGGCGCCGATCTGCACTTCGGCGGCGGTGGTCGTTGCCTGCAGATAACCTTCGCCGGTTTGCGGAACATCGGCTGCTATCAGCGCGGCGTACTCGGCGTAACGCACCACCAGGATGTCCGTGCCCGGCATGAAATTGGCGTCGCTCAGGCAACTCAACGGCGACAGGAGTGGCGCGTCGTATCCCTGAACCGGAAACGCGAGCGCGCTGTACAGCGCGGCCGGTGTCATCAGGCACGGATCGGGCAGCACGGCGCCCGCCGCCGGCAGGCTGTAGAACTCGCCGTAATAGCCGGCATGATTGATGTCCTGGGCGAGTATGGACATCGCCATGCTGCCGTTCCCCGTATGCTCGATGGTCTTCTTGAGCTCCGCGTAAGCCCGGTTCGAATCCGCGAAAAATGAAAGCATCCCGCCGAGAACAAGCATGCCGATGACCAGCGCGATCATCAGTTCAATCAGCGTGAACCCGCGGCTGCGTGCGGCGGCGCACCGCTCGTTATGGGTCGGCATTCTCATAGCAGGGCGGCCGGCTTGAATGTGGCCCAGACTACGCGGCGCAGCGACTCTGATCCGTAGGCGTTGTTGCCGCAATTGACCGTCGGCACCGCTGTCTCGACCGTGCCCTGCCAGGCAACGGCAAGGGTATAGGTCGAAGTTGCGGCATCGAAACTGATACAGCCGCGCGCACCCAGCGCCCCGCCGGTAGCGTTGCCCGCCATCGCTTCTTTGGCGCCCTGGAGCATCTGATCCCACTCGTTGAGGTCGTTGACGGCCAGTTGCTGGGTATTGACGTCGCCAAATCCGCTGCAGCTTATTGCTCCGACATGGTTCGCATCCACGTAGCCCAGATAGGGACTGCCGGCCGGCGTTGTTGTCGCGTAGCAAGGAGCGGTCAGGCGATTGGCGTTGATGCGATCGACCATGGCGCTGAGGATAACGAGCGCTTGCGCGCGGTTATACGCCTCCAATCCGGCCTGTTGCACGCGCACCTGGAATGCCCCCAGCCCGAGCAGGCCTATGGCAATGATCGCGAGCGTCACCAGGACCTCGATGAGCGTGAAACCGGCAGCGGTTTGTTTCTGGCGCCGCATATCAGCCGTTAAAACAGTTGCCGTCTTTATTGGTATCCACGCGTATGCTCGCGCGGCCGCTGGGGCTGATGACCAGGCAGCGTTTGGCGATGCTGCTATCTTGTGTGGAAGTTAATTGCAACTGGTAAATCGACGATGCAGTCATGCGCCCGGAACCGTCATAAGCGAGGGGCGTCCCGGCGGACGCAGTGATGGCGACTGTGGGGCTTCCAGCCTGGCTCCTCAGCGCCGAACCGCCGACCGTCAGATCATAGCCGTTGGTAAAACTGCCACCGCGCGGCGCAATGGTGACCACGGCGTTGCGCTTGATCGCCTCGCTGCGTGCGTAGCTCATGGCCGCATAGAGATCAAACGTGGCGGTTTTGACTCGCTGCACCTCGATCATGGAAGTGAGTGACGGGACAGCGATGATTGAAAGAATCGCGACTATGCCAAGCGTAGTCATCAATTCCGTCAGGGTGAAGCCTTGCTCGCCGCGCCGGCCCGTTCGGCCTGGCCCCCAGCGGCCGCGGAACGATAGCGGCACCGCGAGCGAAGGCCGTGGCGACCAACGATCGCGGGTCGCGTCAACCGCGCTGGGTGCGCCTGTGCTACTAGCAGCCTGTCGGGCTTAGCTGCCCGGAACTATCGATCAATGCTAATGTCATAAGATTATCCTGTTTAACGCTGCCGAGAGTGTTGCCATGGTTAATTTCCGCCCGATAGACCGCGCTACGCCCTATCTGCTGCCGCCCTCGGTG
>CANJHY010000075.1:0-21808 GCA_947474275.1 Betaproteobacteria bacterium
TCGCTATACACATTGCTGCAGATTCTTTCGGTCTCGGTATTCGAAAAAATACAGATCTCTTCCGCCTTCCAGCCCCACGAATACCCAGAAAATCAATCAAATATCGCCAACCAATTGAACTTGTTTGATATTTAACCGGACACTACTGCAGCAACTTCTCAAGCAAATCAGCCGCAGATACACGCTGATACACGCTGATAAAAGCTTATTAATGAACGCGGTGCGCCCGCATTTTGTGCCTGAACATCTACGTTTATCTGCGTTTATCTGCGGCTAATCGTTTCTGCCTTCACTCGACCTTGATATTCGCGTCCTTCACCACTTTCGCCCACTTCCTGGTTTCAGCCAGTATGTAAGTCGCGAACTGCTCGGGCGTGCTGGGCGTCGCTTCTATACCCGACTCGAGCAAGCGCTGTTTCGCGTCCGGCAGGTTCAGGACTTTGACGATTTCAGTGTTGAGGCGCGCGACGATTTCTTTCGGCGTTCCCGCCGGCACGAACACGCCGTACCAGTTGTTGACCGCGAATTGCGGCACGCCCGCCTCAGCGATCGTCGGCAGTTCGGGCATCAGGACAAAACGCTTGGTGCCGGTCATGCCGAGCGCGCGTATCTTGCCGCCCTTGATCTGGCCGATAGCGGTCGACACCGTCGAAAAAATAATCTGCACGTTGCCGGACATCAGGTCGAGCATCGCCGGCGCACCGCCTTTGTACGGAACGTGCACCATTTTCGTTCCCGTCAGCATGTTGAAGAGCTCGCCGGCGAGATGATCGGTCGCGCCCGGGCCTGAGGAACCGAAATTCAGCTCGTTCGGCCGCGCCTTGCCTAGCGCGATCAGTTCTTTGACGTTTTTCACCGGCAACGCAGGGTGCACGACGAGCACGTTCAACGCATCGGCGGCGAGTGTGACCGGGACGAGGTCTTTGATCGGGTCGTACGGCATTTTCGCGTAGAGGCTGGGATTAATCGCGATCGGCCCTATGGTGCCGAGCACCAGCGTGTAGCCGTCGGGCGACGCCTTGGCGCCGAGATCGACGCCTATCATGCCGCCCGCGCCGCCGCGATTGTCGACCAACACCGGCTGGCCCAGCGCGTCGTGGAGTTTTTGCGCAATCACGCGCGACGTAATATCCGCGCCGCCGCCCGGTGCAAACGGGCTGATGAAGCGTATCGGTTTCGTGGGCCAGGTCTGGGCATGCACGCCCGGCGCCGAAAGCACCATGCACGCGCAAGCCGCCAATAATTTCAGTCGTTTCATGCTGCCGCTCCTTTATTTGTAGGCGTTTCCATAAAGCAGGAACCATACCCGCAGGTGCACGCCGCATGCCGGCGGCAATCCGCGGTGCTAGAATTCAGGTCCATATCAACTGACCGGGAAACCACCATGCCGCTCGCACAACTATACATCGCCGCCGGCCGCGACGATGCCAAGAAAAAAGCCCTCATCGAAAAAGTCACGCAGGCCTTTGTCGATGCACTCGGCGTCAAACCGGATTCGGTGTGGATCACCGTACAGGACATTCCAAAAGAAGCCTGGGGCGTTGGCGGCAAAACGCTCGCCGAACGCGGATAAAGGAGAAAACCATGGCACAGCGCCGCATGTCTCTCGCGATCAGCGCCGCCAGCATGCGGCCCACCGTCATCGGCCGTAATCACGCGGTTGCCTGCGGCCATTACCTGGCCGCGCTCGCCTCCATGCGCGTGCTCGACGCCGGCGGCAATGCAGTCGATGCCGGCGTCACTGCGGCCATGGCGCTTGCGGTGCTGCAGCCTGACATCGTGAGCTTCGCCGGCGTAGCGCCCACGCTGATTTATCTCAAGAAGGAAGACCGCGTCATCTCGCTCGCCGGTCTGGGCTACTGGCCCGCTGCCACCGACATCAACCGCCTGATTGCTGCGGGCGACGGCAAATCCATACCCGAAGGGCTGCTGCGCACCGTGATGCCCGCGGCGCCTGCCACGCACATCGAAGCGCTGCGCCGTTACGGCACGATTTCTTTCGAGCAGGCCGCGACACCGGCGATGGAACTCGCGCGCGACGGTTATGCCATCTACCCTTTCCTCGGCAATAACCTCAAGGGCTCGCAGGACCAGTACCGGCGCTGGCCTGAAAGTGCAAAAATCTTTCTGCCGGGCGGCGAGCCGCCGAAGTACGGGGAACTGTTTCGCCAGGAAGATTTGAGCCGCAGCATCGCCGGCATGATAGAGGCCGAACGCAGCGCGCGCGGCGATCGCGACAAGAAGCTGCGCGCCGCCCACGACTTCTTCTATCGCGGCCCGATCGCCGAAGCCGCGGCCGCGTATCACGCAAAGAACGACGGTTTCCTCACGGCGGCCGACCTTGCCGGGTTCGAAGTGCCGGTCGAAGACAGCCTCAAAATCAACTATCACGGCTACGAAGTGCATGCCTGCGATACCTGGTGCCAGGGCATCTCACTGCTGCAGGCGCTGAAAATCATCGAAGGCTGCGATCTCGGCAAATTGCGGCACAACTCTCCCGACTATGTGCATACGGTGACCGAAGCGCTCAATCTCGCGTTCGGCGACCGCGAAGCCTACGTCGGCGACCCCAAGTTCGTGAAAGTGCCGGTCCAGGCCATGTTGTCGGATGCCTACGGCGCACGGCAGCGCGCGCGCATCGATATGCAGCGCGCATTCGGCAAACTGCCTGCGCCGGGCAATCCGGAGGGCAAAGCGGCAACCGCGGGCAGCCACCAGCCGGTTTACGCCGCGGCGCGCGGCAAGGTCGGTATTGCGCCCGATACCATTTACGCCGCCGCCATGGATAAATACGGCAACGCCTATTCGGCGACACTGTCGGACACCACGTACGATGCGCCGGTCATTCCAGGCACGGGACTCGTGTTCTCTTCGCGCGGCCAGCAATCGCGGCTCGCGGCAGGCCACCCGGCGCAGGTCGCGCCGGGCAAGCGCCCGCGCCTCACACCCAGCCCCGCCCTCGCCATGAAAGACGGCAAGCCGTTCATGTGCTTCGGCACCCCGGGCGGCGACGTGCAGTCGCAGGCGATGCTGCAGGTCTTCCTCAACGTCACGCAGTTCGGCATGCAGGTGCAGCAAGCAGTCGAAGCGCAACGCTTCTCGAGCAGCAGTTTTCCGAATTCGTTCGCGCCCCACGATTACTTCCCCGGCCGGCTGTGTATCGAGGAAGACATGCCGAACGGCGTCATCGACGACATGAAGAAACGCGGCCACGACGTGCAGGTGCTGCCGCGCCTGCCCGCGCAAAGCGGAGCGGTCTGCGCAGTGATGCGCGACCCCAACACCGGGATGAAGCACGCCGGCGCCGACCCGCGCCGCGAAGCGTACGCGCTGGCCTGGTGAGTTGATTCTGGAAGCAACCGCAAAAACAATTTTAAGCCGCAGATGAACGCAGATAGGTTCAAGGAACTAAACGCCGGCCGGAAGGTGGCCTTTGACCTTTATCTGCGTGTATCCGCGTTTATCTGCGGCTGATTGTTTTTTTGTATTTTTGAGATGGGCTCCGGAATTACGTGCGCCGGGCGCGGAATCCGGCGAGGTGCAGGCGCTTGGATTCGTCGACGATGGCCTGAAAAATCTTTTGCACCATCCGCGGATTCAGTTTGGCAGGCGCCGCCCACAATTGGCGCTGTGCGAACATCGACTTGCGGTGCCGCGGATCGCCGATGCTTTTGCGATCATGTTTGAATTTAAGCGCGGCGAGCGCGTATTTCTGGCGTTTGGCGAGCAACCGGACGAGATCGCGGTCGATGGCGTTGACCGCAGCGCGTATGTCGACGAGGTTACGGCACATGGCAGGTGATTTCATGAAGTCCTCTTCAAAAATTCGGGTTTATCCGCCCACAATCTAGAGCGCCTAACATGATGAAACGCACGATGCGCTGTCACGATTTTGGCCCAGGGCTAGAAGAAAGTCTCGCGGCTTAGTCATTCTAAGCAAGAGGCTTACGACAACGCCATGGGCCAAAACTCGTGCCAGCCCGAAGGGTTGCAGCCAGAATCGGCGCTATCTGCGTTGCTCGTCTTGGCAATAGAACGACTATTGCCTTCACCGGGCGCCTTGCTATCACCAATTCTGGCAGCAACGCACGCGCGTTTCATCATGTTAGGCACTCTTGCCGCGTTGTGCATTTCGTGCGCGCACGCGCAAACCTATCCGATGAAACCGATACGCGTCATCGTCGCGCTGCCGGCGGGAGGCACCACCGACATACTCGCGCGCATGGTCGGCCAGCAATTGACCGCGGCCTGGGGGCAACCGGTTGTGATCGACAATCGCGGCGGCGCTAACGGCAACATCGGCACCGAAGCCGCCGTGAAATCGCCGCCTGACGGCTATACGCTGCTGGTCGGTTCGATGAGCACGCACACCATGAACCAGTTTCTGTTCAGCAAATTGACCTACGACCCGGCCAACGACGTGGCGCCGATTTCGCTGCTTGCCGACGTCGCAAGCGTGCTGGTAGCGCATCCGTCACTGCCGGTAAAAAACGTGAAAGAACTGATCGGGCTGGCCAAATCGCGGCCGGGACAATTGACCTATGCGTCAGGCAGCAGTTTTTATCATTTGTGCGGCGAGTTGTTCAAGATAAGCGCGAAAATCGATCTGGTGCACGTGCCGTACAAAGGCGGCAGTCAGGCGATCACCGATATCCTCGGTGGCCAGATCCATCTGATGTTCACCGGCACGCCCGTCACGCTGCCGCATATCCAGTCCGGCAAACTGAAAGTGCTGGCTGTTACCAATTCCAAACGCGCGGCCGTGCTGCCCAACGTGCCGACCATAGGCGAAACGCTGCCCGGCTATGAATTCAACAACTGGTTCGGGCTCATGGCGCCCGCCGGCACGCCGCGCCCGGTCATCGACCGCATCAACGCCGAAATCATCCGCATTTTGGCGCAACCTGAAATGCGCGAAAAACTCATGGCACTAGGCATGGAAGCCACGCCCAGCACGCCGGAAACATTTGCCGCCACCATCAGAAGCGACGCCGAAAAATCGGGCCGTATCATCAAGGCGGCCGGCGTGCGCGTGGATTAGTGCGGCGATCAAGCGCCCGATATTACCTGCCGCCGAACTCGATCATCGCATCGGCGAGCCAGTTCCACAAATACGGCGCGACGCTGCGCTCGACCAGGATGCGGTAGCCTGGCCGTTCATCCGTCTGGTGCAATGCGACACGCACGCGGGCGAGCGCAGTCAAAGCGCAATCGCCGGTACCGAATACACGCGGATGCAGATCAATCGCGCAGCCCTTGCGCAAAACATCGGTCGCGCGCGGACCTGCGAGCTCAAACTCGGCGCGCAGATCGCTGACATCGACTGCCGAGATACCGTCCTGCTCCAGCGCCCGAATCAGCGGGCTCGCAGAATGCGGCACCATCACCAGCCATTGGTCAGGGCCGAACCACCATGCCACATGTTCGCCGTTAACAGCCGTTTTCCCGGGAGTCAGCGGCAACGTCAGCGCAAGCGCACTTTGCGCCGCTCCCAGAGCAACAGCGTTCGCCGGATCGAGCCGCAGATCGATCATGGACGACCCGGGCAATTCGCGCAGCGCAACGGCGGCCGGATCGCCATGCGCGCGCAATCCGCCGTCCGGCGTGCTGCCCAGCGCCGTGCGCGCCATCAACGTTTCAACCATGGAGACGCTCGCCCTTGAGGTCGTAAAAACGCGGCTCGCAGATACGCGCCATCACCACACGGCCATGCACGACCACCGCGACCTCCTCGTCCATGCGGTTGCGTCCGTTATCGATCAGGGCCATCGCTATCGAGCGCCCGAGCGTGGGACTCATGTAGCTCGATGTCACGTGCCCTGTCATCGGCACCGGCGGCCGGTCGATGTGCCGGGAATTCGCGCGGTTGACGACCTGGCTGCCTTCGACCAGCACGGTCTGCGCGTCGTTGGTCAGCAGGCCGACCAGCTGCTTGCGTCCATCGCGTGCGCTATCGCTGCGCCTGAGCCCGCGCCTGCCGAGGAAATCCTTCTTGGCTTTGCCGACGATCCAGCTCATGCCGAGATCGTGCGGCGTCACTGTGCCGTCGGTGTCGTGACCAACGACAATGAAACCCTTCTCCGCACGCAACACATGCAAAGCCTCGGTGCCGAGTGGCGTGATGCCGAGTGCCGCGCCCTCTTTAATCAGCAGGTCCCACAGCGCGAGTCCGTAGCGCGCCGGCACATTGACCTCGTACGAAAGTTCGCCGGTGAAGCTCACGCGCGCGATGCGCGCCGGCACTCCGGCCATAGTCCCGCTGCGTATCGACAAATGCGGAAAACTCGCTGGCGCGAGATCGATGTCACCCGGCAGTTTCTGCAACAACGCCCGCGCCTTTGGACCGGTCACACACAGCGTCGCCCATTGCGCGGTGACCGGCGTCACGTACGCCTGCAAATCCAGCCACTCGCACTGCAGCCACTCTTCCAGCCAGTTCACGACACCATCCGCGCCGCCGGAAGTCGTTGTCATCAGGTAGTGCTGCTCGCCCAGTCGCGCAGTCACGCCGTCGTCGAACACCATGCCGTCTTCACGCAGCATCAGTCCGTAGCGGCAGGCGCCGACCGCGAGATTGTCCCAAGCGTTGGTATAAACCATGTTGAGCAGCTTCAACGCGTCGCGGCCGCGAATTTCTATTTTTCCCAGGGTCGATGCATCGAGCAGCGCGACGCCGTTGCGCACGGCCCGGCATTCGCGCGTCACTGCCGCGTGCATGTCTTCACCCGCTAGCGGGTAATACTGCGGACGCCGCCACAAGGCGACCGGTTCGAATACCGCACCGTGCGCCGCATGCCAATCGGTGATCGGCGTCTTGCGCAAAGGATCGAAATGTTCCCCGATTTCGCGTCCGGCCAGCGCGCCTATGGTGACCGGGACATACGGCGGACGGAAAGTCGTGGTGCCGACTTCCGGCACGCTGCGCGAAGTCGCGTTACCCAGTATGCCGAAAGCAGTGATGTTGCCGATCTTGCCCTGGTCTATGCCCATGCCCGTCGTCGTGTAGCGCTTGGCGTGCTCGACCGACACATAGCCCTCGCGCGCGGCCAGCGCCAGATCGGCGGCCGTGACATCGCTTTGCTGATCGACGAATTTCTTGCCGCTGCCCGCGGACGGAATTTCCCACAACGGGTGCACGGCGAGCGGTGCGCGCGGAGCGATGCCCGGAATCACCATGTTGAATCCCACAGCGCAGGCCGCCGCCGCTCCCGCCGCACTGCCTTGCGCAACGCAGTCCGCGAGCATGAATGCGCCGTTTGCCGCACCAGCTGCTGACGTGGGTTGCGCCGCGACGCCTGGTGAAAAACAGTGCTGCGCATCGTCATATGCAATTTTTCCGCCCGCTTGCGAAAACAAATGCACCGCCGGGTCCCAGCCGCCAGACACGCAGATAACATCGCAGGCGATGGTTTCCACCGGCCCCGTGATCTGTCCTGTCGTGGCATCGATGGCCGCAATGTCGGCTGACGTGACGCGCTGGTATCCATTCGCGGCGACCACGGCTTGTCCCGAGCGCACGCCCAGCCCGCACACCATCGGCATGCCCGGCTCTGCGCGCAAATCGACCAGCGCGACGATTTCAATTCCGGCATCTGTCAGTGCGAGCGCCGCGTCGTACGCACTGTCGTTATTGGCAAAAATAACGGCACGCTTGCCCGGCTGCACCGCGTATTGCGTGGCATAGCGTTGCGCTGCACTTGCCAGCATCACGCCCGGTAAATCGTTGTTGACGAAAACGAGCGAGCGCTCGTTGGCCCCGGCGGCGACTATCACCCGTTTCGCGCGGACTTTCCACAAGCGCTGGCGCGGCAGGCGTTTATCTGACCGAGACAAATGATCGGTAACACGCTCGACCAGCGTCACCAGGTTGTGATCGTAATAACCGGTAGCTGTGGTTCGCGTAAGCACGCGCACTTCGGGCATCTGCGCAAGCCGGCTTTGCGCGAGGCGCAGCCATGCGCCGCTCGCCGTGCCGTCTATGGTGCCGCTGCAATAGCGCAGTTGGCCGCCAAGTTCCGGCCGTTCTTCCACCATCAACACGCGTGCGCCGGCGCTCCCAGCAGCGAGGGCTGCTGCAATGCCGGCAGGCCCGCCACCTATCACCAGCACATCGCAATGGTCGTTGCGCTTTTCGTAGCGGTCGGGGTCCGGCGAGTCCGGCGTACGGCCCAGGCCCGCCGCATTACGGATGAACTTTTCGTACCACATCCATGCGCGATGCGGCCACATGAAAGTCTTGTAGTAAAAGCCCGCCGGCAAGAAGCGCGAAAAAAGGCCGGCCACCGCGCCCAAATCCAAACCGACGCCGGGCCAGCAATTGATGCTGGCGGCCTCGAGCCCTTCGTACAACTCGACCATCGTCGCCGGCATATTGGGCAGCACTCGCGCACCGCTGCCCACCCGCACCAGCGCATTCGGTTCGTCCGGCCCTGCGGCCACGAGTCCGCGCGGGCGGTGGTACTTGAAACTGCGTCCGATCAGCCGCACGCCGTTGGCGAGCAATGCGGAGGCCAGCGTGTCGCCGGCGTAGCCCTGGTACGGGCGGCCGTTGAAAGTGAAATTGAGCGGCTTGCTGCGGTCGACGCGGCCGCCGAGCGGCAGCCTGTAAGCTTGTTCGCTCATAAGTCGGCCGGCGGTTCGCCCATCTTGTATGCAGCTTTAATCTCATGCGTCACGCTGTCGCGCGCGACGTTGAACCAGCGCCGGCAGCCGTACGCGTGAAACCAGCGTTCGAGCTGCGGGCCTTTGAGGTTCTTGCGGAAATAGAGATACTCGCCAAAATCCTGGTCCGTCAAAGCGGGCGTATCAACGGGACGCGCAATATGTGCCTCGCCGCCAGGCGTAAATTCGGCGTCGTTGCGCGGGCCACACCACGGACATGGAATTAAGAGCATGCGCGCGTTCCGCTTTGCGGGATAGGCGAGAGGCGAGAGGCGTGAGGCGTGTATTGCAATCTCGCGGCTGAATGGCTCGCGCCCGCGCTACTCGATCGACTTTTTTCCTTGATTCTCAAGCCTCTCACCTCTCGCCTCCCGCCTCTCATGTTGCTATGCACCCTAGTGCGCAACGCCGGCTGCAGCGGCTTCGTCGATTAAACGGCCGCTCGCGAATCGTGCGAGGCTGAAGTTTTTATTGAGTGCATGCGGCTCGCCGTGCGCGAGGGTGTGCGCGAACACCCAGCCCGAGCCGGGCGTTGCCTTGAACCCGCCGGTACCCCAGCCGCAGTTGACGAACAGGTTCTCGACCGGCGTCTTGCCGATGATGGGACTCGCATCCGGGGCGCAATCGACGATGCCCGCCCACTGCCGCATCATGCGCAGCCGGCTGAACACCGGAAATAATTCCAGCAAGGCACGCAGTTGTTCTTCGATGAAATTGAAGCTGCCGCGCTGCGCATACGAGAGATAACCGTCGCGCGCGGCGCCGATGACGAGTTCGCCTTTATCCGACTGACTGAGGTACACGTGCACCAGACCGGCCATCAGCACGGTATGAAATACCGGCTTGACCGGTTCGGACACCAAAGCCTGCAGCGGATAGCTCTGGATCGGCAGTTTCACGCCCGCCATGCCCATCACCACGCTGCTATGGCCTGCAGCGACCACGCCGACGCGTCCCGCAGAAATATGACCGCGCGTAGTCTCGACACCGATTACACGACCGCCTTCGCATTTCAAGCCGGTCACCGCGCAGTTCTCGATGATGTCTACACCCAGTTCGCTCGCCGCGCGCGCGTAGCCCCATGCAACCGAATCGTGACGCGCATTGCCGCCGCGCCTTTGCACGATGCCGCCCAGCACCGGGTAGCGGCAGCCTGGATCTATGTTCAATAGCGGGGCCCAGCGCTTCACTTCGCGCGGCGTCAGCAGTTCGCAATCGATGCCGTTCAGATACATGGCGCCCGCGCGCCGTTCCATTTCGTTCAGTTCGTGGCGCGTGAACGCGAGATTGATCACGCCGCGCTGACTGAACATGGTGTTGAAATTGAGTTCCTGGCTCAATCCTTCCCACAATTTCAGCGCGTGCTCGTACAGATGCGCGCTGTCATCCCACATGTAGTTGGAACGCACCACGGTGGTGTTGCGGCCGGTATTGCCGAGGCCGATCGGGCCTTTTTCCAGCACCGCCACGCTGCGGATGCCGTGGTTCTTCGCCAGATAATAGGCGGTGGCAAGCCCGTGTCCCCCGCCGCCAATGACCACGACGTCGTAGGATTTTTTCGGCTGCGCCGCGCGCCAGTGCGGTGTCCAGTTGCGGTGACCGGACAGCGCATTGCTCGCGAGCGACCATAACGAGAACTTCGTCATGACATCGCTCGCCGCGCCGCATATTGCCGGTCAGTCGACACGCGCGCCCGAATCACTGATCACCTTGTTCCATTTGACGACCTCTTCGCGCAGGAACGCATTGAATTCCGCCGGCGTATTGGCGACGACTTCAGCGCCCTGATTGGCGAACTGTTTGCGCATTTCCGGCGACGTCAGCGCCTGCACCAAAGCGGTATGCAGGCGCGCCAGGATGGGCTTGGGCACGCCTGCCGGCGCGACGACACCAAACCACGTGTAGACCGCGTAGCCAGGAACCGCGGCCTCAGCCACCGTCGGCACGTCGGGATATTCCGTCATGCGCTTGACACCGGTCGTGGCAAGCAGCCGCAGACGGCCGCCCTGTATGAACGGAGTTGCCGACAACATGCTCTGGATTTCGACCTGCGCTTCGTTCATCACCAGCGCGTTCAACGCTTCGGCAGGGCCGCGATAAGGAATGTGCACGAGACTCACGCCCGCCATGCCTTTGAACAATTCCATGCCGAGATGGCTGGGCGAGCCGCCGCCCGATGACGAATAGTTCAGCTTGCCGGGCTGGCCCTTGGCGAGCACTATGAATTCCTTGACCGACTTGGCGGGCAGATTGAGCGACGTCAGGAACCCGCTGGGCGAACGCGCGGCCAGAGTTACCGGCGTGAAATCCTTGAGCGGATCGTACGGCAGGTCTTTGAATAGACCCTGCGCTGTACCGAGACTGGCAATCGAGCCCATCATCAACGTATAGCCGTCTGGTGCCGCGCGTGAAGCAATCGCCGCGCCCAGCGTGCCACCGGCGCCGCCACGATTGTCCACGATGACCTGCACGCCCAATCCTTCAGTCACTTTCTGCGCCAGCGTGCGCGCCACGACGTCGGCGCCCGCGCCGGGCGGAAACGGCACCAGCAGGCGTATCGGCTTCGCTGGATACGATTGCGCGCCGGCGGCCGCCGCGACCAGACAAGTCACCAACAGCAATCCGCGTACGCCATCCAGCTTGGATTTCATGCGACTCCGCTCAGGAAACCAGGAAACCCGCGCTGACGGGATCGCCAGGATCGAACACCCATTTCGCGTAGCCGGTCAAATTGGCCTTGCCTTTGATCGTCGGCAGCAGCGCGCGCCGCCCGCCAATTTTTGTTTCACCGATGAGGCAGCCTTCGAACGTGCCGCTACCGAGCAATCCTTCGGACAATATCGGCTGCTGTAATTTCAATTCACCGCGCGCCTCGAACAATGCCATCATCGCGCAGGTGCCGGTGCCGCCGGGCGAGCGGTCGAGCTGGCCGGCACTGAACACGTGCACGCATTTGTAGCGCGCGCCGGGCAGCGTCGCCTCCTGATAGAAGGTCATGTAATTCAAGTCGGTTAGATGCGACTGCACCGGATGCTTCAATTTCACCTTCGCGTTGATCTGCTGCTTGACGAGCTGGCCCATCGTCGAAAAGAAAGAACCGTTCTCCGGCGCAATTTTGGGCGTGCGGCCGCGCCAGTCGACCTGCGCGAAATAATTTCCGCCGAAAGAGATGTCCGCTTTCAATTCGCCATAACCCGGCAATTCAATCGTCACATCGCGCTCGGCGACGAACGCCGGCACGTTCTCGAACCGGCACCAGTCAATTTTTTCCGGCGTGCCCTGCACTTCGGAATTCACGGGGCCCGCGGTCGTCTCGAACCGGATGCGCGTCAGATTGCCGGTTGCCGGCATCAGCCCGCACGCCACCATCGCCATCGACAAGCCTATGGTGCCGTGGCCGCACATGTGCGAGTACTGGGTGGCGTCCATCCAGATCATGCCCGCATCGGCGTCCGGCGACGACGGCGGCGTCAGGAACACGCCGTACATGTCGCGGTGGCCGCGCGGCTCCTGCATCAGCGCTTTGCGCAACCAGTCGTAATGCTGTTCGATATGGCGGCGCTTGCCCAATATATCGAGACCGTGGGGATAACGCACGCCAGAATGCACGATGCAGGTTGGCTCGCCTTCGGTGTGCGTATAAATGACGTCGATGTGCGGCAGCTTCTTCATGAATGATCGCCCTTCAAGCAGTCGATGGGCGGCGTGCCGGTTTCCAGCAGGGTAAGTTTCATCGCTTTCGCACAAAGTGGGGTGAATATTGCGGTGCATCGCGGTAGATTGCGGTGCGGCGGTTCTCAAGCTGGATTCTAGCGTGTAGACTTTTCGCAGTCACCCACTCCAAGGTTAAATATGATACTGCGACTGCTGTTTTGCCTGATAGGTTGCGCACTGGTCACCGCCCCGCACGCGCAGAATTACCCCGCCAAGCCGGTGCGGCTGATCGTGCCATGGCCCGCCGGCGGCACCACCGACATCCTCGGCCGTGTGATCGGGCAGAAACTGAACGAAGCCTGGGGCCAGCCGGTCGTCATCGAAAACCGCGGCGGTGCGGCCGGCAATATCGGCACCGAACTCGTCGTCAAGGCACCACCCGACGGCTACGTGCTGCTGTTCGGCAACATGGGCACGCATGCGACCAACCAGTTCATGTACAGCGGCATGACTTTCGACCCGGTGGCGGACCTCGCGCCGATTTCCCTGATCGCGAACGTGGGCACCGTGCTGGTCGTGCACCCCAACCTGCCGGTGAAAAACGTCAAGGAACTCGTCGCACTCGCGAAAAAACGTCCGGGCCAGCTCGATTTCGCTTCCGGCGGCGTCGGCAGCTTCAACCAGTTGTGCGCGGAGCTGCTGAAAATGGAAACCGGCATCAATATCGTGCATGTGCCGTACAAAGGTGGCGCACCCGCAGTGGCCGACCTCCTCGGCGGCCACGTCGCCATGTTATTTACCGGCGCACCGGTCACCATGTCGCACATCAAGGCCGGCAAGCTCAAAATCCTCGCGGTGACCGACTCCAAGCGCGTCGGCGCCCTGCCCGACGTGCCGACCGTCGGCGAATCGCTGCCGGGTTATGAATTCAACAACTGGTACGGTTTTCTGGCACCCTTGAAACTGCCGCGCCCGCTGATCGACCGCGTGAACACCGACCTCGCCAAAGTGCTGGCGCTGCCGGATGTGAAGGAACGTTTCACCGGACTCGGCGCCGACATCACGCCCAGCACGCCCGAACGCTTCGGCGCCGTGATGAAAGCAGACGCCGACAAATGGAGCAAGGTGGTCAAGGCCGCGAGCATCAAGGCCGATTAGGAGAACGAGCGTGGTGATTGGGAATGGGTGATGGGTGATTCGAGCGATTGAGTCATCAGGCAATCAAGCAATTTTTCCACATTCCTGGCTCCTCACCGCGTCATTCACTACTCACTACCCACTACCCATTACCCATTACCCATCACCGGTCTTCTACATGTCGATCATGGCCTGCACAGTGCGCGAGTGGTATTCGCGCTGATGCAGCACGTAGACCACGGCCGTGGTGACTGCGATCAGCAGCACCGGGTGTAAAAACCACGACAACGCCGCGACGCCGAAATAATAAGCGCGCAGCCCGTTGTTGAAATTGCCGTTGCCGAAGTTGACGATCAGCGTAATGCGGTTGATGTGCGTCGCATATTCCTCCGCATCGGCCGGCGGCTTGCCGGTCGCGCCGACCAGGATGGAGCACAGGCCGAACTGGCGAATCGACCACGAGAACTTGAAAAACGCATAGACGAAAATCTGCACCAGCAGCAGGATCTTGAGCTCCCACACGCGCTCGGACACCTGCTGCGCAAACGGCAATTCCGCCAATACGCCGGCGGCTTTTTCCGCGTAGCCCATCAGCGCCACCAGCGCGCCGAGTATCAGCATGGTGGTCGAGGCAAAAAACTGCGAGCTGCGCGTGAGATTGCGCATCACGTTCACATCCAGCATGCGGTTGTCGCGCTCGACCATGCGCGCGATCCAGTCGCGCACGAAAAGATCGGTCTGCCGGCGCAGCGCCGGTTGCGGCGTGCTACGGAAATCCGAATACCAGATGTAAAAGACCCACCACACCGCAAACCAGAGCAACGCCACCAGGTCGAGCCACGGCAGCGGCAACTTGCCGAGGAAAACGTTGAGCGTGCTCATGCGAACAGCGTCAGCACGCCGGTATAGCCGTACAGGCGGTTATGCGAAATCTCGCCGTTGCAGAAAAACCCCACCAGCGGAAATTCACCGAATGCGGCCTTGATCATTTTCAGTTCCTCGGAGTCAGGTCCGAACAGATTGGTGCCGCGCCCGAGGCAGGAGTAGTAAACGCCGCCGCGCGGCTTTGTATAAAGCCCCTTTTTCATGCTTTCCAGCATACGCGTCATGTCCTCGGTCGCGCTTGCAGTGTCACGGCGACAGAACACGATGGGCCTGCCGTTCTCGACCAGGTCGCCGATGGCGACGATGCCGCGCGCCGGATCGATACCGACCAGGTTGCGCACGAGATAGTCGCCGGTATCAGTACCCGAAATCGGCAGGCCGGCGAATATCACGCCGCCCAGGCGGTTGAGATCGCGCGCGAGCCTGTCGCCGACGTCTTCTTTCAGCACGTCGAGCGCCGGTCGGTCGTCTATCTTCAGAATGATGTTGCGCTGCGCCTGCGTGATAACGTGCTTGGGGCCGATCGGCGAGCAGCCTTGCGTCAAACGCGTGGCGACGGTCACGTCATCCGCGAACATCACGCCGGAAACACCGCCGTCGGTAATTTTGTCGGCAATCTGCGAATTCTCGCGGCGCGAACTGGTGAGCCCGCCCACCACGAAGCCGCTTTCGAGCTTGCCGGCGAGACCGGCAATCAGTTCCGGCACGTCGCTGTTGCGCGGATCGGCATGCACGATGGCGAAATTCGCCGGCCGGTCGCCGCATTTGAATCGTTTCAGGCCCAGGTCTTCAGTCGAACGCAGTCCGGAGAACACCTGAAACGAACCGGGCGCGAATTCGCCTATCATCACCGCCAGCGCCGGCTCGTCGAAGTATTCGCGCCCGCTCACGCAAATGCCGATGCCGACGGTGCCGACCCAATGCGGCACGCCGGTGCGCTGCCTGAAAAATTCGAGAATGTCGCCGACGTGGTCCGCCAGCAGATCGGTCAAATACAAAAAACCCAGACTGGCCGGCGGCCCGGCAAGTTGTCCGAGGCAGGCGTCGGCGGCAACCCGCCAATCTGCGCCGGCGGCATGAGCGAAACGAAATACGGGAGTCATGCGGTGTATTATCGCCGCTATCCGGTAGCCGTGGCCAGCAGCGACTTTCGAGCAATCGCGGACGGCGGCTATAGTCGCCGTCATAACCATCAGAGGCCAGCATGAATCTCGACCGTGTCGGTTCAGGGCGCGACCTGCCCAACGAGTTTAACGTCATCATCGAAATTCCGATGAATGCCGATCCGATCAAGTACGAAGTCGACAAGGAAACCGGCGCGCTCTTTGTCGACCGCTTCATGTCGACGGCCATGCACTACCCGTGCAACTACGGTTATATCCCGCACACTCTGTCGGGCGACGGCGATCCGGTCGACGTGCTGGTGTTAAGCCCGATGCCGCTCATCAGCGGCGTGGTAGTGCGCTGCCGCCCGGTCGGCATGCTGAAAATGACGGATGAAGCCGGCGGCGACGAGAAACTGCTCGCCGTGCCGATCGACAAACTGTGCACTATTTACCAGCGCATCAAAACACCGCAGAACCTGCCGGCGTTCACACTCGACCAGATCCGCCACTTCTTCGAACACTACAAGGACCTCGAGCCAGGCAAATGGGTCAAGGTTGAAGGCTGGTCCGGCCCGGAGGAGGCATGCAGGGAAATCCTCGCCGGGGTCGAGCGCTACAAAAACGCCGCCAACAAGCCGATGTTTTAACCTGATGATTGCAATCGCGATGCACGGCGATTGCGAAAATTCAATGGTGGTCCTGTCGCATGTCCGCTAGGATTGCTAATTATTCATTTGCTACTCGGCGGGCAAACACGCAGCCATGGATCCAGTAGTCTATTTTTTCGCGCTGGGATTCGCTGCGCGGTTATTGCGCTCCGATCTCAAGCTGCCGGGCGTGCTCTACGAATCGCTCACGATATACCTGCTGCTTGCCATCGGCATCAAGGGCGGCGTTGAACTTGCGAGCCACCCCTACGGACATATCTCAACCCAGGTGATCGCCGCGCTCGCCATCGGCGTCACGCTCCCGCTCATCGCATTTCCCCTTCTGCGTTACGCTGGAAAATTCGACGTCCACAACGCGGGTGCAATTGCGGCGCACTATGGATCAGTGAGTGTCGTGACGTTCGCCGTCGGTATCACGTATCTCGCGCAGCGCGGCGTTGCGTATGAGGCGTACATGCCGCTGTTCGTTGCTCTGCTTGAAGCGCCCGGCATCATCGTCGGCGTCATCCTCGGCCGCATGGCCGACAAGGCACGCAATACGCGCTGGCTGGCGCTGCTCAGGGAGATTCTGCTCGGCAAAAGCATCGTGCTGCTGTTGGGCGGCCTTGCCATCGGCTGGCTGGCGGGGCCAGTGGCGATCGCGCCCATGAAGCCGTTTTTCTACGAATTATTCAAGGGCGCGCTGTGCCTGTTCCTGCTCGAGATGGGCCTGATCGTCGCCGCACGCGTCGGCGATTTGCGCAAAGCGGGCGCGTTTCTCATCTGTTTTGGCGTGTTGATGCCGCTGCTGGCCGGAGCCATCGGCGCGACGGTCGGATGGCTCGTGCAGTTGTCGGTTGGTGGCACCACTCTGCTCGCCATCCTTGCCGCGAGCGCGTCTTACATAGCCGCCCCCGCCGCCGTGCGTATCGCCCTGCCGCAGGCGAATCCCGGCATTTCTCTGGCGGCGGCTATCGGCATCACATTTCCGTTTAACATTACGTTCGGCATTCCCGTCTACCACCACCTCGCACAATTCCTCCACGCGCAGGCAGGCACATGAAAACGCACCCCAGGAAATTGCTTATAGTCATCGCCGAGGCGGCACTCGAGCGGCAATTGGTCGCCGACGTCAAACGACTTGGCGCTCACGGGTATACCGTTATCGATGTGCGCGGCGGCGGCGCGCGCGGCGACCGCAACGCCGATTGGGATGCCGACCGCAGCATCCAAATGGAAGTGATCTGCGACGACGCAGTGGCCGAGGCAATCGCCAAGCATATTCAGCATGTCTACTTCGATAATTACGCGGTGACCGTTTTCATCACCGAAGTCGGCGTGCTGCGACCCGCGAAATTCTGATCGTCACCGGCTCGCCGGTGCATTACGATTACGGATAGCTGCAATCAGGAAGATTCAATGGTGTCGGCACCGCGCGTCCAGTAGCATGCGCGCCTTACCGATGCCCAATTGATGGATCAGCCAGCCGCACATCACGCCGCACCTTCCCTCGCAACTGCAGAGGACGTCCAGCCGCCGCTCGTCGGCATCGTAATGGGCAGCGCCAGCGACTGGAACGTCATGCAGCAGGCGGCGATCCAGCTTGCGAACATGGGCGTGCCTTATGAAGCCCGCGTCGTATCGGCCCACCGCACCCCTGACGCGATGTTTGCCTACGCCGAATCCGCTGCCGCGCGCGGACTACGCGCGATTATCGCCGGCGCCGGGGGCGCTGCGCATCTTCCCGGCATGCTGGCGGCCAAGACCTCATTGCCCGTGCTGGGTGTGCCCGTGAACTCCAAACACCTCAACGGCTTGGACTCGCTGCTCTCCATCGTGCAGATGCCCAAAGGCGTGCCGGTCGCTACGTTTGCCATCGGTGAAGCCGGCGCGGCCAATGCCGCCTTGTTTGCGGTCGCCATGCTCGCGGTGACGGACCAGGCGCTCGCGCGTCGACTGGATGCATTTCGCGAGCAGCAGAGCGCGCAGGCCGCCGCCTCCACCCTCGCGCCGGTGATGGGCAACGCGTGATCGCGCCGGGCTCGTGGCTGGGCGTCATCGGCGGCGGCCAGTTGGGCCGCATGTTTGCGCACGCCGCGCAGCGCATGGGCTATCGCGTCGCGGTGCTCGACCCGGACCCCAACTGTCCTGCGGGCGCCGTCGCCGACCGGCACTTCATTACGCCCTACGATGACCCCGCCGGACTGCGGGAGGTTGCCCGACTGTGCGCAGCGGTGACCATCGAATTCGAGAACGTCCCGGTCGCGGGACTGCGCGAACTTGCCGCCCACTGCAATGTTGCGCCAAGCGCCGAATGCGTTGCGATCGCGCAAGATCGGGCCCGCGAAAAGCGCTTCCTTATGCAATGCGGTTTGCGCGTGGCCGATCACGCGGTCATCACGTGCGCCGCCGACCTCGAGTCCGACGCGACACGACACCTGTTGCCCGGCATATTGAAGGCCAGCCGGCTGGGCTACGACGGCAGAGGCCAGGCGCGCGTCAACGACAGCGGGCAGTTGCGCGCCGCGTTTGCCGCGATGGGTGGGGTTAAGTGCGTTCTTGAAAAATTGATGCCGATCGAACGGGAAATCTCGGTCGTGACAGTACGCAGCGACCGTGAGACGGTGTGTTATCCCGCAACCGAAAACGTGCATCGGGATGGCATTCTGGAGACGTCGATTCTGCCCGCCCGCATTGCGCCGAATACCGAACGGCATGCCGGGGAAATCGCCATGGAAGTCGCGCAACGCCTGAACTACCAGGGCGTATTGTGCGTCGAGTTCTTTGTCCTCAAGACGGGCGAACTCGTTATCAATGAAATCGCGCCGCGGCCGCACAACAGCGGCCACCTCACCATCGAAGCCAGCATGACTTCGCAATTCGAGCAGCAGGTGCGCGTGATGTGCGGCATGCCGCTCGGCGATCCGGGCATGCGCTGTCCGGCGGTCATGCTCAACCTGCTGGGCGACGCGTGGTGCGGCGGCGTTCCCGACTGGCAATCGATCGTCGCCGACTCCCGCACCAAACTGCATCTCTACGGCAAGCAAGAACCGCGCGCCGGCCGCAAGATGGGCCATATCACCTGCCTGGATGACAGCTTGGCAGCCGCCCTTGCCCGCGCGTTTCGCATCAAGGAACTGATCGCGCGCAGACTCGTCGCGGTGGCCTAGCGGCCTCTCGGCGCCGACAGAAACACCGCCCGCGTGATAGCGAGCAGAGTTTCCCCGGCGGATTCGAGAACGGTGAACTCGCGCAGCACGAGTATCACCCGCGTGTGCCGAGCCGCTCTATCTGACGTTCGAAGAAAGTTACTTCAGGCAGCGCCGCTCGAAACAAACAAACCGTCTCTTGCCGCCTGGGTAATTGCGACAACGCAAGGGTGCGATACCCGGCGCTCGACCGAAATCGCGAAGAATTCCTCAGTAATCTCTTTCGTGCGGCCGATCGCTTTCGCGCCATACTGCGTTTCGATTTCCGATTCGATCACAGTAGGACTGATAAACACGCCCATTTCGCGCTGTCCGAACGCCTTCATCAAGGCGCTATCGTCAAACTCCCCGACCACGCGAGGCCGAAGTTTATTCTTCTCGAACCATTGATCCAGCGGAGATCTTACTGCTACGTCGACGGTCGGAACCAACATCGGCGCACCGTTCAGGCAGGCCGGAAACTTCCCTTTGAGGCTCTTGAGGAGTCGGCCGGCCGCGAAAAAACTCATTCCGGATTCGCCCAGCCGGTGGTTATATGCGCGCACGCTTACCGAGGGCGGGATCGGCGCACCAGCGATCACAAGATCCAACCGATGGGCGGCCAGTTCTACAAGAAGGCTGTCGAGTTTCCATTCACGGCAGACGATGCGCACCGGTTCTGGCAGCCGGGTTGCCGGCTCGATCAGTCTACAAGCAATTGACTTCGAAACCGCGTCGGACACGCCGACGCGAAATTCAATGGGACGGCCACCGGCCTCGTAATTCCGCACGGACTCCTCCAATTCGGATCCGAGCGCGAAGATGTCATTTGCGTAGCCGAAGGCGAGCTTGCCCGCGTCGGTCAATTCAATGTTGCGGCCACGCTTGGCGTATAGCGGAGTTCCAAGGTCTTCCTCCAGGATCCCAATTTGCCCGCTGATGGTGTGCGGCGTTATGTGCAGTTGCTCGCCCGCCTTGACTACTCCACCCGCCTTGGCGACCCACCAAAAATAGTAAAGATGTTTGTAATTCATCGTATCAATCCTTCGTTTTTTACGATCCATCCTAATCCATAAATCGATTTTACACGATGCCACGGCGACTCTAGAGTAGGCACCTGCTCCACTAACCGACACATGGAGAATGATGATGGTCCTGATATTGCTCATTGCATGCGCCGTCTTCTACGGCACATCACGCATTTTCACGCAGAACGCCCTCGCGCCCGCCTTGGCCCGTTCGCCACAGTCGCGGGTGACGCGACCGAGGCGTCGGTGATCATTCGAAACCCGAGGCGGGGGTAGCAGACCATGGCCCGTACTTTTTTACGCTGCTGGCTCCCGGATCCAGCGTCCTTGCGCACTCATCGAAGTTTGCGCTGGATGGGCCCGCTGCTCGACCGCCCGTGGTTGTGGCACGTGAACCGCAGTTCCATCTCAAGGGGGCTGGCGATCGGCATGTTCTTCGGGGTATTGGTGCCGCTTGGACAGGGGCTTGTGGCCGGTATCGTGGCGATAGGACTGCGGGCCAATCTGCCCGCCGCGGTGCTGGCGACGTTCATCTCGAACCCGCTGACCACACCAGCCATTCTCCTGGCGGCCTACCACGCTGGCTTAGCCGTGCTCGGCGAACCGGCGGCGCTGCCTGCTCTCACGGAGAACATTGGCTGGATCGAGAAGATTGGTGCCATGGGTGAGCCGCTGCTCGTCGGCCTCGCACTCCTCGCCATTGCAGGCGCGGTCCTCACCTACTTCGGCGTACAACTCGCCTGGCGCATCGGCGTGCTCTGGAAAATGGCAGCGCGGCGCACGCCGGCTGGCAGTTGATGGGCGGATTCAATATGAAAAAGCAGCACCGCGCCCCCGACCCCCTTCTTGACCCGCGTGCAGCCTGCAGCCTTGTGAGGAACCATTGATGACAGAAGTCGCACATACCGGCACGCCCATCCTTTACCTCGGCTTCAGCCTGCTCGTCGTCGTATTTCTGGTGCTCGATTTCGTACTGCTCAAGGCGAAGGGACAGCACAAGGTGCCCGTCGGTGAGGCGCTTGCCTGGGCTGTCGTGTGGTTCGTCGCGGCCATGGTGTTTGCCGGCTGGTATTGGTGGTTCGTCGATGGCGTCCACGGCCGCGAAGTTGCCAACGCGAAGACCATCGAGTACGTCACCGGCTATCTGATCGAAAAGGCGCTCGCCACTGAAAACGTCTTCATCTGGGTAACGCTCTTCACCTACTTCGCCGTTCCACCGGAGTTCCAGAAGCGCGTGCTTCTCTACGGCGTGATCGGCGCGATCGTGATGCGGGCGGTGCTCATCTATGTCGGCGTGCTGCTGATCGAGAAGTTTGACTGGATGTTCTACGTCTTCGGCGTGTTCCTGCTTGCCACCGGAGTAAAGATGCTGCTTTTCGGTGACCAGAAGCCGGATCTTGCCAGGAATCCGGTAATCCGCTGGATACGCAACCACATGCGTATTACCGAGGCCTACCACGGTGAGCGCTTCTTCATCATGAAGGACGGGCTGCGCTACGCAA
>CANJHY010000076.1:0-21444 GCA_947474275.1 Betaproteobacteria bacterium
CTACGAAGCGCTGGTGCGCATGGCGCAGGACTTTTCGCTGCGCTATCCGCTGATCGACGGCCAGGGCAACTTTGGAACGCAGGACGGCGACTCCGCCGCGGCTTATCGCTATACCGAAGCCAGGCTCACTCCACTCGCCGACCTGCTGCTTTCCGAAATCGACCAGAACACGGTCGATTTCCTGCCCAACTACGACGGCAAGGAGCAGGAACCGGAAACCCTGCCGGCACGGTTGCCGATGCTGCTGCTGAACGGCGCTTCCGGTGTGGCGGTCGGCATGGCGTGCGAATTGCCGCCGCACAACATGCGCGAAACGGCTGAGGCCGCGATTCAACTCGTGCGCCACCCGAAAACGACCGTGGCGGCGGTGATGGACATCATCAAGGGCCCGGATTTCCCTGGCGGCGGCCAGATCATCAGCTCGCAGCAGGCGATCCTCGATGCCTACACCACGGGCCGCGGCTCGTTGCGCGCACGCGCACGCTGGAAAGTCGAAAACCTCGCGCGCGGCCAATGGCAAATCGTGGTCTACGAGCTGCCGCCGACCACTTCGGCGCAACGTATAAGGACCGAACTCGAGGTCATCACCAACCCCAAGCCCAAAGACAAGAACGGCAAGGTCACCCCGACACAAACCAATTTGAAGCAGCTGATTCTTGGCGCGCTGGAGAAAGTAAACGACGAGTCGGACAAGGACAACAAGGTTCGCCTCGTGCTGGAGCCGCGCTCGTCACGCCAGGACCCGGATGAGTTCATGCAGTTGATGCTCGCGCATACCAGCCTGGAAGAAAATTTTTCGATCAACCTGGTGGTGCTTGGACTCGACGGCCGTCCCGGCCGCAAGAACATCCGCGACATGCTCGGCGAGTGGGCTGAATTCCGCGTCTCAACCGTCACGCGCCGCGTCAAGTTCCGCCTCGGGCAGGTCGACCGCCGCATCCACATCCTCGAAGGCCGCAACACTGTCTTCCTGAATATCGAGAAGGTGATCAAGACCATACGCGAATCGGACGAGCCGAAACCCGCGCTGATCAAACAGTTCAAGCTCACCGACATCCAGGCTGAAGACATTCTCGAAATCCGCCTGCGCCAGTTGGCGCGGCTCGAAGGCATCAAGATCCAGAACGAGTTGAAAGAGCTCAAGATCGAGGGCAAGAGCCTGAAGGAACTGCTCGACAGCGACACCGAGATGCGCAAGCTCGTCATCAAGGAAATCCGCGACGACGCGAAGACCTACGGCGACGACCGCCGCACGGTGATCGAAGAGGCCGGCCGCGCGACTTTCGAGCGCGTGGTCGTGGACGAACCGCTCACCATCATCGTTTCGCGCAACGGCTGGGTGCGCTCGCGCCAGGGCCATGCACTCGATCTGGCCGGCACCACGTACAAGGACGGCGACGCGGCGTATGCGATATTCGAGACGCGCTCCATCCATTCCATCGCGATGATAGATTCCACCGGGCGCGCGTTCAGCGTGGAAGCCGCCGAAATTCCCGGCGGCAAAGGCGATGGCGTGTCGATCAACTCGATGGTCGAGTTAGCGCCGGGCGCGCGCCTCGCGCACGTCGTTGATGCGCAGCCCGGACGCCGTTATCTCGTCGCGAACTCTGGCGGCTATGGCTTTATCGTCAAGTCGGAAGAACTGCTCACGCGCGTGCGCGCCGGCAAGGCATTCATGGCGGTGGAAGAGGGCGACGAAGTGTTGCGCCCCGCGCCGGTGCCGGGAAAGCCCGTGATGGTGGTGGCGCTGTCGGAGAACGGCCGCATGCTGCTGTTCGAAGCTGCCGAGCTGAAAGAGCTCGCGCGCGGACGCGGCATCACGCTGATGGCGCTCGACGACAAGGAAAAGATGAAAGGCATCGGCTTCTCCGACGGCAAGTCGGTAAACATTTCCGGCGTCACCAAGAGCGGCAAGGAAAAAACCGTGCGCATCGCCGGCGCGGAACTGCAGAAGCACGTCGTGCGCCGCGCGCGCAAAGGTTGCCTGCTGCCGGGCAAGCTGGTGCCGGAAGCGGTGGTCACGGAATAAACGCGGCGTCGGCCAGCCGCGCTCAACCCCAAGCCGGCGCGTAGCCGCGGCCGGCTGGCAAGGAGGAGGCGCAAATTGAAGATCGCATGCAGCCCTTTGGCGCGTGCGGCGGCGTGCCTGGCGATATTCGTCGCCTGGATGCCGGCGCTCGCCCAGCAATACCCCGTGCGCGCGGTGCGGGTGATCGTGCCCTATGCGCCGGGCGGCGGCTCGGACGTGATCAGCCGCATACTCGCCCAGCGCCTGTCTGAATCTTTCGGCCGCCAGTTCGTCATCGACAACCGCGCCGGCGCCAACGGCATCGTCGGCACGGAGATAGCCGCGCAGGCGCCCGCCGACGGCTATACGCTGCTGTACGTGTCGAGCCCGCATGCGGTCAATCCCAGCATGTACCGCAAGCTGCCGTACGACACGCTGAAGGATTTCGCACCGATCTCGGAAGTCGCTATTGCGGCCTCCATCCTGGCCGTGCACCCGTCGCTGCCGGCGCGTTCGGTGCGCGAATTCATCGCGCTCGCGAAGGCGCAGCCGGGGCAGATCGACTATGCGTCAGGCGGCTCCGGCGGCTCACCTCACCTCGCGACCGAGCTGTTCAAGAAAATGGCCGGCATCAACCTGACCCACGTGCCGTACCGCGGCGCGGGCCCCGCGCTGACCGACGTGCTGGCCGGCCAGGTGCAGGTCATGTTCGCGAGCTCGGCGCCGGCGATGCCGCATATCCATGCCGGGCGCCTGCGCGCGCTCGGCATCTCGACCGTTAAGCGCTCGGCGGTTGCGCCCGACATTCCGACCGTCGCTGAATCCGGCGTGCCCGGCTACGAGGCGATCACCGTGTTCGGGCTGCTCGCGCCGGCCAGCGTCCCGCGCGCCATCATCGACACGCTGAACGCGGCGGTCGGCAAGGCGATGCGCAGCCCGGAAGTCGGCGAGAGCCTGAAGGCGCTGGGCGCGGACGCGGCGGTGACAACGCCCGAGGAGTTCGCGCGCATCATCGAAGCGGAAATGAAACGCTGGGGCGAGCTCGTGCGCGCCCTCAAACTGCAGGTCGAATAAGAAGGGAAATCATGTACAAACTGCTGGAAAATCTGCGCGCTGGCCGGGTATCCCACGGCATGCTCGGCAAGGGAGGCGTCAACCTCGTGCAGCACCTGGCGAGCGCCGGCCACGAATTCCTGATCGTCGACATGATGCACTCGAACGTCGACTGGACGGAGCTTTCCCACGTGGCGTGGAAAGCGCGCGCCGTCGGCATGTACCCGTTCGTGCGGCTGCCGGCAAACCCGTGGGGCGCGGGCGCCGCGGTGCCAGACCGCCGCTTCCCGGTGGACGCGGAGCGTGCGTTCGGTGCCGGTATAGAAGGCCTCATCTGGTCGATCTCGTCGGTCGAGGAAGCGCGCCTGATGGCGCACATGGGGCGCGACTCCCATCAGGGCGCGCCGGTCACCAGCGCGCAGGAGATGAGCGACGCTACCGAGCACTCTGGCAGCACGCGGCTGCTGCTGCCGCTGATCGAGTCTCTGGGCGCGCTCGAGGCGCTCGACGACATTCTCGCCATCGACGGCATCAGCGGCGTCTTCATCGGCTGCACCGACCTGGCTGAAGTGCTGGGACACCCGCTCGATTATCTGCATCCCGAGGTGTTGGCTGCGGTGGAAAAAGCGTGCAAGTTGGCAAAGACGCGCGGCAAGATCGTGCTCGCCAACACTGGCTATGCGTTCCCGTCGATCGAAGGCCAGGTTGCGCACGCGAAGGCGCTGAAGAAGTGCGGCGTCAACATGCTGATGCTGCAGACGATAGAGTTCAATCTCTACGTGATCGCGAAGTCAGTATCGGACGCCGTGCGCGCGGGCTGACCCGCGTTTTCACTTGCGGTCGATCGAGTTGTTTTCCTTGGTGCCGCTGTTGGCGACCGCGAACATGATGCCCATGCCCATCAGGATGACGCCGCCGATCACGACCCACGTGGTCTCGATGTTCTGCAATATGCCCGGTTTCCACAGCGCAGCCAGCAGGCCGCCGATGAGGACCACAAAGCCAACCAGGTACATTCCCGCCCATTTCATAGCTGACCTCCTGATAAGTTAGACTGGCATATAAGCGCAGAATACTCAGCCGTGCAGGCGGGTGTCTGTGTGCTGGCGCACGGAAGGCGCGGCGGCCCGGCCGCAGCCCTATAACAATACGTTCAGGAGGGGGCGCATGTTCTACTCTACCCGCACGCGTGGAATGCCACGCACGAATTCTTTGTCTACTCTGGTGGGGTTGGTATTTCTTGCCGCCGGTGTTTCCTATTCACAGCCGTATCCCTCGCGCCCGGTACGCCTGATCGTACCCTACGCGGCAGGCGGGCCGGTCGATTCGATGGGGCGTTTGCTGGTGCCGCGGCTGGTGGACGTATGGGGACAGCAGATCGTCATCGACAACCGCGCGGGCGCCAACAGCATCGTCGGCAGCGAGGTGGCGGCGCGCTCGGCGCCGGATGGCTATACGCTGGTGCTGATCTCGGCGTCGTTCACGGTCAACGCAACCCTGTACCCCAAATTGCCGTTCGATCCGGTGCGCGATTTCACTCCCGTGACGCTGATCGCCTCCGGGCCCGGCATGCTGGTGACACATCCATCGCTGCCGGTGCGCAACCTCAAGGAGCTGATCGCGCTTGCCAAGGCGAAACCCGGCGCGATGAGCTACGGTTCTGCCGGCTCGGGCGCGCCCACCAGTCATCTCGGTATGGAGCTGCTCAAAATCACTGCCGGCATCGACGTCGTGCATGTACCGTACAAGAGCATGGCGCCGGCGTTGATCGACGTACTGGGCGGCCAGATTCAAATGAGCATGCCGACCGTCAACGCCGTGTTGCCGCATCTGCGCTCCGGCCGCCTGCGCGCCATCGGCGTCAGTTCGCTGCAGCGCTCGCCGACCGCGCCTGACGTGCCTACGCTCGCCGAAGCCGGCATGCCCGGCTACGAGGCGATCAACTGGTTCGCCATTCTCGGGCCCACCGGCATTCCCGCCGCCATTGCGGAGAAAATTCATACCGACACCGCCGAAGTGCTGAAGGGCGCGGAGCTGAAGGAGCGCATAGCGGCGGCCGGTATGGAGCCTAAACCCATGCCGCCTACGGAGCTTGCTGCCTACATGAAGACCGAGATCGTCAAGTGGGGTAAGGCAGTGAACGCATCAGGCGCGAAAGCAGAATAAGCTCACAACAGGCTTCGTCGTTCCCGCGCAGGCGGGAACCCAGGAAATAGAACTGCGTCTGGATACCCGCCTGCTCGGGTATGACGATGCTAAGCCAGCCACTCCGCCTTGTTCGCGCCCAGCACCGGCGAAGGTTTGTCCCAATACGGTTTGGTCTCGGACATTTTCAGCGCGGGGCCGAGATGCTTCAACGCGCCGTGGCCGCCGTTGGATTCGATCAGGATCGCATTCAATTCGGCGTCGGTGAGACCCATATTGGGGTCTGAATATTTCACGTGGCCCTGCTTGTAGATGTACATGCCGGAACGGCACAGCGAGACGCGCACGTGGTATGAGCCGCCTTCGCGCGCGCGCCGCGCCAGCGCGAGCAAGACGCCCAACGCGCCGTTGTAGCCTGTCGTGTAGTCGCACGCTGAGGCCGGCAGCAGTTTCGGCCGTTCATCGCCGTTGTCGAGGCAGATGCCGGTTGCCGACTGGCCGATCTGCTCCCAGCCGCCGCGGTTCGAGAACGGGCCGCCGTGGCCGTAGCAGCTGATGGAAAGATAAATGATGCCGGGACGTTCCTTGGCAAGCTGCTCAGGACTCAAGCCGTGCTTGTCCATGATGCCGGGACGGTAGCCCTGGCTGAATACATCGGCGTTGCGCGCCAGTTTTTTCACCGTCGCGACATCTTCGGGTTTGTTGAAGTCGAGAAAGGTGCTGCGCTTGCCATGGCTCGTGTCCATGACATGCTCCGGCACCTGCGGCAGATGTTTCGCCGTGATCATCAGCACGTCGGCGCCGTTTTCGGCGAGCGTGCGCGCCGCGATCGGGCCGGCAAGGATGCGCGTCAGGTCGAGCACCTTGATTCCCGACAGCGGCCGCTCGCCTTTGGGGAAAGGGATGGGATCGGTGTCGCCGATCTTGGTGATGTCGATCAGCGCTCTGCCGGCCAGCACTTTGCCGTGCGGATGCTCCAGCCATTCGGCATTGGAGCGGATGATCGAGCCGCAGGCGCGCGCCTCGGCGATCGCTTCTTCGAGATCGTGCGAATCCCATTTCGAGATCGCTTTCTTGACGGCGTCCGCGTTGGATTCGCACTTCAGCACGCCGATCACGCGGTCGTGCAGATGAGGCAGGTTGAAATGCGGCAGATACCAGCGGCCGTCCTTGCACTGCCACGGTTGCGTGATGGAGCGCATATGCGTCATGGATGACGACTCCACCGCTTTCCAGCCACCGCCCGCGGCAGGCTTGCTCAAAAATTTGGAGCTCTGGCAGGTGGCCGCCGCATGGCGCACGTCGATGGCGACTTTCTGGCGTTTGCCGGTCTTCATCTCGTGGATGTCGGTGACGGCGACGCCGATGCCGGCGAGAATGTTCGCCGTCGTCTCGCCGATCTTGAAGCGCGCCGAAAAGACGGGGTCGCTTCCGCTGATCGTTACTTCGCCGTCGGCGGGCATGCCGCGGCCGCGTATGCTCATGACTTCTTCGAATCCGGGGTTCACTGGTGATTCCTCCTCATTGTTTGCCGTATTGTGTCCGACCCGGCGGTGAGTGTCCATTGACCGGCGGTCATGCAGGCGATACATTCGAGACGTGAAAAATGTTGTTCCTATCCCCTTAACAAAAAAAACGCTCCATGGCGCCGCGACTATGAGCGCCGAACAGGCTGTATTCTTCGCGCGCGAGGCGCCGTTTTTCCGCGATTTCGCGCGGCAGTTCTCTCTCGATCCCAAAGTCGTCTACCTGATGGCCGGGCAGAAGGGCTCGCAGCCCGACAGCGTGCGCAAGCGTTACCAGCAGGGGCTGGACGAAACCGCGCGCGACCCGTTTCCCGTCCATCTCGAACCGACCGCTGACACGCGCGCACGAATCGCCAGCGGCTACGGCGCCAGCGTCGATGAAATCGCCATTTCGCGCAACACCGCCGATGCGCTCTCGCTGATCCTGATGGGCATCGAATGGCAGGGCGGCGAAGAAATCCTCGTCTCGCCAATGGAGCATCCCGCCGGCATGGCGCCGGTGCTGCGGCTGGCGGCGCGCTTCGGCGTCAAAGTTGTGCAGTGGGGCGTGCCGGTGCAGCGCGCCTCCACAGCCGACGAGGTCGTCGAAGCGGTGCGCAAGCGCATCCGTCCCGGCATCACGCGCGCAATATTTTTTTCGAGCCCGCTGTGGCCCAACGGGCAACGGCTGCCGGAGCGGCGCATCGCGGCACTGGCGCAGGAGGCCGGTGCGATCACGGTGGCGGACGGCGCGCATTACGGGGGCATGATAGAGCCGTGCCTCGATGAAAGCGGCATCGATTTCTGGGCGATCTCGGGCCACAAGTGGCAGTGCGGGCCGGGCGGCACCGGCATCCTCTACATCCGCAACCGCCAGCATCCCGCCAATCCCACGCCGCTACCGCGCTTTCACATCATCCGCAGCAGCATGGTCGATATGCCGCACGACGGCAGCCGTCCCGCCGATTTCGACATCGGCGCCGCGATGAGCAAGTACGGTTTTCCCGAATCGGCCGACTGGCGGGCGCTCGGCGACGTCTGCGCGCTGTGGGACGAAGTCGGGCGCGCGCGCATCCAGGCGTGGACGCACAATCTCGCGGAATATCTGCGCCAGCGCATCGCGGCGACTTTCGGTGACGACGCGTTTCTGCAGCCGACCATCGATCCGGCGCTGAAGTCGGCCAAGGTTTGCTTCAATCCTTTCCCCGACGTCAGGCGGCGCAGCGATCCCGCGTTCAATAAATTGTTTCGCGAGCGGCTGCTGGCCGAATACGGGTTTCGCATTTCGGGCGGCGGTGTCGGGCCGAATGGACTCACGCGCGCACCCGATCCGCAGGCGGCCGCGTTTCCCGAAGGCCTGATACCTAATCGCGATCCCGCCACGCTTGCACCGGCGCCGTTCGGCTGCGCCCAGCGTGCGGATGCCTGCGTCTGGAATTCGGTCGCGCAGATGGACGAGTTGGTCGCGGCCATGCATGACCTCGCGTGCAAGATGAAGACGTAGGTCATCTTGAAAATACAAAAGCTACAATCAACCGCAGATGAACGCAGATGAACGCAGATAAACGCAGATAACACCTCAAAGCCGCCTCCAGCCAATGTTAAATATTTTGATTCATCTGCGTCCATCAGCGTACCCCTCAAGGGGGTATGAAAAAGAATTTATCTGCGGCTTCAAACTATTTTGAGTTCGCTTCGCCTAAAGTTATTCAATTCGTCGATACTTACGCAATGAAGAAATCCGCACCCAAACCCCTGATTTGTGTAACCGCCAATGCGATGGAATCCGCCGAAAAGCGGCGTCCGCTGCATGCGACCGGCGTGCGCAACGTCAACTCGCTGCTGAAAATGGTGGACTGCGTTCCCGTGCTGTTGCCGCCGGTGGGCGCGGCCGTGGATATCGACGAACTGGTGGCGCGCATGGATGGTTTCGTGCTGCCCGGCGGCCGCGCAAACGTCGAACCGCATCATTACGGCGGGCCGGAGTTTCCGCCCAACGAGCCGATCGATCCCGGCCGCGATGCCATCGTCCTGCCGCTGGTGCGCGCCTGCATCGCCGCGCGCGTGCCGGTGTTCGGCATCTGCCGCGGCATCCAGGAAATCAACGTGGCGCTGGGCGGCTCGCTGCATTACCGCGTGCACGAAGTGCCCGGCAAAAAAGACCACCGCCGGCCGCGTCACGAAGACGCCACGCAGGAAGAGGTCTTCCGCCTCAACCACATGGTCAAGCTGACTGCGGGCGGCCTGTTCCAGAAGCTGACAGGCCATGACGAGATGATGGTCAACTCATTGCACGGGCAGGGCGTCGATCGCCTCGGTGATGGACTGGTCGTAGAAGCCACGTCGCCTGATGGTGTGATCGAAGGCCTGCGCTATGACGACGACAAGCAGTTCATCGTCGGCGTGCAGTGGCACGCTGAATGGGAGCCTGAGGAGCACGCGCTGTCGGCCGCGTTGTATACCGCGTTCGGCAAGGCAGCGGTCGCGCGCGCGGCATCACGCTGACGTTCAGGCGCGTCCCGAATGGCGGGCGTTCTCTGCAATAATGCGGGACGCAATTACCCTGGGGTACTAATGGCCAACAAGCTGCGTTTGGGATTTATCGGCGCCAACGTTCGTTCGACCTGGGCCTCGCAGTCGCACTTCCCGGCGCTGCTGGCGAGCCCGGATGTCGAAATAACCGCGGTCTGCACCACCAGGCCCGAAAGCGCCGAAGAAGCCCGCAAAGCGTTTGGCGCAAAGCTCGCGTTCACTGATTTCCACGCGATGTGCGCATCACCGGAAATCGACGCGGTGGCCGTGTGCGTGCGGGTGCCGTCGCACTACGAGCCGACCAGGGCCGCCATCGCAGCCGGCAAGCATGTCTACACCGAGTGGCCGCTCGGCCGCACCACTGCTGAAGCGGAAGAACTGGCCACGCTCGCCCGCGCCAGGGGCGTGCAGACGGTGGTCGGCCTGCAATCGCGCGTGAGTCCTGCGCTGCTGTACATGAAAGAGCTGGTCGAATCCGGCTATGTAGGCGAGGTGCTCTCGTGTCATGCCGACTGCATGCGTGACGGCGCGCTGGCGCGGCCTGCCGCGCGCACCTGGCAGCGCGACGTGACGCTCGGCGCAAATCCGCTGACCATCGCCAACGGGCACGTCATCGACGCGCTGCGTTTCGTCGCGGGCAACTTCGCGCGTGTATCGTGCATGGTCACGACGCAGGCCAAACAATGGCTGCAGACCGACACCAGGCAGATGGTGGCCGTGACTTCGCCCGACAACATCATGGTCAGCGGCAAGCTCGCGAGCGGAGCGGTGGCTTCGGTGCATGTCGCGGCGGTGCCGTGGGCAGGCGGCGGCTTTCGCATGGTCGTTTACGGGCGCGAAGGCACGCTGGTCGCGACCAGCGACGTCTCGTCCCAGCGCGGCGAAATGCCGCGACTGCAGGGGGCGCAGCGCAGCCACGAACTGAAAGACCTCGCGATCCCCGAGCGGTTTACCTGGGTGCCGCCGGAGTTTCCGCGCGGTGACCCGTTCAACGTCGGGCAGATGTATAAATTGTTTGCCGACGCGGTCCGCACCGGCAAAAACCAATTGCCGACATTCGACACCGCGGTCGACCTGCACCGCTTCCTTGATACGATCAGGCAGTCGTCGGAGACGGGGCGCGAATTGCCGGTCGCCTGACTATAGTGCTCAAGGGGAACAACACGTGAAAGAAAACAGCATCCGCAAAGCCGTGCGCGAAGGGCGCGCAGCGCGCAGCGCTCGGCACTTGCTGATTGAGGTTGTACTGCCCCGGCGGCGTCATTTGAAAACGTTGGCGGTATAAGTTGGAGCGTTGGACCTGTTTGTCATTGCTTACGCGCCAGCGCCTTCCGCTATCACTGTCGTGCGATGCATGAGCCGCGGCGTTGATGCGGGGTAGTCGAAGGTGGCCTTGTGCTGGGTCGAGCAGTCGTCCCACATCACGAGGTCATTCTTGCGCCATTGGTGCAGGTAGGTGAATTCCGGCTTGGTGCAATGCGCGGTGAGCTCGGTGATCAGGTCGCGGCTCTCGTCTTCAGGCAGGCCGAGGATGCGCACGGTGTAGCCTTCGGTCACGTATAGGCATTTGCGGCCGTTCACCGGGTGCACGCGCACCAGCGCATGGACGGCTTCCGGTTCGGATTTCATCGCGGCGTTGTAGTCCTTCTTGATGCCGGATTCCAGTGTCTTGCTCAAGCGCTGCATGATGCTGTGCAGCGCCTGCAGCCCGTCGAGACGTTTTTTCATGGACTGCGGCAGGGCGTCGTAGGCGGCCGAGGTGCTGGCGAAATTGGTGTCGCCGAGCACGCGGCCGCCGACCACCGGCACTTCCAGCGCGCGCAGCGTGGAGACGGCGTGCGGATTGGGCAGATAGGCGCCATCGGTGTGCCAGAATATGCCCGCATCGTAGCTGCCAATGTGCTTGCCGTCCTTCTTGATATTGGAGACCACGAAAATTTCCGGATGATCAACGTGGAGCTGGTTGGTGAGTTTCAGTTTGCGCAGCTTGCCGAAGCCCGCGCTGAAGCGGATATGGTCTTCATCGCTGAGCGCCTGCCCGCGGAAATAAATGACTTCGTGCCGGTAGAAGGCGTCGCGGATTTGCGCGAACGTGGCGTCGTCAAGCGGCCTCGTCAGGTCGGCGCCGATGATTTCCGCGCCGAGCGCGGCGCCGCTGGCTTTTATTTGAATGGACATTCGGCATTTCCTTTGATGACGTGGTGAACTGCCGCTCTGTGCGTCCGGCGGCTGCATGAATTCGCATTTAGCGGCAAATGGCCATCGCGTGTCAATCGGGTTTCGGCGATTGGCATCATCTGCTACGATGCCCGTCCGGTCTGCGCGAAACGGAACCAGAAGCTGTCAGAAGCTATCTCAAAAAAGCAGTGCGGAACCGCCGATAAACGCGGATGAACGCAGATATATGATTGAAAACAATTCAAATCGTGATGCAGAATGGGCAAGGGGCAATGCGTAACTCACCCATTACCCATTACCCATTACCCATTACCCATTACCCATTACCCATTACCCATTACCCATTACCCATTACCCATTACCCATTACCCTTCACTCATCACCAATTACATCGGCGTCAATCGGCGTAGCCCTCAAGGGGGTATTAAAAGGAATATATCGGCGGTTGCTTGTCGGTGTTGTATTTTTGAGATTTCTAATTGAAACTATTGCGCGGCGGCGGAGGAGATCAACGATGGTGCGAATTTTTCAAGCAGCGGTGGTTGCGCTTTGTCTGGCGCTGGCGGCCGGCAGCCTGTGCGCGCAGAGCGCATCCGCCGATGCAACGAAATATCCAACGCGGCTGATACGGATGACCGTCGGTTTTACGGCGGGCGGCGCGGTTGACGTATCGGCGCGCTTGATCGCGCAGCGCCTCTCGGAGGCCTTGGGCCAATCGGTGATCATCGACAACCGGCCGGGCGCCGACGGCATCGTGGCGGGAGAATTCGTCGCCAAAGCGCAGCCCGACGGCTATACGCTCGCCTATGTGAGCTCCGGCCACACCATGAATCCGGCGTTCCGGACGACTATGCCGTATCACCCGCTGAAGGATTTTGCGCCCGTCTCGATGGTGGCGATCGGCGCGCAGACGCTGGTGGTCAATCCGTCGCTGCCGGCGCGCAGCGTCAAGGAGCTGGTTGCGCTGGCGCGCGCGCGGCCCGGCCAGATCAATTTTGCATCGTCCGGCGCTGGCGGACCGACGCACCTCGCGGGTGAACTGCTGAAGTCCCTCGCGGGCATCAATATCGTCCACGTCCCGTACAAAGGCGGCTCGCTGGCGGTGAACGACGTGATCTCCGGCCAGTGCGAGATGACGTTCATTGGCGCGCCGGCCAGCCTGCCCCATGTCCGCAGCGGCCGCCTGCGCCTGCTCGCCGTCACCACCGCCAAGCGCATGTCCATGCTGCCCGAGGTGCCGACCGTCGCCGAGTCGGGCTATCCCGATTTCAATGTCGTCGCGTCGTATTCGGTGCTGGCGCCGGCCGGCACGCCGGCGGCGATCGTCTCCCGCCTCAACACCGAGCTCGTAAAAATCGCGAATCAGCCCGACATGCGCGAGCGGCTGGCGACGCTCGGCATCGAGCCTTTGGGCAGCACGCCGGAGCAGCTCGTGGCGACGATGCAGGCCGAGCTTGCCCGCTGGCGCAAGCTCGCGCAAGGTCTCGGGCTCAAGCAGGAATGATGATCGCCTGAACTGTCGGTTGCGTGCTGCGGTCTTCAGCCGAACCTGCATTGCTCCGCGCATTGAGACTTGCCGCGGCAACCGCGCAGTCCCTATGGCAAAATCGACCCTGCCGCCGCGCCGGGCAAGTCCGCATTACAAGCACCGAACAGGGGAGAAACCGCAATGCCGTTTTACGCAAGAGGTGAAGCTCGTATCCATTTCGAAGAGGCCGGTTCCGGCATTCCGCTGCTGCTTATCTCCGGCGGCGGGTTGAACTCGAAAATTTCCTATATGTCCGAAAAAGCGCCGTTCAATCCGATCGCGGAGTTCAAGAGCGAGTATCGCTGCATCATCAGCGACCTGCGCAATGCCAACGGCGGCGAATCGACCGGCCCGCTCGAGGTCGACCGGCCGTGGGACATGTACACCGACGACCACCTTGGCCTGATGGACCACCTCGGCATCAAGGAATTCATGGTGCTCGGCTTTTGCATCGGCGGCCCTTTCATCTGGAACCTGCTAAAGCGCGCGCCGCAACGCATCATCGCCGCCGTACTGGCGAACCCGAGCGGCTCCCGTCCCGAGAAGCGCGAGCTTTTCTACGAAAACAACACCAAGGGCTGGGGCGCGACGCTGACCGCCCGCCGGCCCGAGATCACGAAGGAACTGGTCGATCAATTCCTGACGAAGATGTACCGCACCAATCCCGATTTCGTATTCACGGTGACGCGTGATTTCGTGCGCTCGTGCCAGACGCCCGTGCTCATCCTGCCCGACGACACGCCGCCGCACCCGTACGCGGTGGCGAGGGAAGCCGCGCTGCTCGCGCCGAAATCCGAGGTGAGCATGTTCCCGTGGTACGAGCCGAAGGAACAAGTCCCGCTGGTGGTGCGCCAGGTGCGCTCGTTCATGAAAGCGCACCAGCCAGCGAAGGCCGCATAGGACCCGATAGTGGGTTATCCCGTCTGCCCGAAATGCGGCCACGCGCCGCTGCCCGCGGACCAGTCGCTGCCGGCTGCGTGCCCGGCGTGCGGCATCGTGCTGGCGAAGTTCGCCAGCATGCTTACGCGGGAAGAACGGGAAGAAGCCAGGGCCGAAGAGGTAAAGCGGACCTCGCTCGCGGGCTGGCTGTTTCACGTGCCCGATGCGGTGGCCAAGGCGAACTGGTACGGGCGCATTGCGGCGCTCGTGCTGTTCGGCCTTTACACGATCAAGATTTTTCGCGATACCGACATCAAGTACGGCGACCTCGGCGGCTTGTTCATGTCAAAAGTGATCCTGCCATGGCACGAGGCGGGGCACGTCATCTTCCGCGTGTTCGGCGAATTCATGATGTTCTTCGGCGGCACGCTCGCCCAGCATTTGTTCCCCATCATTCTCGGCGTCGCGCTGCTGGTCAAACGGCGCGACCCGTTCGGCGCCTCGCTCGCGTTCTGGCTGCTCGGCTATTCGATGATTTACACCGGTTGGTACATGCACGACGCCGGCGATCCGCAGGCGATGATGGTCAGCGGCAAGAGCAGTGCCGAAGACGATGGCCACGACTGGGTCAACCTCTTCAGCATGATGGGAAAATGGTGGCTGCTGCACGCGCTGGGTGTGGGCATCTTCGTCGCCCGGGTGGGCCAGGCCATGATGTGCATGGGCCTCGCGTGGGGCGCCTATATGGTATGGCTGCAAAAAGAGCATCTGAGTGACTCGCCTTTCGCCGAATCCGTCGACCGGGACTAGATGTCGGCCCGGTGCGGTGCTGCGGTGCGGACGGCGCCTTGCAGTGCCGGCCGCGCCTGCGGGATGATTCAACTGCTTGCGCGCCGGGGACTGGACGCCTGCCAATCGTGCTCTTACAATACTCAAAATAGTAAGGATGAAAGGGATTGATCATGGCATTCGCGACTGTGACCAGCAAGGGTCAGACTACAATCCCCAAGGATGTGCGCGCCGCCGCGAACCTCAAACCCGGCGACCGGATTCACTTCACCGTTCTTGAGGACGGCACGATCATCGTACGCGTCAAGAACCGGAGCATCAGGGATATCGCGATCAAGCCGCCGGGCCGCAAGCGCGTATCGATAGCGCAAATGAACCGTTAGGCGCGAGCTGATGCTAGGCATCGACACCAACGTCCTCATCCGGCTTCTGGTCTCGGATGATGCCGAGCAGACCCGTCGCGCGCGAAAGCTCGTGGACCAGGCCGTCAGCCGCGACGAACCGGTGCTGGTATCGCTGCCGGTACTGGTCGAAACCGAGTGGGTCCTGCGGAGCCGGTACGGCTTGAGCCGGGAGGCGGTGCTGGGTGTGTTTCGTGCTGCGCTGGAATCTCGTGAACTGTCCTTTGAGGATGAACCCGCGCTGGAGGAAGCGCTGTTTCAATGGACGGACAGCGCCTGCGGGTTTTCCGATTGTCTTATTGCCGCGCATAGCCGGCGACTCGGATGCCGGACAACGGCAACCTTTGACGTCAAGGCGGCCCGACTCCCGGGCACGATGCGGGTATAGGCAAAACAATGATCGTGCCTGCACCTGCGCCACCGCTTTTATACAATCAGCCAGGCCTGGCCCGTTTGTTTTCGTTTGTTTTTCCATCTAATCGCACTTACAGGAGAACTTGCAATGAGCATCAAAGGCCGTAGAGTCGTCACCGGTTTCAACAAAGACGGAAAAAGCTGCATCAAGTGGGACAACGAGATCGTGCCCATCAACCTGCGGCCGGGGTTCGACAACATCCCGATGTGGGCGACGCGCAAACTGCCTGCCGAGACGACGGAGGAAGATCCGAACACGTGGGATCTCGGCACCAGCCTCGCCGGCGGCTCAGTATTCCGCTACGGCCGCTATGAGCCCAAGAACATTCCGCGCTGGCACAAGACCGACTCCGTCGATTACGCGATCTGCCTCTCCGGAGAAATGTGGATGGAGATGGAAGACGGCGAAGTGCATCTGAAGCCCGGCGACGTGGTCATACAGCGCGGCACGCTGCACAACTGGAACAACCGCGGCACCGAGCCGTGCGTGATGGCGTTCGTGCTGGTTGCAACGGAAGGCGCGAAGACGACCGGCTGGAACGAGAAACACTGACGAAGCGCAGTCGGCCGTTTGTTCTGAGGTGTACTGCTTGAGGAGAAGCAAGATGACTGACGTTCGCGACTCGACAGCCGGGAACGCCCGCATGCTGCGTGCCGGCCTGGTGATTCTTTCTGCCGTGGCAAGCGCTGATGTGGCTAGCCAGGCGCCTGCCTATCCGGCGAAACCGATACGCCTGGTGGTGCCCTTCGCGCCCGGCGCCAGTAACGACACCCTGTCGCGCGCCACCGCGCTGGTGATGGGGCCGATGCTCGGGCAGGGGTTCGTCGTCGACAACCGGCCCGGGGCGGGCGCGATGATAGGCGCCGAGCACGTCGCGCGTTCGGACCCCGACGGCTACACCATACTGACGATACAAACATCATTTACGACGAACGCCGCGGTGCGCGCGAAGATGTCGTACGATGTGTTCAGTGATTTCGCCTATATCGGCATCATGGCGAAAAGCCCGATGATCGTCGTCGTGCACCCTTCGATGCCGATCAAGTCGGTGAAGGAACTGGTGGCGCTCGCGCGCAAGCGCCCCGGCGAACTGAACTACGGTTCTTCCGGTACCGGTGGCAGCAATCACCTGACCACCGAGCTGTTCGCCAAGCTGGCCGGCATCAGGATCGTTCACGTTCCCTACAAGAGCATAGGCCCCGCGCTCACCGAACTCATCGGCGGGCAGGTGGAAATGGTGATTACCACCCTGCCTTCGGCACTGGTGCAGGTGAAAGCGGGCCGTCTCAAGGCGCTGGGTGTCGCCAGCGCCCAGCGTTCGGCTTTCGCCCCCGAGATCCCGACCATCACGGAAGGCGGCGTCCCTTACGTGAGCGAGCAGTTTTGGGGCCTCGCGGCGCCGGGCAAGACGCCGCCCGACATCGTCAACCGGCTCGCCGAAACCTTGCGTAAGGCGCTACAGGCGCCACAACTGAAGGAGCAATTCGCGCGCGAAGGCGGAGAAGTCGTGCCGATGACGCAGGAGGAGTTCGCGAAATTCGTGTTCGCCGACGTCAATCGCTGGCGGCAGATCGTGAAAGACATCGGGATGAAGCTGGAGTAACGGTCTGTCGTCGCGACGCGGCCCCTCACCCTGCCCGGGCCCCTCGCTTTATTGCATACGCTCTCCCCGCAAGCGGGGCGAGGGTTTATTAATTCATTTCTACTCGCCTTTGATCCCCGCGCGCTTGATCACGTCCGCCCATTTCGCGGTTTCTTTTTTGACATGCGCGGCGAAACGTTCTGGCGTGCCGCCGACGGGTTCTATCCCCAGCGCGAGCCATTTGTCGCGGATCGCGGGCGAAGCGATCGCCTTGTTGATCTCGGCGTTGAGCCTGGAGATGACCGGGCCGGGCGTTCCCGCTGGCGCCATGTAGCCGCCCCACGCAGTGATCTCGTAGCCCGGCACACCCGCTTCGGCCACCGTCGGGATATCCGGTGCGAGCGGAATGCGCCGCGGGCCCGTCACGCCGAGCGCGCGCAAACGGCCTGCCGTGACGTGCGGGAGCACCGAGGTCACGTTGTCGGAAAGCAACTGCAGGCGGCCGCCGATGATCTCGGTGATGACTTGCTGCATGCCCTTGAACGGCACGTTCACCATTCGAGTGCCCGTCATCTGCTTGAGCAGTTCCATGCTGAGATTCATCGTGCTGCCGCTGCCGGTGGAGCCGAACATCAGCTGATCCGGGTTGCGCTTGGCGTAAGCAACCAGTTCGGTGATCGAGTTCGCGGGCAGCGCCGGCGTGATGGCGATGACGTTAGGCGAGATGTTCGTCAGGACGATCATGCGGAAGTCCTTGTTGACGTCGTACGGAAGTTTCGCCAGCAGGCTCGGATTGGTGGCGAGCGGAAACGCGCCGTAGCCTATCGTATAGCCGTCCGGTTGCGCCCTGGCCATTGCCTCGAAACCGATAGTGCTGCTCGCGCCCGGCCGGTTGTCCACGACTACCTGCTGCCCCAACTGCCTGCCGAGTTCATTGGCGACCAGCCGCGAGTTCGTATCCGGCTGTCCGCCGGCGGCGGAGGGCACGATCATGCGCAGTGGCCGTTCCGGGTAGGCCGCGAGCACGTGTTGGCACGACACGCAGCCCATCAAGACCAGTAATACTCTTGCTTCAAATCCCATCACTGCGTCCTTATTCGAATTTGCGCATAATAGCCCGCATTATCGGACAAAACTCCGGGAGACATACATGGCAATATCAGGACTGCCCGCTGAAGGCCGCGAACTCGCCGGCCAGGTCGCGCTTGTCACCGGCGGCGCGAAAAATATCGGCCGCGCGATTTCGCTGGCACTCGCCAAGGCAGGCGCAGCCGTTGCGGTCAACACGCTGCGCTCGCGTGACGATGCCGACGCTGTGGTGCAGGAGATCCGCGCCGCGGGCGGCGCCGCCGAGGTTTTCATTGCCGACGTCGCGGATGCCGCCGCGGTACGTGCGATGGGCGAGGGCGTCGTCAAACGCTTCGGCAGGATCGACATTCTCGTTCTCAACGCCTCGCAGCGCAAAGAGATACTCTTCAAGGACATGACCTTCGAGGATTGGCGCACCACGATGTCGATCACGCTCGACGGCTCGTTCCACTGCATCAAGGCCTGCCTGCCGTCCATGCTCGCGCAGAAAAGCGGCAACATCATTACGCTCGGCGGCGACGCTGTCCTGCAGGGCAGCAATCGCAAAGCGCACAACACCACGGCGAAGAACGGGCTCGTCGGGCTCACGCGCGCGCTGGCGAAAGAACTTGCGGAGGACGGCATCCGTGTGAACTGCGTGTCGCCCGGCAGCATCAACACGGAGCGGCCCGCGCACCGCAGTGAGCGCGCCGATCCCAAAGGCAAGATCCCGCTGGGGCGCTATGGTGAGTCGGAAGAAATCGCTTCCGTGGTGCGCTTTTTGTGCGGCCCCGGCGGCGGCTTCATCACCGGCCAGACCCTGCACGTGAGCGGCGGCGCTTTTATGTTCGCTTAGCGCAACTTTATTTCGCAACGCGCATTTCTCATGCCCCCTCGCCGCTACGCTTGCTCTCCCCCTTTGCCGCGAAGCAAATCCCCTTGGGGGACAAGGGGAAGGCCGGGATGGGGATGGGTAGGACGGAAAAACCAATTGATGCCCGGCGCGCGCAGATATATAGTCCATCCATTACCTGATGGCCGCGCCAGCAGGCCAAGCAGGATGGGAAGGGAGCCTCCCATCCGCAGAAAAACAAACGATCAGGTAACACGCCAGCAGTTTCAATAATAAAAATTGCCACGCCGGAAACCATCGCGCATGGCGTTGATAATTCAAGGGAGACGTTGTTGATGCATAAGTTGATAGTCAGTACTTTTTTCGTGTTTCTTTCCGCCGCCCTCTACGCACAACCTCAAAGCAGTCCAAACCAGAGTTCCAGAATACTAGTGGCATCGGGAGCAGTGTATTGGGCCCATTGCGACAAGAAGTGCGAAGAAATGAAATGTCCGGATACGAAGGCCTGTTATAACGCCTGCGTGGAGAACAAGGGGACCATTACGATGTGCCCGCGGGCGCCGGAGAAAGGCAAATAGTTGAAGTTGCCTCAAAAAACAGTTTGGAACCGCCGATGTGCGCCGATAAACGCAGATAAGATCGAATACAATTCAAATCGTAATGAGGAATGGGCAAGGGGCAATGCGTAAATTATCCTTAACTCATTACCCAATACCCAATATCGATTGCCCTTCACTCCTCACCAATTACATCGGCGTTAATCGGCGTACCCCTCAAGGGGGTATTAAAAAGAATACATCGGCGGTTGCTTGTCGGTGTTGAATTTTTGAGATGAGTTCCGGTTGAACAAGGATTCCGCATGCCGCACAAAAAGATAAGCCGCATCTATACCGGTGATGACGGCCGCTCGCACTTCGAGGACCTCGTCGTGCCCATGAATGAACTGATCGCCGGTGAACGCATCTCGCTGCAGTCCGCGCTGGTGCCCACGACGGGCGTGTCGTTTCGCGAGAACCCGCTCGGCCGCTCCGAGGAATATCATTGTCCGAAGCAGCGGCAATTCGTCATCACGCTGTTCGGCGCGGTGGAGATCACCTGCGCCGGCGGCACGCGCTGTTTCGGCCCCGGCGACGTGCTGTTCGCCGAAGACCTCACCGGCGAAGGACACGCCAACCGCGAATTGCTGGGCCCGCGCCAGAGCCTGATCCTTCCCGTGCCCGACGGCTTCGACATCCGGCGCTGGGCGACCGGCAAATCGGAGTCAGTGTAACTTTCCACTTCCGCGCAGCAGCGCTTGTCCGGAAGTTACACTGACCCTGCGAATCTCCTGCTACTTCGCGCCGGCAGGCCACGCCGGCAGTATGCCGATGTCGCGCGCGTCGTGCTGAATGATGACCTTGGCCCTGTGGTTCATGGCGATCTGTTTGAAGCGGTCGATCGACGCCAGCGAATCCGCGCGGCTGACGTTGAACCATGGCACGCCGTTGCTGTTGTAGTTCTCGTGAAAATGCACCAGATCGCCGGTGATCAGAAAGTTGCCGCGCTCTCTTAACTTGACCAGCAGGCTGTGGTGGCCCGGCGTGTGTCCGGGAGTGTTCAATATCATGACGCTGCCGTCACCGAACACGTCTTTGTCCGCGGGCAGGGCTTCCATCTTGCCGGCGCCGCTGATCCAGTGCGCAAACGGACCGGCGTTCACGCCGGCAGCCGGTTTGGGTTGGGTGATCGCGTTCCAGTCGCCCTGGCCGATCAGCAGCGTCGAATTCGGGAACGACGCGACCTGGCCCGTATGATCGGCGTGATAGTGGCTGATGCCGACGTACTGGATCTGCTCGGGTTTCAATCCCAATTGCGCCAACTGCGCCACCACGCTGGTCTTCGGCGCCACGCCGCCGGGGGCGGTCATGGAATGGCCGGTGTCCCACAGCAGGTATTGATTGCCGTTCTTGATCAGGTAGCAGCTGAATACAAACTGCACCTTGAGGTCGCCGAAAGCGTAGGTGTCGGAGAAGCGCAGGTTGACTTCGGTCGGCGCCACGGGCGTGCCGCAGTCGGCGAGACGCGTGAGCGTGACGTCGGGCGCGGTTTGCGCCAATACGGGTGCTGCAACCAGGGCGTTCGCGCAGATGCCGAGCGCCAGTAATTTCAGAGTCCTTTGCATTGCTGTTCTCCTAGTTATGAAAGTCGGTTCCGCGCCCAACCGGGTAGAGCGGGCAACCAATTTACACTGGCAATCGCGGGGTCGCAATACCTGATACGCAACTCGCGAAGGCGTTTGGATTTTGGGGAAAAGCGGGAGAGAATCGGGCGCGGAATATGATATTCCCAGTTTGTCGAGCATGCGATGCCGTATAAAAAAAACGGTTCTTCGACGAATCTGCGGTGATTTTTTCTTCAAGCGATGCTCATATCTAACTTGCCACAATGAAACAAGATTCTTACGCGGTAATTGGCAAAGCTCCTAAAGCCACGGGCATTTGCCTTGATGAGCTGGATGGCACTGTTAAA
>CANJHY010000077.1:0-21422 GCA_947474275.1 Betaproteobacteria bacterium
ATGAAGAAGTATCTCGACCTCGGCTACTCGGTGGTCAAGATCAAGATCGGCGGCGAGTCGCTGGCGGATGACATCAAGCGCATCGAAGCGGTGATCAAGGTCGTCGGCTCGGGCAAGAATCTGGCGGTAGACGCGAACGGACGTTTCGATCTCAAAACCGCGATCGAGTATGCGCGCGCGCTGAAACCTTATGGCCTGTTCTGGTACGAAGAGGCAGGCGATCCGCTCGACTACGCCTTGCAGGCCGAGCTTGCCAACCATTACGACGGCCCGATGGCGACCGGTGAAAACCTGTTCTCGACGCTCGATGCGCGCAATCTGATCCGCCACGGCGGCATGCGCCCCGACCGTGACTGGCTGCAGTTCGATTGCGCGCTTTCCTACGGGCTGGTTGAATACCTGCGCACCGTTGAAATGCTGAAACAACACGCATGGTCGCCGCGGCGCTGCGTTCCCCACGGCGGGCACCAGATGTCGCTCAATATCGCCGCCGGACTTGGTCTCGGCGGCAACGAATCCTATCCTGATGTATTCCAGCCGTTCGGCGGTTTTGCCGACAACGTGCCGGTCGAGAACAGTTACGTGAAAATGCCGGACGTGCCCGGCGTGGGTTTCGAGGCGAAGACCAGGCTGTATGCGGTCATGAAGAATCTCGCCGCTTAATTGCACGCAAGACGCCGGGCGAAAGACGCGAGACAGAAATTCATTCAACAGGATATTTGATGGATACCACTGAAAAAGCCAACCCTCATTCCGCGCGCGGTGAGAACGACCGCAAGGTTTTTCAGCGTACCGCCATACCGCATTTGTTCCAGCCAATGGCGCTGCGCTCGGTCACGGCGCGCAATCGCATCGTGGTGTCGCCGATGTGCCAGTACTCGGCGACCGACGGCGTCGCCAACGACTGGCATCTGCAGCACCTGGGATCGCGCGCAGTGGGCGGCGCCGGCATCGTCTTCACCGAAGTCGTGCACACCGAGCCGCGCGGACGCATCACGCCATACTGCCTTGGCCTGTGGAACGATGCGCAGCGCGACGAACTCGCGCGCATCGTGCGTTTTCTCAAAGCGCAGGGCACGGTCGCCGGCATGCAGCTCGGCCATGCCGGGCGCAAAGGATCGACTGCAAAGCCGTGGGAGGGCGGTAAGGGTATTGCGGTGGATGCCGGCGGCTGGCAGACCATTGCGCCATCGGCGATTCCTTTCAGTGACACGTACGGCATGCCCGTCGCGATGGAGCAGAGCACGATCAACGAGTCGCTTGCGCAATTCGCTGCCAACACAAGGCGCGCGCGCGAGGCGGGCTTCGATCTCCTGGAAGTGCATGCGGCGCACGGTTATCTGATTCACGAATTCCTGTCTCCGCTGTCCAACCAGCGCACGGATGGCTATGGTGGAAGCTTCGAGAATCGCGTGCGTTATTTGCTGGAAGTCATAGACGCGGTGCGTACCGAGTGGCCGGACGACAAGCCGTTGTTCGTGCGCATATCCGCCACCGACTGGGTCGACGGCGGCTGGGACCTCGACAGCAGCGTCAAACTCTCGCAATTGCTGAAAAGCGGCGGCAAGGTCGATCTCATCGATTGTTCCAGCGGCGGGATGTCGCCGCAGCAGAAGATCGCCCTGCACCCCGGTTACCAGGTGCCGTTTGCAGCGGCGATACGCAGCCGCGCGGACATCGCAACTGGTGCCGTCGGCCTGATCAACTCGCCGGACCTTGCCGAGCAGATACTCGCCAACGGCCAGGCCGATCTCATCATCATGGCGCGCGCGATGCTGAATGATCCGTACTGGCCGCTGCATGCAGCGAAAGTATTGAAAGCCAAAATCGCGTGGCCGCCGCAATACGAGCGCGGCGATATTTATTAGAACTCATTTAAAAAAAGAAACACCGACAAGCAACCGCCGATGTACGCCGATTAACGCCGATACAATTGCAGACTTATCCCCGAATTATGGTCAAATCCCTTGAGCTTATCAGCGTTTATCGGCGTTCATCGGCGGTTCCAAATTGTTTTTGAGGCAGCTTCTAGTAAGTCCGATTGAGTCCGTTCGTGCTGATGTATAGAAGCACGGATAAATTGCTTGGCGAGAGGTTACGTTCACCCTTCGATACCTCAGGGCGAACGGCTGTCGGTTAACCGGATTGCGGCCGCGCTTCGCCGCAGTTCCAGCAGTCGGTGAACTGGCCTTCGAGATTTTCTCCGCAGTGCGCGCAGGTCCAGCGCTCGTGGCCATGCCGGCGCGCGGCGTTGCCGCGCAGAAAGTCTATCACCAGGCGGTCGGCTTCTCCGGCCAGCGTGTCTTCAAGTACCCACACCGTAGGCAGCACCGGCAGTTCGCCGTATGCACCATACAGTTGATCGCCGAGCACGGAGGCGCGTATGCCTTCAGCTTCGAGCATGCCTTTGATGAGGTGGGCTTCGGTCGGATGTTTGGCGGTATGTATGAGTTTCATCGCCATTCATTGTCCTGCGAATTGCACGCGTGTCAATAACGAATTGACAGGGCATGCGTGTGTTAAAATCGCTGCGCGCACGACGGAGGTCTTCGTTGCGCGCATAGTGTGATTTCACCGGGTTCGCTGTTGCGGATTGGATGCCATGTTTGAAACCAAGCGTCAGCGCGTCATCCCGGTGAAGCATTTTGCGCACCGCGTCGCGTTGTCGGTGGCGCTGTCCGCAGTGGTCGCAGCAATCGCGTTGATCATCGGCGTGATGGGATTTCACTATATCGCCGACGTGCCGTGGATCGACGCCTTGCACAATGCATCGATGATACTCGGCGGCATGGGCCCGGTGGCGGAGATGAAGACGGATGCGGCAAAATATTTTTCATCGGTGTATGCGCTTTTTGCCGGGCTTGTTTTCATCGGTGTCGTCGCGGTGATGCTGGCGCCGGTCATGCACCGGGTGCTGCACAGGTTTCACATGGACGATGTGGACGTCAAAAAATAACCGAACGGGAGAATGCGTGTGGCAACACTGAATATTTTTTGCGCGGGCGCGGCCCAGGCAGTGGTGACGCAGATCGCGGGCAAGTTCCAGCGCGACAGCGGCAATTTCGTGAATTCGAACTTCGGCGCCGTCGGCGCGATGAAGGCGCGCGTGGTCGCCGGGGAAGCCGCCGATGTGATCGTGCTGACAGCGGCGTTGATCGACGAGTTGATAGCGCAGGGGCTGGTCGTGCCGGGGTCACGCGTCGATCTGGGCAGGGTCGGCACCGGCGTTGCAGTGCGCGCAGGTAGTCCCATGCCCGACGTCACGAGTATTCACGCACTGCGCGGCAATTTACTTGCGGCGACGCGCGTTCTGTTTCCGGACCCCGCCGTGGCGACGGCCGGTAAAGTCGTGATGAGCGCGCTCGAAAAGATGGGCATCGCGGCGGAACTCAAACCGCGGCTGCAATTTTTCCCGAACGGTTATGCCGCAATGGGCGATCTTGCGCAAAGCAGCGGCTTGCTCGAAATGGGCATCACGCAAATCACCGAGATCGTCGCCAACAAAGGCGTTACCCTGGTCGGCCCTTTGCCGGCGGAAGTGCAGAACATCGCAATCTACTCCGCTGGACTTGCGGCGCGCTCTGCGCACCCGGAACGTTCCAAAGAGTTGATACGCCGCCTGACTGGATTCAACGCGCAACCGGTGCTGAGCGCGGCCGGTTTTGAAGTGGGGACCTGAGAGACATCATTGCTTGGCAAGGCCGAGTTCGGTCAGGATGGCTTTGGCTTCGTCGTTTTCCTTGCGCAGGTAAGCTGCCGTTTCCTGCGAATTTTTGTAGCCCAGTTCCCAGCCGGTGGTTTCGGCGAATTTTTTCCACTCGGCAGTCTGCACGGTCTTCGCGAATACGCCGTCCCAGTAAGCGATCTGCGCTGGCGTCATGTTTTTGGGGCCGACGAACACATACCATCCATCGATGGTCACGTTATAGCCCTGTTCGCGGAACGTCGGCACATCGGGCAGGCTGGCTGAGCGTTTTTCCGTGCTTAATCCGAGTATGCGCATCTTGCCCGCCTGGTAGTGGGGAGCCGCGTTGTTCGCGGCTTGCGCCATCGCATCGATATGCCCGCCGAGCAGGTTGGTGACCGATTCGGCGCCGCCGCCGAAAACCAGGATTTTGAGTTTTTTCGGATCGGCGCCCGCGGCTTTTGCCAGCAGCGCGATCGCGAAATGATTGACGGCGCCCAGCGTGCTGCCGACTGAAATGCTGAGCGACGCCGGGTCTTTCTTCAGCTGCTCCATGAATTCGCGCAGATTCTTGTACGGCGATTCCGTTTTGACCGCGAGTGCCACCGGTTCGGTGCCGATGTAAGGCAGTACCGTTATATCGGCGATGCCGAGCGGGCTGCGGCCGGTTAACTGGTTGGTCAGCAGGCCGGCCTGCGCGATGCCGATCGAATGCCCGTCCGCTTTCTGGCTGACGTATGAGTAGGCAAGCGAACCGCCGCCGCCGACCTTGTTGACGACGACCGCTTCGAGCAGCCGGTTGTCGTGCCAGATTTTCTGGATGACGCGCGCTGCCTTGTCGTTGCCGCCGCCGGCGGCGGCGAATACGACGAGTTCAACCGGGCGCTCGGGTTTCCACGTCTGTGCGTACGCGATCGACGCATTGAATGCACAGGCGAGGCTGAGAAGTGCTGCGAAGAAGCGGGCTGCTGAAGGTAGGTTCAAGGTCGGCTCACACTTTGCGTTGAGGTAGAGATCCATGTATCAGCAAACTCCATACCATAGGCCGTGCAGCAGCTTTGTGCCTGAATTGCGGCGCCAGACTTGCCGACATGCACCACGGTCGTCTGCGGGAGCGAAGTTCGGCATTGAAACAGTGCACCATTGTATTACGGGCCCAATTTGTATTCATGTTAAAGTTGGCCGCATCAATCCCGTTCTGGAATACCCGTGGGCGAAGAAGAGCTGGCATACATGAGCGCGGCAGAGCAGGGCCGGCTGATACGCGAGCGCAAGCTGTCGCCGGTTGAACTGGTTCAACTCTGCCTCAAGCGCATCGAACGTTATAACCCGGTGCTGCGCGCCTATATCACCGTATGCGGCGAAGCAGCGCTGGCGGCCGCGCGCCAGGCCGAACTCGAGATCGGCCGCGGCGATTATCGCGGACCTTTGCACGGCATTCCGTTCGGCGTCAAAGACCAGCTCTGCACCGCAGGCATCAGGACCACACTGGGTTCGCGCATTTTTGCCGATCATGTGCCGGATTTCGACGCGACAGTGATCACGCGCCTCAGGGAAGCGGGTGCGATCCTGATCGGCAAGGAGAACCTGCACGAATTCGGCAAGGGCGGCACCCACGTGTTTGCACACGGCCAGCCGCGCAACCCCTGGAATACGGAACGCACGCCGTCGAGTTCATCAAGCGGTTCCGGCATTGCGCCCGCCGCGGGCTTTTGCTCGGGGTCATTAGGCGAAGATACCGGCGGCTCGATCCGCGGTCCGGCGGCGGCCAACGGCGTGGTCGGCCTGCGCCCGACGTTTGGCCGCGTCAGCCGTCACGGCGGCATCATGTACGCTTGGACGGCCGATACCATAGGGCCGATTACGCGCACTGTTGAGGACAATGCGCTGTTTCTGCGCGCGATTGCAGGTTACGACGCGCACGATGCGTTGACGAGCCAGCGTGCTGTGCCTGATTTTTCGTTCGCTGCAGGCACAGATCTCAAAGGGATGCGCCTGGCAGTCGTAACCGAAATGACGTGGCCCGACGGCGTGCATCCCGAAATGCGCGCGGCGATGGAGCAGGCGATCGAAGTGCTGCGCTCACTGGGCGCGACGGTCGGGGAAATATCCCTGCCGTGGGCTAAGCATGCAATTCCTCTCGCTATGCTCACGTCCGATGCGGACGTTGCTTCGATGTATCTGCCGCTGCTGCGCAGCCGCTGGGGCGATTTCGATGCCGGCACGCGCAGCCGGATGGCGACCGCAGCGCTGGTGCCCGCCGCAATTTATTCGCGGGCAATGCGCGCGCGCGCCGTGGTGCGCAAGCAGATTCTCGGCGCGTTCGAGCACTACGATGCTTTGCTCTGCCCGACCAGCCTGAAGCCGGCGGGCCTGATAGACGATGCGCGTGAAACCGTGCATTCGAAAGAGGACATGGCGCAGCGGATTATTCTGCGCCGCATCAGCACGCATCCGTTCGGTTTGGCGAACGTGCCGACGCTGGCGGTACCGGCGGGTTTTACCAAAGATGGATTGCCGTTGTCCCTGCAAGTGGCGGGCAGGCCCTTTGCGGAAGCGACGGTATATCGCATCGGCCACGCGTACGAGCGCGCGACAATCTGGCATACCCGGCATCCCGTCCTCGAACAGACGACGCGCGGTGTCCGGCCCGCCGCGGTTACGGGGTAAAATATGAACCTGTCATCCAGTCAGATACGCGAGCTGGCGCAGCTTATAGAACTCGATGTCCCGGAGGCCGATCTCGAAAGTATCGCTCTGAGGCTTTCGGCCCTGCTGACGGAGATGGCAAAAATCGAACGCGAACTTGGCGCCGAGATGAACAAGACCGAGCCGATTCCGCCGGTGTATCCGCACGAACCCGGGGATTGAGCAGCACTTCAGTGGGGTGAATCTCGTTGCCGTGCGTCGGCAGGGTGACGCGGCAGAAAGAATGAATATTTATACGCCCTTATGATAGCACAAGGGGCTTGCGCGAACGGCTGCAAAGGTGCGAATGTGCGCGCAGTTTACCAAGGAGATCTCACATGAACCGCATCGTGCACCTGGCACTGAAGGTCGAAGACCTCGAAAAGACCACCGAATTCTACGAGAAGGTTTTCGGTTTCCGTGAAGTGGAGACGCGCAAAACGCGCGACCACCTGTCGCGACACCTGAGCGACGGCGCGATCGACTTCACGCTGATTCAGTACGACGCCGGCACGCAGTCCGCCGAATCGAAGGCGGCAGGCGAGGGGCCGTGCATACATCATTTCGCGGTCGAAGTTGAAGACCTCGAGGCATCCGAGGCGCAGATCAAGTCGTACGGCTGCGAAATCATCAGCGACCCGGGCGTGATCCCGATCAAGTTCCGCGCGCCCGGCGGCACCGTGGCCGAACTCGTGCCGGTCGGCCGCTACAAAAAGCCGGAGTTCAAATGACAAGTCGCATGACGCAGTACGGAGCGGTGTTATGAAAGCAGCTCCCGATCACGTGATTTCCGTCAGCGAGAAGCTGGTCAACTGCGTCGCCGGACTCACCGCGGACAAGATTCCGCCGACGGTGCGCGCGCGCACCGAAGACCTGCTGATCGATATCGCGGGTCTGTGCGTCGCGGCGCGCAACACGGATTACATCAAGGCGCTGATCGCGAGCGTCGATCGCGGCGGCGCATGTACCGCGCTGGGTCATGGCGGCGAGTTCAGCGCCGAAGACGCGGCAATGATCAATGGTACGGCCGGCCACGGCGAAGATTTTGATGACACGTTCGAAGGCGGGCCGGTGCACAGCAGCACTATCATCGTGCCCGCGGTGCTGGCGGCATGCGAGCGCTTTGGCCGCGGCGGACGCGCGGCGCTGCTCGGCATGGTTGTCGGCATCGAATCGATGTGCCGCCTCAGCATGGTGATTCCGAAAGCCATCCACAAAGCGGGCTTTCACCCAACCGGCGTGATCGGCGCGATGGGGGCAACGCTTGCCGTTTCCACGACGCTGGGTCTGAACCGCAAGCAAACCGTAGATGCGCTGGGCATCGCGGGCAGTATGGCAAGCGGCATCATTGAATACCTGGCCGAAGGCGCATGGACCAAGCGGCTGCATGCCGGCTGGGCGGCGCGTATCGGCCTGCATGCGGCGCGTATTGCGCAGCATGGTTTTCTCGGTCCGCGCACGGTATTCGAGGGTACGCATGGTTTTTTCTATGCTTTCGCACGCAACGTCGATGGTGATTACGACGTCCTGACGCGCGATTTCGGCGACGATTGGATGATTGACAAAATTACTTTCAAGCCCTACGCGACCGGTACCATGAACCAGCCGTATATCGATTGCGCGCTGCGCCTCGCGCGCAAGGGCTTCAACGCCGACGACGTGGCCGAAGTACTGTGCGAAACCGCGGAGGGCTATGTTCACCGGCTGTGGGACCCGCTGGCGTCGAAACAAAAGCCCGCCAACGATTACGCGGCCAAGTTCAGCGCGCCGTTCAACGTCGCAGTGGCATTCGTGACCGGCGGTGCCGGGCTCGATGCGTTCAGCGAAAAAACCGTGCGCGATCCGCGCATCCTCGGTCTCGCCGCCAAGGTGAATTACGTGGTGGATCCCAACAACCCCTATCCCAAGGCTTTCACCGGCCACGTCAAAATGACGCTGAAGGACGGTCGCGTGTTCGAAGAACGCCAGCCGCATATCCGCGGCGGCATGCACGATCCGCTGTCGCGCGAGGACATCGAGCGCAAGTTCCGCGGCAATACCGCGTTCGGCGGCTGGAGCGAGTCGCGTGCCGACCAGTTCCTGCAATTCGCGCAGGGTGTTTTCAAGGGTAAACTGGATCTAACGCCGTTTCGCGGTTAATACGAGCGTCCAGGGCGAAAAGCAAAAAGTCAGCCACAGAGGGAACAGAGAACACAGAGAAGTAAGGTCACAATAAAATTCTGTTCCAGAGTTTTTTTCTCCGTGCTCTCTGTGGCTAAAGTATTTGATTGTTAAAGCTGTTGCCGTGCGGGAGGGGACGATGCAAAGCACGATGATGGATTTCCCGTTGACGCTGGCGCCCATCCTCGAGCGCGCGGGCAAACTGTTCGGCGCGTCGGAAATCGTGTCGCGCCTGCCCGACAAGTCGCTGCATCGTCATCATTACCGCGATTTTCACCGCCGCGCGATTGCACTTGGCGGCGCGCTGCAGGCCGCCGGTCTGCAGAAAGGCGAGCGCGTCGCGACCCTGATGTGGAACCATTACGCGCATCTCGAGGCGTATTTTGCGATTCCCTGCGCGGGCGGCGTGCTGCACACTCTAAATCTGCGCCTGCATGCCGACGACATCGGTTATATCGCTGACCACGCCGGCGACCGCTTCCTGATCGTCGACGACGTGCTGTTGCCGCTTTACGAAAAATTCAAGGACAAGGTCAAATTCGAGAGGGTGATCGTCGTGCGCCTGAGCGGCCAGCCACTCGCGCCAGGCTTGGAAGATTACGAACAGTTCATAGCCGGCGGCGCGGAGATGCAGGTCCCGCTGCTCGGCGAAAACGATGCTGCGGGCATGTGTTACACCTCCGGGACAACCGGCAAACCCAAGGGCGTCGTCTATTCGCATCGCGCGCTGGTGCTGCATTCGATGGCGTGCGCGATGGGCGACACGCTCGGTCTGAAGCAAAGCGATTCGCTGTGCCCGGTGGTGCCCATGTTTCACGTCAACGCGTGGGGCCTGCCGTTCACCGGCGCGATGGTTGGTTGCAAGCTCGTGCTGCCGGGCCCGCACCTCGACGCGGTAAGCCTGCTCGATTTGTACGAGTCGGAGCACGTCACGTTCACTGCCGGTGTGCCGACGATCTGGATGGGCATTCTGCAGGCACTGGAAAAAAATCCCGCGCAATGGAAATTGACACCGGGCATGCGGATGGTCGTAGGGGGTGCTGCGGCGCCGGAGTCCATGATCCGGGCATTCGACCGCTTCAATCTCCACATCCTGCACGCGTGGGGGATGACCGAGACCACGCCGCTCGGTACCACTGCATATCTGAAGCATGAACTGCAGACGCGGCCAGAAGATGAGCGTTACGCGTACCGTGGCAAGCAGGGGCTGCCGGCGCCGTTTGTTGAAGTGCGCGCGATGACCGATAGCGGCAGCGCACCGTGGGACGGCGCTACCATGGGTGAACTGCAGGTGCGCGGGCCGTGGATCGCGGCGAGTTATTACAAACTGGCGGCCGAGGCGGATAACTGGACGGACGACGGCTGGTTTCGCACCGGAGACGTTGCCACCATAGACGCGGAGGGCTATGTGAAGATCACCGACCGCATCAAGGACCTGATCAAATCTGGCGGCGAATGGATCAGTTCGCTCGACCTCGAAAATGCGCTTGCCGGACATCCTGCGGTGCAGGAGGCGGCGGTGATAGCCATCGCGCATCCAAAGTGGGACGAGCGGCCGCTGGCGGTAATCGTGCTGAAGCCCGGCCAGTCGGCAAGCGAGCAGGAGCTGCGCGATTATCTGGTGCCGAAGTTCGCTAAATTCTGGCTGCCGGAAGGTTTTGCCTTCGTCACCGCGATTCCGCGCACGTCGACCGGCAAGATGATGAAAGCCGCGCTGCGCGAGCAATTCCGCGACTGGCGTTGGGCGTGAAGACCGGGCCGGAGTGACGATGGCCGGGCGGGGCGGCTTGCGCTTTGATTTTCCAGTAAAATCAGCCTTCATGCGTGTAGTCGCACATGGGAAGGCATGGGTTGCCGGGTCGGCGTTTGCCGGCCGGGCGCATTAAACATGGTTGAAATACTGAATTACCGGAACGCGCTGCCGCTGGGCTCGATGCTGCTCGAGTACCGGCTCGAGTCCGTGCTCGGCGCGGGCGGCTTCGGCATGACCTACCTTGGCTACGACACGCACCTCGAAGTCAAGGTGGCGATCAAGGAGTATCTGCCGGTCGAACTCGCGGTGCGCGCGCTCGACGGCTGCATAGTGCCCGTCAGCACCGGCACCGAATACAACTACAAGTGGGGTCTCGACCGCTTTTTGCAGGAAGCGCGCCTGCTCGCCAAGTTCAGCCATCCGAACATCGTCACGGTCAGCCGTTATTTCGAGGCGAACGGCACGGCTTACATGGTGATGAACTACGAGTCCGGCGTGTCGCTGAGCCAGCTTCTGAAGCGCATTCCCGAGCCCGACGAAGAGCTGCTGATGCGCATACTCCTGCCGCTGCTCGACGGCTTGCACGCAGTGCACCAGGCGGGTTTCTTGCATCGGGACATCAAGCCCTCGAATATTTTCATCCGCGATACCGGCGTGCCCGTGCTGCTCGATTTCGGCGCCGCACGCCTGGCTGTGGGCGGCACCACCAGAACGATGACGTCCGTCCTGACGCCGGGCTACGCGCCGCTCGAGCAGTATTCGAGCGATGGCAACCAGGGCCCGTGGACCGATATCTATTCCATGGCCGCGGTGATGTACCGCGCGGTGATCGGCGACAACCCGCCCGACAGCGTAACGCGTCTGAAAGACGACGCGGTGATGTCGTGCCTGATTGAGGCGCGCAATCGTTTCACGACCGGCTTCCTGCACGGCGTCAATCGCGGCCTGGAAGTCGACGAAAAGACGCGCCCGCAGTCGGTGCCTGAATGGAAGGCGATGTTTACCGGCGAAGCTTACGTGGCGCCGCCGCCGTCGCCGGTCGCCTATGCCGTGGCGTCCACCAAAGGCGAATCGGCCGACGACCCGCCCACGCAACGCGCCGCCAAAACGCTGCTGCTCGAGCACTCGCTCACGCCCGCGGCGCGCCCGGGGATGACGCAACTGACCTGGATGGCCGCCGGTGCCCTGGTGCTCTTCCTCGTGATGGGTGGGCAGCAGGTGTACGAACGGCTCTCCGGCAACGAGTCGGCGCGTGCGCTGCAGCCTCCCGAGAAGCCCGGCAAACTGACGCCGCGCGAGTTTTACGTGCTCGACCGCGATCGCAGTGGTTATCTCACGCCGGATGAAGTCAAGGGCGACGCGGTGCTGGAGCAGAATTTCAAGAAGATCGACAAGAACCGCGACGGCAAGGTGTCGCTGGATGAGTTCACCGACTTTCCGTAGAACTCATTTCAAAAATACAAAACCGACAAGCAACCGCCGATAAATTGTTTTCAATACCCCCTTGAGGGGTACGCCGATTGACGCCGATACAATTCCAGACCTTTGCTCGAATCAAGGTCAAGCCCCTTGATCTTATCTGCGTTCATTCGCGTTCATCGGCGGTTCCCAATTGTTTTTGAGACCGCTTCGTTAACTGACCTGCCGCTCAGTCGGGTGCCAGCAGAAAATCCTTTATCACCTTGATCTGGTCTTCCGCCATCAGCATGGGCGCGTGGCCGATGCCGGCAAATTCAACCAGCCGCGCGCGCGGCCCGCGTTTTTGCATTTCCTCGGCGGTTTCCTTGAGCAGCAGATCGGATTCGGCGCCGCGTATCGCAAGCGTCGGACAGGTGATGGTGTCCCAGAAACTCCACAGGTCGATATTTTGCGCCGCCCCCTTGCGAAAAGGTGCCGCGATGTCGGGGTCGTAGCACATGCCCCAACTGCCGTCGGAGTGCTCCTTGGCGCCGTGCAGGGTCATGTGATGCCATTGCGCATCGGTCAGTGGGCCGAACGGGACGGAGACCGCGCGCACATAGGCTTCGAGTTCCTTGAAAGTCTTGAAGCGCGGGTCTTTGCCGACGTAAGTCGCGATGCGCTCGAGCGAGGCCTTGGGAATCAGCGGCCCGACGTCGTTGACCACCAGTTTGCGGATCGGCGAATTGGGGCGCGACGCGAGCAACATGCCGAGCATGCCGCCCATCGACGTGCCGACCCAGTAGAGCGAGCGCTCGCCGTAGCGCCTGGTCAGGAAGTTCGACAGTTTGCCCAGCCAGCCGCCCGCCGCGGGCCATGCCGTTACGCGCGCGATCAACGCGTTCATGTCAGCCATGTATTGCGGATAGCTGTAATCGTCCTTGTTATACAGCCAGTCGCTGCGGCCGCGCCCGGCGACGTCAGGGCACACCACGCGGCATTCCGCGGCCAGTTCCTGCGCCAGAAAATCAAAATCGCGGCAGTTGCGCGTCAGGCCGTGCACGCAGATGACGACGCGTTGGCTGGCGGGATCGCCCCAGTCGGTATAAAAAATCTTGTGAAAACCCTGGGTGCTGAGGCCCAGCAGGTGGTCGGTTCGCATGGCGGCGCCTAGTGTTGGTTTACGAGCGGCTAGTGTAGAGATTTGTGCGCAAACATTCTACTCCGGGCGGGATCGCGTGCTTACAGCAACGCAAACGTACCGCCGCCGGCGCCGACAAATACCGCCGCGTGCGCCCACGCCCACAGCAGGTAGTTGAGCCGCAGTTTCGCCGGCAGATAGTTGGAGATCAGAAACAGGCGGCCATCGGCGGGCGCGCGCAAGACGTGGGTGCCGTCCTGCATGCGGATTTCGCGGTGCTGCGCTTCGACTTCGCGTATGGCCTGGCGCCGCGCTAGCTCCCATTCCTTGAGATCCAGCGCGCCATCCTGGTTCAGATCGAAGCGCTTGAGCAGTTCGGGCTGTTTTTTTTTCCATGCTGCCAGCAGTGACCCCACGTCGGCATCGAGATTGAGATCGCTGTTGGCGCCGCCGACCGTGACAAAATCGCCGAGCGCATAGACGAGTTCGCGTGGCAGTAACAGCCATTCGGTGTAGCGATAATTGCCCTTGGTCCAGGTCTCCTTGCGCGAGCACAGGACTTCGGCATTCTCGGGATCGATCACGCAGCTTCCCGTGGCGTCCTTGACGACAAAAGGCTCGTCGCTGACGCCTGAATCCTCCAGCGACCACTTGTCGTCGGACGACTTTTCGTAAACCTCGTACTGAAACCACACGCAGGGCAGCAGGGAATATTTGGAGAGCAGCGGGGTGCCGCCCGGGAGTTCGGCGCGCCCGGAAATTTCAACGTAACCTTGCGCCGCGGTGGCGATGTTGGAGAGCGGAGTGTCTTCTACGTGACGCAGGCGCCGGTAATTTCCGACCCATGCCGCGAAGCTGGCGAGCGACATGGCGCCCAACGCAAACGGCCACACCGCCGCCGATTCGGCCTGGGCGGCGGCCGCCAGTATGAATACGTGAACGCCACCCGTCAGCCAGTTGAACGAATGGAGGCGCAGCCTGACGCCCATGGCCGGCGCTATTTAAACAAGTCCTTGACGTCGACGTCGGTTTTTTCCGCGGCATCGAATTCCAGCAATTGCGCCTGCTTGAAATTGAACATGCCGGCGACGATGGCGTCGGGAAACTGCTCGACGCGCACGTTGTTGATGTTGGCGGATTCGTTGTAGAACTCGCGGCGGTCTGCAATCGCGTTCTCGAGCCCGGTAATGCGGCTTTGCAGTTGCAAAAACGTCTGGTTGGTCTTGAGGTCGGGATATTGCTCGGCCAGCGCGAACAGGCTGCCGACGCTGGTACGCAGTCCTGCTTCGGCGGTGCCCAGCGCACGCAGGTCCTGGGATTCGCGCGCGGAGAAAACCTTGGCGCGCGCTTCGATCACTTTCTGCAGCGTGTCCTGCTCGAACTTCATGTACTGCTTGCAGGTCTCGACCAGCTTGGGCAGTTCGTCGTGGCGCTGCTTCAGCAGCACGTCGATGTTCGCCCACGCTTTGGATACGTTGTGCTTTACCTGGACCAGATTGTTGTAAATCATCACCAGGTAAACCAGCGCCAGGACTGCCACCCCCAGTATTACGAACGCTACGACGCCCATGTGAAACCTCCCCGGTTTATGCAACGCGAATCAAGTATAGCACCGGCTATGGGTGAGGTTTTTGGGCGCTTACCACGTGTACTGCACGCTGTAACGCACGGTGACTTCGGCGCCGGCGGCGATTTTTACCGGGAACTGGATGGTGCGCGCATCCACCTTTTCGAAAGCGTGGGTTTGCGCCGTGACCTGCCAGTTGACCCAGCGGTAGAGGTTTTCCTTCACCATGACGGTGACCGCTTCTTTTTTCTGGTTGCGCAGCTTGACCTCGATTTCCTCATTCATCGTTTTACGCGTGGTGTCGACCTTGAAATCGAGCTGGCGGCGCTCGCCGACGACATCGAACGCCGAGCCGAGCTTGATCAGTATGTTTTCGTTTTTCGGCGTGTGGTCGATGACGTTCTCGCCGATGAATTCCAGCGTCTTGTCGGCGCTGTCCAATTTGCTGACGCGGATGCGGCCGGACGGCAGCGGCATGCCCATGTTGTGTTCAGTCGCATTCTTGAAGCCGAGATAGACGTCGACTTTCTTGTTGCTTTGCGCGCCGTAATTGCGATCGGTCTGCGGGCTTGCGCCATATCCGTAGTAACCCGGCACAGCACCATAGTAAACGAGCGTTTTTTCGCATGGCACATTGCGCGCGGCAGGAAACAACTCGATCTGCTTGGTGGAGTTGTCGGACAGCGTCGTCGGGCGGCCCAGCGTGTAGAGGTGGTACTCGAAGAACGACTTTTCCGCGAAGCCGCTGTCTTTTTCATCGCGGACCATTGATTTCGCCATCGCCAGTCTGCCATCCGCGCGGCCAGGCGATTGCGTACGCTGCACGTCGCCGGCCACGAGCTTCAGTTTTGCTTCGGGATAACTGGCCCCCGATTGGTTGATGATGCTCACCCAGGCGCCGATATCGAGTTTGCACGCGTTGGCGTTGCTGCCATCCGCGTAAGTCACGTTGTAGTCCGTCCACCAGGTGAGGCCGGTGGTTTGGTACGACACCCGCGTGCGGTGGTTGCCCGCTTGTTTTGCGTTGAGGTCCCAGACCAGCGTCGGCCGCGTGATGAGTCCGCCCGGCAGGCTGGGCAGGGTGATGCCGGCATTGTGCGGGAGCAGTTGAAGGGTGCCGTCGTCACGCTTCAGGATCATGCCGCCGGCAGTCGAGAGCAACGTGCCGGTGAACGACTCGACCGCCGTGCCGCGCACCTGATCGACTTTAATGGTCTGGTCCACGTACTTTTGCAGCAGCTTGTCCTGGTTGACCAGATCGAACTGGAAATTCTGCTCGACCACGCTGGTGCCCGCGGCATCGGTGAGCGATTCGAACATCACGGTGGTCGGGTCGATAAAAGCGGCGACGTCGGCGAAGCGCACGCTGTTGCGCCCGCGCGTGAGATTGATGTCGCGTTGCTGGCGCACGACCGCGTAACCCGGTATGGCCTGGCCACGCCCGCCATTGCGAAAGACCTCGGGCGAAATCGCGCCGGGCTGTGCAGTGCTGTAGATGGTGAGCGCGTTGCCGCCGGTTTCCGCTTCGCTGGCCGCCTGGGGGATGCCCATGGCGAACGCCGTGGCGAGCGAGCACAGGCCCAATTGGGTGGATTTTTTCATTGGATGTGTCCGTAAAATTGAACAAATGGCTGGTTTGCGACTGGTGGTTTAAACGGCGCGGCGACGCGGAAGGGGTTAAGCGCGTGCGCGCAGAAACGGGGCGTTGCGCGCAAAAGCGGGTGTTGGCGGTGCATGCGCCCGACCATGCAGGTAATTCTTGATTTAAACGGTAAAAATCTATAACCTTATCAACCCCATGCCGGTGTTTTAACGTAATAGCGGCCGGCCTCTTAACTTCAACTGTGAACAGAGGTAACGATGAGCGCCGAAGCAAATGTTTCCAAGGAAAAACTGGTTCAGGATTTCCGCACGGTGGTCGCGGATGCCGAAGAACTGCTCAAAGCAACCGCCAGCCAGGCCGGCGAGAAAGTCGCCGTGGCTCGCGAGCGCATTCAGGACAGCCTGCATCAGGCCAAAGTCAAACTGGCTGAAGCCGAGGACGTGATCGTCCAGCGCAGCAAGCAGGCGGCGCGCGCGACCGACGATTATGTGCGTGAAAATCCGTGGCAGGCAGTGGGCGCCGCGGCTGGAGTCGGGCTGTTGATCGGATTGCTGATCGGCCGCCGCTAGTCTCATGGCCGGCGCAGATTCCCCCGCCGGTGCCGCCCGCATGGGCGGGTTGTTGAGTTCCATCAAAAAGCTGCTCGCCACGCTCGTGGCGATAGCGCAGACGCGCCTCGAGTTGCTGGCGAACGAACTGCATGCTGAGCGCCAGCGCATCGCCCAGATGCTGATGCTGGGCGTTGCAGCGGTTTTTTTTCTCGCTTTCGGCTTCTTGCTGCTGACGTTTCTGGTGATCGCCATGTTCTGGGACAGCAACCGTTTCTTTGCGATCGGCGGTTTCGCGGTGCTGTATCTGGCGGTCGGCGCCGCACTTGCCGCAGCGGCGCGCGGGCGTGCCGCGGCCGGCACGCGTTTGTTTGAGGCGAGCCTCGGCGAACTGAAGAAAGACCGCGACAGATTGTCAGTGTGAAGCGCGGCGATTCAATCATCGAAAATCTGCTTCAGCGCGAGAGACTGCTCGCGCAGTGCTCCGCCCAGCGCGATGAACTCGCGGCGCTGACGCAGCGGCTTGACGGGCCGATCAAAGTCGCCGACCGCGGCATCGCCGGTGTGCAGTATCTGCGCGAACATCCGCTGCTGCTCGGCGCGCTGGTCGCGGTGGGGACGGTAACGCAGCGGCGCGGACTGTGGAAGTGGGCGCAGCGCGGTTTCGTGGCGTGGCGCACCTATCGCGCGTTCGCCAAATCCGCTGGCAAGTCCTTTTTCTAGGCGTCCGCGAGCAGAACCGCATGGCAGATCCCTCGCGCATAGCCAAGTTTCGTACCGCCAGCGTGATCGCCTATCGCTCGATACGCGACCTGACCGAACGCGAAAAGAAGCATCTGCTCAGCGAAATATTGCAGGTCAGGGGGCTGATGCCGCTCATGATGAAGCCGCGCAACAAGCAATTGTGGACGACGGAGGACAAGCAAGAGTTGAAGGTGCATCTGCGGCGTCTTTCCAATATCAGCCCGTACCTGATCGTGCTCGCCTTGCCGGGTTCTTTCCTGATGTTGCCGGCACTTGCGTGGTGGCTCGACCGGCGGCGCAACCGGCAGCAACCGGCGGCGCCGACTTCCTAGTACAACTATAACGAGATGGGTCCACTGGCCGCGGGAGGTCGCGCATGAGTTCGGTTCGTAAAGTGATCGAGCCCGAGTTGAAGCTGCTGGGCAGCGGCAGCGCGTTTCAGGCGCAGCTGCTCGCCATGCTGCAGGGCAGCCAGTTTTTCGGCGATTTTCCCGCAGCGGAAATCGAGACGCTTGCCAAATATGTGCAGGCCTACAGCGCCTGCTTCCGGCACCATCATATTCCGCGCGAGCGACCGCGGCGGCTTTATGTGCCTGGTGATCGAAGGCGGTGCGGCAATATTCAAGCAGGACGCCAAGTACGGCAGCAAGCGCATCGGCCAGATCGAGCCCGGCAAGACCATAGGCGAGATGGCGCTGGTCGACGGCGAGCCGCGTTCGGCGACCTGCATTTGTCCGCAGCAATCGACACTGGTAATGCTGACGCGCGAGCAGTTCGTGCGCATCATCCGTGAGCATCCGGCTTTGAGCGTGAATATTCTGCTCAAGATAGTCACCATGATGAGCCGGCGGTTGCGCCAGACCAGCGGGCAGCTGGTCGACTACCTGCAGGACTGAGATCGCTCCATGTGGTACCTGATCGGTCTGGTGTGGATCGCGGCGATGGTCTTCATCGTTACGAGATATAACCGCAAGCAACGCAAGCGCAGTAGCGAGCGCACCGTGCAAATGGCAGCATTGCTGGCCGACCTCAAGGCCAATCCCCGCGCGGTGATCGACGCATTGGAGAAGCCTGCTGCGCCCCCCACGCCGGCCGCGGCGGCAGTCGCGGAATTCAGCAAGAAGCCGCGCCTGCTGCCGCAGTCTTCGGCGCTGCTCTATTACGTTTTCAGGACGGGCCTGCCGGACCACGAAATTTTCGCCGGCCTGGCATTGACCGATGTTGTCGAAATTGCGACGGCATTGGGCGGACTGCCGCGCGAGCAGATCGAGCGCAAACTGGTGCAGCAACGCCTCGACCTGGTGGTCTGCAACAAGCAGCTCGAAGTGGTCGCGGCAGTGCTGGTGCGGAATTTCACGCCGGGTCCGCAGGCCGAAGGCGAACAATTTGCGACCCGCTGTCTGCAGGCCGCCAATATCCGCGTGTTGAGCATCGATCCCGCGGCGCCGCCGCGCCACCATCAGGTTCATGCACTGATCTATGGCTGAACCGCTGGTGTCGATCCGCTGATGTTGGGCGGGCAACGCACCATGCGGCCGCAAACGGAAATCAATGACGCGCACCTGGGACATTTTCTGCTCGGTAGTCGATAACTACGGCGATATCGGCGTCTGCTGGCGGCTGGCGCGCCAGTTGTCGTCGGAGTTGGGACAGTCCGTTCGCTTGTGGGTCGATGACCTTGCGAGTTTTCGGCGCGTTTGCCGCGACATCGACCCCGCGCTGGAAATTCAGCAGGTAAACGGCGTTGAAGTCTGGCATTGGGGCGAGGCAATGGCGGCCGTGCAACCCGCCGACATCGTGATCGAAGGCTTCGGCGTCCGCCTGCCAGACAATTACCTCGCCGCAATGGCTGCGCGCACGCCACGCCCGGTATGGATTAACCTTGAACATCTGAGTGCCGAACCGTGGGTCGAAGGTTGCCATGGCCTGCCGTCGCCACATCCGGCGCTGCCGCTCGTCAAACATTTTTTCTTTCCCGGTTTCACTGCGGCGACTGGCGGCCTGCTGATCGAACGCGAACTTGTTCAGGCGCGCGACGCATTCCAATCCAATGCCGGCGCGATCGCCGGTTTCTGGAATGAACTTGGCATAACGTCCGGCGCAGACGGCGCGCTGTGCGTATCGCTTTTTTGTTACGACAATGCCGCGCTGCCTGCGCTCATGGCTGAGTGGTCCGCAGGTGGATTGCCCATCGTATGCATGGTGCCCGCGGGCAGGGCGCTTGATCAGTTGTCCGCTATCGTCGGCCACCACATAGAGCCGGGATCATGCACGGTGAGAGACAAGCTGACGATAGCCGCCATTCCTTTTCTGGATATCGACCAGTACGACCGTCTGCTGTGGGCATGCGACGTGAATTTCGTGCGCGGTGAAGATTCGTTCGTGCGCGCGCAGTGGGCGGCGCGCCCCTTGGTATGGCAGGCCTACGTGCAAAAAGAGGACGCGCATATTGCCAAACAGGCGGCGTTTGTAGACCGCTACGTCGACTGGTTGGATGAACCGACGGCTACCGCGATGCGTTCGATCCATGCGGCATGGAACCGACAGTCTCCCGATATCGCGCCATGCTGGAGGGCGTTCATGGCCCGGCGCCAGGCCGCTGCGGTGCACGCACAGGCTTGGGCAGGGCGTCTCGCCGGTGGCGGCAATCTGGCAATCAAGCTGGCCGAATTCTGCCGTAATCGGCTAGAATAGCCGCCTTTTAGCCTTTTTGCAGCGGGAAAACCATGAAAATCGCACAGGAAATCAGGGCCGGCAACGTGATCATGCTCGGCAAGGAGCCGATGGTCGTGCAGAAGGCCGATTTCTCCAAATCCGGCCGCAACGCATCGGTCGTAAAAATGAAAATGCGCAACCTGCTGACGGGCGCGCCGACGGAGAGCGTTTATCGCGCCGACGACAAATTCGAAATGGTGGTGCTCGAGCGCAAGGAAGTCACATTCTCGTACTACGCCGATCCGATGTACGTGTTCATGGACAACGAGTTCAACCAGCATGAAATCGAGAAAGACAACATGGGCGAAGCGCTCAACTATCTCGATGAAGGCATGCCGTGCGAAGTCGTGTTCTACAACGAACGCGCGATTTCGGTGATCATTCCGCAGTCGCTCGAACGCGAAATCGAATACACGGAGCCGGCCATCCGCGGCGATACTTCGGGCAAGGTGCTGAAGCCAGCCAAGCTCAAGACCGGATTTATCATTCAGGTGCCGTTATTTTGCGCGACCGGCGACAAGATCGAAATCGATACCCGCACCGGCGACTACCGGCGCCGCGTGTAAAGATACCGGCTCCAGCTAAAACGCCACCCCCGGGTGGCGTTTTTATTGGGCGATTGTCGCCGCTGGATTGTGCCGGATTTCAGGCCAGCGCATTTTCAGTGCGCCGCCGGATGCGCGCCGCTTTAAAAATCGCATCCAGATTGTCCTGCCCGTCGAGATTCCACAGCAACGAAAGCAACTTGTTGCTCTGGCGCCTGGATAGTACGCGTGTCGCCAGATCGATAAACTTGGCGTCGACTTCCTTGTCCGTCATCGGATTGCGGAAATGCCCGCGCGGATATTCGACCGTGGCGATTTTTTTCCGGCCGTCCACGGTCATGACAGAAGGCTCGACCCGACTCTCGACGAGGGGGAAATCACGGTGGCCATGACCCGCCTCGACGAGATCCGGAATCAGCTCTTCCCGGCGGAGCAGGCGAGGATCGTTAAGCGGCTGGTCGAGAAGGTCCCCGTTTTCAAGACAGCGGTTTAAGCTGTGCGCTGTTATGAGGAACGAGAAGATATGAAGGAAGCGAAGCAGCGGAAAGCCCACTCGCCTGGGTTCAAGGCGAAGCTCGGACTGGAGGCATTGGGGGGGGGGCGGCAGCCATTATTCGCGTCATCCCGCTGTCCGTCGGAGCACCTGTCGCGGCACCGGGTTGAAGCGCCCGCTTGATCTGCCTATCCCGCAATTCCCGAGACTTTTCTCATCTGGTTCCTGAAATTCTCGATATGTGCTTGCAGATCGGGACGCGTGACCAGCAGCGTCCCGATATCACTGTCGTCGGCTGCTGCCACGGCGGAAGGCGTCGCGGACCCGGCGGCCGTAATCTTCAAGTCTGCTTTGTGTTTTAGAGTGCCGATCGCATTGGCTG